>JAEYZR010000141.1 GCA_023427945.1 Pseudomonadota bacterium | reverse complement strand
CAATATTGGTGTTGATGAGCAGGGAAATCTGCGCGACCGACACGCCCAGGGTCGCGGGTGCCATCTGGCGCATGATGCGCCTGACGACCGGGTCGTTCCAGGCCTGACGCAGGTTCAGCGACCACCTGGGGGTCAACCCGAGCCGGGCGAGCGCCAGCCATTGCACCGCGAGTTGCGCCACGCCACCCAGCATGACGCCTACGGCCAGGGCATAGATGGGCGGGTCGAACCAGTTTGCCAGCCCCAGGCAGGCACCGATCATGCAAACGTTCAGCAGAACCGGCGTGAAGGCGGGTACCGCGAATTTGCGCCAGGTATTCAGCACGCCCGAGGCGAAGGCAACCAGGGACATGCACAGGATGTAGGGGAACATCAGGCGCGTCATCCAGACGGCCCCCTGGAACTGTTCGCTGCGGGCTTCGTGGGTCATGCCGCTGGCCATCGCCATGACCACCCAGGGCGCGGCGACGACGCCGATCACCGTGATCAGCATGAGTACGGCCGTCAGCAACAGCGCCACCCTGTCCAGCAGCACCCGCACCGCCTCGTCACTGCGCTCGGTGCGCGCGGCTCCCAGAATGGGAACGAACGCCTGCGAGAAGGCGCCTTCGGCAAAAAGACGTCGCAACAGATTGGGAATACGAAAGGCCACCCAGAAGGCATCGGTCAGTGGTCCGACACCAAAGGCTCGCGCAATGAGAATGTCGCGTATCAGACCCGTGATACGCGACAAAAAGGTGAGGCTGCTGATCGTGGCAGCCGATCGAAATAGGGACATGAAGTGGACGTCAGGCCAGGCGTATGCCTGTAACTACTTGGGCGGCATGCGGATGGCACCATCGAGTCGAATGGTCTCGCCGTTGATCATTTCATTGGTGATGATGCTGTTGACCAGTTTTGCATAGTCTTGTGGCGTACCCAGGCGCGCAGGGAAGGGAATGCTGGCAGCCAGGGCGTCCTGGACGTTCTGGGGCATGCCGGCCACCATGGGGGTGCCGAAAATGCCAGGCGCAATCGTCACGCAGCGAATGCCGGAGCGGGCGAGATCGCGCGCAATGGGAAGGGTCATGCCGACAACGCCAGCCTTGGATGCCGCGTAGGCGGCCTGTCCGATCTGGCCATCGTAGGCCGCGACAGATGCGGTGTTGATGAGCACGCCTCGCTCGCCAGTGGCAAGCGGCTCGTTCTCGCTCATGGCCTGCGCAGCAAGGCGCATCATGTTGAAACTGCCGATCAGGTTGACCGAAATGACTTTCTGGAACAGATCCAGCGCATGAGCGCCCGATTTGCCGACAATCTTCGCTGCCGGCGCGATGCCGGCGCAATTGATCAGGCCATAGACCGGACCGAGTGCCACAGCGGCAGCGACGACCGCTTCCGCATCTTTTTCATCGGAAACGTTGCAATGGACGAATACCTGACCCAGTTCCTGGGCCAGCGCCTGCCCGGCTTCGTCCTGCAGATCGGCGATCACCACACGCGCACCTTCGGCAACGAGCATGCGCACGGTGCCCGCACCAAGGCCCGAGGCGCCGCCCGTGACAATAAAAACGTGGTTTGCGATATCCATGTCGATTTTCCTGATCTGAGTTCGAATGTAGGGCAGGGCGATGCGCGTCAGTCGGTAAGGGCCTGCTTCATGCGAGCCGTCACTTCCTCGACGGAACCCACGCCCGAAATCTTGCGGTATTTCGGTGCCTGGCTGTCGGTATTGGCCCAACTGGAGTAATAGTCGACCAGGGGGCGGGTCTGGTCGCGATAGACGGACAGGCGATGGCGCACGGTCTCTTCACGATCATCTTCGCGCTGGACGAGAGGCTCGCCCGTGACGTCGTCCTGGCCCTCGTTCTTGGGCGGATTGAAGCGCAAGTGGTAGGTGCGGCCACTGGCGGGATGGACACGGCGTCCGCTCATGCGTTCGATGATGTCCTGTTCCGGCACCTCGATTTCGATGACGTAGTCCAGTCCGATGGCAGCCTCTTTCAAGGCATCAGCCTGGGGGATGGTCCGGGGGAAACCGTCGAACAGGTAGCCGCTTTCGCAATCTTTCTGGTTCAGGCGGTCACGCACCAGGCCGATGATGAGCGCGTCGGACACGAGGCCGCCGGCGTCCATGACCTGCTTGGCTTGCAACCCGAGTTCGGTCCCGGCCTTCACTGCGGCGCGCAGCATGTCGCCGGTCGAAATCTGGGGAATACCAAATTGCTTGGTGATGAACGTGGCTTGGGTGCCCTTGCCTGCGCCTGGGGGGCCTAGCAGGATTAAACGCATGACTACTCCTGAGGGGTATATGAAAATTTTTCTGATGTTGCTGATTATGACGCATGTCGCCGTCGCTACGTGCAGACGCGAGATGCAGACTTATAACCTATTTGCGTAAATTTCCCTTACACGAGTGAGGTCTTCGAGGGTGTCCACGCCAGGGGCCGGATGGCCGGGGCAGATGTGTACCACGATTCGATGGCCATGCTCGAGCGCACGCAACTGTTCGAGCGCTTCGACACGCTCCAGCGGGGTCTGGGCAAGCTTGGGAAATTGCCTGAGGAAGCCGGCACGGTAGGCGTAGAGCCCAATGTGGTGCAAGGCGGGCAGGCCATCGGCCAGGCGGCGTTGACCGTCGGCCAGCGCGTCGCGGGCCCAGGGGATGGGCGCGCGTGAGAAATAGAGCGCATGCCCGCGCTGGTCGCACACCACTTTCACCGCGTTCGGATTGAACAGCGAGTCGGCCTGCGTGATCCGTGCGGCACAGGTGGCGATGGCGGCGTCGGCATGGCGGGCAAGCAACTGGGCCACGGCGTCCAGCAGAGCGGGGTCGATCAGTGGTTCGTCACCCTGCAGGTTGACCACGATGGCATCGTCATCAAGCCCCAGGGCGTCGACCACTTCGGCCAGACGATCGGTGCCGGTCGGGTGCGATGCGCGTGTCATGAGGGCTTTGATGCCGGCTGCCGTGCACACCTCGCGCACGGCAGAGTCGTCGGTGGGCACTACGGTTTCGTGGGCATTGGG
>JAEYZR010000120.1 GCA_023427945.1 Pseudomonadota bacterium | reverse complement strand
CACCAGATCCCAGCCCGACAGGGCGAATACGCCGGGCTGCATGGCATTGAACATGGCCATGAGCAGGTGCACGCGCTTGATGCGTTCGATGTCTTCGTCGGTCAGGAGATCCAGGTCGCGCAGGCCGAGCGCGGCCGCCGCCACACTGGCCGAGGTGCAGGCCACCCCATTGGTGACAAAGCGCAGGTTATACGGCGCGTGCTCGCCACTGAGCTTCTCGTACATGGTCTCGCGGATGTGCTCGCGCAGAATATTGCCCGGCAGAGTCTGGCCGTGGTAGGTGAACATGGTGGCGGCGTGCAAGGTCCAGAAGTGCACCAGCTCAAGCGTCAGTTCGTCGTGGTTCTGCAAGGCGTGGATCAGCGAAGCCGGATCGATGCCGTACTGGTGAACGGTACGCAGCATCAGCCGCAGGAATTCGGTGTCGCCGGTGAGCACCGCATGATGGTAGGCCGGGCGCGTGATGAAATCGTAGGAGAGGTCGGCCCCGCCCTTGGACATTGCCGCAATGTCGTCGACGGTCAGGTTCAGTTCCTGGAAACTGAAGCCGCCCGCCTTGCGAATCATGCCGCCCAGAATCTGGTTGCCCACGATGGACAGTGGATGGCTCTCGGACCAGGCATTTTCCCCGGTGCGCCGTTCGACCCCGAGAAAGCCGTTGGCGTCCAGACGCAACCCGCGTGCGCCCATGACGTCCATGCAATGCAGGGCATCGCCCACGATCAGCTGCTGGGCGGCGAAGCTGGGGTCCAGCCAGTTCAACGAAGGTTGTCCCGCCTTGAAGTAGTGCAGATAGGCCCAGCGCCGCGTCACGCCATCCACACCCGTGATTTCGCCTGTGGCGCTCCAGTCGGTCTCTTTCACGCCCGGCTCGAAGAAGATCACCCGCTGCAACTGCCCCACCAGATAACACTTCTCCTTGAGCACATCCACCGTGGCCGGTGGCAGGTTCACGGCGTCGCGCCCCTCGGGGACATCGGGCAACACGCCCCAGTCCTCGGGCTTGATCTCCACCATGTGGTAGAGCCCGGGATAGTCGCCATAGGCCATTTCGGCCAGCCGGAAGTCTGCGCCCTTGCCGGTATGCGAGGGGATGACGTCGTCGATGATGATGGCGTTGAAGGCCGAGGCGATGCGGCTGAAGGCCACGTATTCCTCATCGCTGCCGAAGCGGCGGTCGATGTCGAATCCGATGCGGTCGAAATTGCCGTCGATGGTGGGCGTTTCGGTATAGCCGCTCAGCCCGCCGCCGACCTTGGTCGGCCCCGTATGGATCGCCTGCACCCCGAGGGACGACAGCACCTGCCACAGTTGAGGATCGCCCAGCGTCTTCAGGATCGACTCGCCCTCGCGGGTGATGATGGACTCGGGATAGGTGGTGACCCAGACCGACGCGATTTCGGTGGCCGCACGCGGGCGAGCCTCGGCATAGGGATGCATCCACAGCCGGCTCTGCCCCCCGTAAAGGCGCGCCCGTTCACGTGCGCGGGCCAGCATCGACTTGCTCAACAGCCACTCGACATAAGACTGATCCGGTATGGACATATGCTCGCCTTTCAGATGGGGAGGAAAAGGCAAGCAAGAATCATGCGCAAAGCGCTCGCGTATGGCTTACGATCACCCCAGTGGTCCGTTGCCACAGATCGTGTCTACCAGAGATTGTCATGCTTGGTGTGTTTGCTGCCGTTGTCGCCTGCGCCCTGTTCGGGGTGCTTTTCTTTTACGGCACCCTGCTCGACCCGCTTGCGGGCGAAGAACTGTTTGCCTGGCGGATCGCGATTTCAGTGCCAGCGCTGGCCCTGCTGTTGAGGCTGACAGGCGAAACCACACTGGTGCGGGCCATCTGGCGGCGCGTCGTAGCCAGGCCGTCGATGGCGCTGCTGCTGGTGGCCAGCGCGGCGTTTCTTGGCGTGCAGCTGTGGCTGTTCACCTGGGCGCCCTTGCATGGCCACGCGCTGGACGTGTCGCTGGGCTACTTCCTGCTGCCGCTGGTGATGATCTTCGTGGGCCGCGTCGTCTTCAACGAACGTCTGTCTCCCCTGCAGAGGCTGGCCGCCGTGACGGCCAGCGTCGGCGTCGCCCACGCCTTCATGGCGTCGGGGCAGACCGCCTGGCCGACCTTTCTGGTGGCCTTTGGCTACCCGTTCTATTTCACGCTGCGCAAGAAAATGGGCACGAACCATCTGGGCGGCCTGTTCTTCGACATGATCCTGATGCTGCCCGCCGCGCTCTTCATCATCAGCCAACGCCCCCAGACGCTGAGTGTGCTGGCCGCCTCGCCCTCGCTGGTCGCGCTGTTGATCGGTTTCGGCCTGACGGGCATCGTGGCCCTGGCGCTCTTCCTGTGGTCGACACGCGCCATGAGCATAGGACTGTTCGGCCTGCTGACCTACTTCGAGCCGGTGTTTCTCATCCTGGTCGCCCTGATACTGGGCGAGCGCCTGTCCCGCAGCGACCTGTATACCTACGGCCCCATCTGGATGGCCATCGGCATTCTGGTGATAGACGGCGCACGCACGCTGCTGCGCGCACGCCGACGCGCCGCCTAGATCGCGCTACGGGCGGGCGCCTGGCTGCCCGCGCTCGGCCAGCCAGGCGCGCATGGATTCGATCTCGGCACCCTGCGAGGCGATCACTTCCCCGGCAAGCTTGCGCACTGCGGCATCCTTGCCGTACTTCAGCGCGACCTGGGCCATGGCGATGGCGCCTTCATGATGGGCGATCATGCCGCGCATGAAATCCACATCCGCATCACCCGTATAGGGAATGTCCATCGCGGCGTGCATGTCGGCAGCCGCTTTCTCGTATGCAAGGGTCGAGGCCGACGGACTGGTTCCGGACTTCTCTGGCGCACCGGCCGCGGGAGTGGCGTGCGCCCCGCCAAGCGCGCCTGCCTGATGGGCGCCGCTGGACGAGGCAGCAGGATTCGTTTGTGCGTGGGCAACACTGAACAGGCCCGACAGCAGAAGGCCGGACATCAGAGAGGTAAAAGGCTTCATGGGTGCACCTGCTACATCGTTGAAGGATCTCGCACGCTAAGGCTTGCCACTGTGGCAAGGTCAAGCGTGTGAACATCGGCAGCCGCCCTTGACCTTACCATCATGGCAAGGACGACAATAGCCTTCTGGTTGAACCGGCTTGCAAGGAGTCCCCGATGGCCACCCGATCTTCCCCCTTCAATGACGGCCACGACGTGTCGCTGTCCATCGAGGGCATGACCTGCGCATCATGCGTGGGGCGTGTGGAACGTGCCCTGCGCGCGATCCCCGACGTTCGCAGCGCCCATGTGAACCTGGCCACAGAGCGTGCCGAGATCACACTTGCGGGCGCGCAGACCGGGGCAGCAGCGCTGATCGCTGCCGTCTCCCAGGCCGGCTACGTGGCCAGGGAAATCGTGCAGAGCGACCCGGCCGTGGCCGAACGGCGCGAGGCCGAACGTGTCCTGCTGCGCAGGGATGTGATCGTGGCCTTATGCCTGGCCGTTCCGGTGTTTCTGCTGGAGATGGGTTCCCACCTGATTCCTGCCGTACATCACTGGATACACGCCAACCTGGGCATGCAGAACAACTGGCTCATCCAGTTCGTCTTGACCACCCTGGTGATCTGCCTGCCGGGCAGGCGTTTCCTGCGCCTGGGACTGCCCGCCCTGGTGCGCCTGGCCCCGGACATGAATTCGCTGGTCGCGCTGGGCACGCTGGCCGCCTACGGTTTTTCGGTCGTGGCCACGTTTGCGCCGCACGTGCTGCCCGAAGGCACGGTGGCCGTGTATTACGAAGCCGCCGCCGTCATCATCACCTTGATCCTGCTGGGTCGATTCCTGGAAGCGCGGGCACGCGGGCGCACGTCCGAAGCCATCCAGCGCCTGGTCAAACTGCAACCCAAGACGGCCCGGGTGCAGCGCAACGGCGTTGCGTCGGACATCCCTGTCTCTGACGTCGTGGCCGGCGACCTGATCGAGATACGCCCCGGTGAGCGCATCGCCGTGGATGGCACCGTGCGCAGCGGTGAGAGTTTCGTGGACGAATCCATGATCTCGGGCGAACCCGTGCCCGTGCGCAAGGCCCGGGATGCGGCGGTCATCGGCGGGACCGTCAACCAGGCCGGAACCTTGACCATCGAGGCGCGCGCCGTCGGTGGCGACACGGTACTGGCCAACATCATCCGCATGGTCGAGCACGCGCAAGGCGCCAAGCTGCCGATCCAGGCGATTGTCGATCGCGTCACCCTGTGGTTCGTGCCTGTCGTGATGGGGCTGGCGTTGCTGACCTTCGCAGTATGGCTGCTCGTCGGTCCGGCGCCCGCGCTGACCTTTGGACTGGTCAACGCCGTGGCGGTGCTCATCATCGCCTGCCCCTGCGCGATGGGGCTGGCCACGCCCACCTCCATCATGGTGGCCACTGGCCGTGCGGCCGAACTGGGCATCCTGTTCCGTCAGGGCGACGCCCTGCAGAGCCTGAAGGAAATCACCGTGGTGGCGCTGGACAAGACCGGCACGCTCACCGAAGGCAAACCGGTGCTGACCGACCTGGACACGACCGACGGCTTTACGCGCGACGAAGTACTGGCAAGCATGGCGGCTGTGGAAGCGCGCTCGGAGCACCCTATCGCCCGCGCCATCGTTGAAGCGGCCGAAGCCGCCGCCCTTCGCATCGAACCGGCGCAGGACGTAAGCGCAGTACCTGGCCTGGGCCTTTACGCCACAGTCGGGGGGCAGCGCGTGGAAATCGGCGCCGCTGACTACATGCGCACGCTGGGACTCGATCCTGATCTCTTTGCCGACCATGCCCAGGCCCTCGGCGAACAGGGCAAGACGCCCATATATGCGGCCATCGATGGCCGGCTGGCAGCCATCGTCGCGGTGGCAGACCCCATCAAGGCCTCCACGCCATCCGCGATTGCCGCCTTCCACGCACAGGGCCTGAAGGTGGTGATGATCACAGGGGACAACCAGTACACGGCCCGGGCCATCGCCGATCAGCTGGGCGTGGACGACGTGGCCGCGCAGATGCTGCCGGACCAGAAAGTCGAGGTCATCAAGAAGCTGCAGGCAACTCATGGCGCAGTCGCCTTCGTGGGCGATGGCATCAACGATGCGCCCGCGCTGGCGCAGGCCGAGGTGGGCCTGGCCATCGGCACCGGAACCGACATTGCCATCGAATCGGCCGACGTGGTGCTGATGTCAGGCGACCTGAACGGCGTCGCCCACGCCATCGCGCTCTCGCGCGCCACCCTGGGCAACATCCGGCAGAATCTGTTCTGGGCGTTTGCCTACAACGCGGCGCTCATCCCCGTGGCCGCGGGTGTGCTGTATCCCGTCAATGGCGTACTGCTCTCGCCGATATTCGCAGCCGGTGCGATGGCGCTGTCATCGGTGTTCGTACTGGGCAATGCGCTGCGCCTGAAACGCTTCAGGCCGACAGATCGCGCCGGAACGTGAAACCGAACGTGTTCGTTCCGTTGGCGCTGCGAACGAACACATCGCCACCGTGCATGGATGCAATAGCCCGGACGATGGACAAGCCCAGCCCGTGATGCACGCGGCTGCGCGTGCGTGCCGAATCGCCACGGTAGAACCGTTCGAACAGGCGCGCCTGCTGACCGGGCGGGATGGGATCGCCCTGATTGGAGACCGACACTGCGATGCCGCTTTCCTGCTCCTCGATCAACACCCGCACTTCGCTGTTCTCCTGCGCATACTGCGCGCTGTTGGAGAGCAGATTGGCAATCGCACGGTGAAACAGGCGCTTGTCCACCCACGCCAGCGAATCGCCCTCGATCCTGACTGTCAGCGTCTTCTGCACGAAGGCATCTTCGAGATACTCCACGGTTTTCTGGGTTTCCTGCCGCAACGAAACTTCAGTGAGTTCTTCGACAAGATCGCCGTTGTCGGCACGAGACAGGAACAACATGTCGTTGACGATGCCGCTCATGCGCTCCAGTTCTTCCAGATTGGAGGCCAGGAGATCCTGCAGTTCCTCGGCACTGCGCGGATGTACCAGTGCCACCTGCGTCTGGCCGATGAGGTTGGTCAGGGGCGTGCGCAACTCGTGCGCGGTGTCTGCATTGAAGCCCTCCAGCTGACGCCATGCGGCTTCGCGCCGCTCCAGCGCATTGTTGAACGACACCGCCAGCTCCAGGATTTCGGTGGGCAGTCCCGCCACGTCCAGACGCTGGCAGGGATCGTTGCGCGGCAACGCATTGGCCTGCGCACTGAGCCTGCGCACAGGGAAAAGCCCTCGCTTGACGATCCAGTGACCCAGCAGCGCCACCAGCAAGATACCCAGCGCCGAGGCAATCTGCATCACCCGGGAGAACGACTCTTTCGTGTGCAGATACGCTGTGGCGTCCAGCGCCACCCCGAATGTCAGAGCGGGCCGCTCGCCCTGGGCGGCAATCGGCGCAATCAGCACGCCCCAGGTCTTGGCGGGCTGGCCCTGTTTGATGAATCCGAAGCCATCGACCAGCGGCTCGCCGCGCGCATCCAGCCCGTCCAGGGCGCCCGGATGACCGTAGGCAAACGCCGGGTCGGGCGACTCGATCCAGTAGCGCAAGCGACCGACCTCGGGCGTCATCCCGTTGAGCTTGCGCTGCACCGCCGGCCAGTCCTGGATATCGGTACGCGCCTCGATGTAGGGCTTGAGCAAGGTCTGGTGAAACTGCAGTTCCGCCCGGATCTGTTCGCGCACCGATGTGGCCAGCATGCAATAAAGAAACACGGCCACGCTGGTGAATACCACCGCCGCCGTCAAGGCGAACATGGCGGCCATGCGCCACGCAATGGATCGACTGCGCATCCTCAATTGGGCGCATCCGTATCGGCAGGTGTGTGCCGGGCTTCCAGCACGTAGCCCATGCCTCTCACCGTATGGAGCAGCTTCTGCGCATAAGGCGCGTCCACCTTGCCGCGCAGACGCTTGACGGCCACTTCCACCACGTTCACGTCGCTGTCGAAATTCATGTCCCAGACCTGCTCTGCGATCATGAGCTTGGAGAGCACCTCGCCTTGATGACGCGCCAGCAGGCTGAGCAATGAAAACTCCTTGGCGGTCAGCTCGATGCGGTCGCCTGCGCGTATGGCCTTGCGTGCCAGCAGATCGATGGTCAGGTCATCGACCCGCAATGTGGTGGCTTCCATGCCCTCGATACGCCGGCGCGTCATGGCCTGCAGGCGGGCGACCAGTTCGGTGAAGGAAAACGGCTTGGGCAGATAATCGTCCGCGCCCTTGCGCAGCCCCGTGACACGGTCGCCGACATCTCCCCGTGCAGAGAGCATGATGACCGGCGTGGATTTCTTCGATCGCAGTTGCTCCAGCACCGCGTAGCCGTCGAGGCCCGGCAGCATCAGATCCAGCACGATGACGTCGTAGTCGAAAGTCAATGCAAGATGCAGGCCGTCCGTTCCGCTGGCGGCGACATCCACGGTGTAACCCACCTCGGTCAGACCTCGGTGTATGTACGTGGAGGTTTTGTCTTCATCTTCGACGATCAATACGCGCACTGCATGCCACCTGAAAAAGAAATTGAAGTCGTGTGTCTCTGCCTGCAGACTAACGCATGACGCATGTCGCCGCACTGACCCCTGGCTGACACGTTTGTCAGAAACCAATCTGACAGAAATGTTGGTTTCGTGTCACGCTGAAGTCAGTTGGCCCACCCTACAGTGGCGACGGAGCACGATTCATCGAAACTTCGAAAACTGCAGGTATTATCAGCTGGATGTCAGCTTAACTTGAACAGGAACGTCACCATGTCTTTGCCTTTCGCAAGCGCAACGCCCTCTTCCCGCCAGACCCGCCTGGGCATTCCGAAACGCTATCTCTCGGCGTTCGTGGCGGCCAGCGCCATTGCATTCGGCGGAGGTTGCGTCAACGCCCAGACGGCCAGCACGGCTGCCAGCGAGACGACCAGCAAAGAAGACTACAGCCCCATCGTCGGCCAGAGCGGCAAGGACGTGGTCTGGGTGCCCACCCCGCAGACCCTGGTCGAGAAGATGCTCGACATGGCGCAAGTCACACCCAAGGATTTCCTGATCGATCTGGGATCGGGTGACGGCCGCACGGTCATCACCGCCGCCAAACGCGGGCTCAATGCCCAAGGCATAGAATACAACCCGGACATGGCCAATCTGGCGCGCGCCAATGCGGCACGAGAAAAAGTCCAGGACCGCGCCACTTTCGTGACCGCTGACCTGTTCGACACCGATCTGTCCAAGGCGGACGTGATCACCATGTTCCTGCTGCCTTCCATCAACGAAAAGCTGCGCCCCAAGATCCTGGATCTGAAACCCGGCACCCGCATCGTGGCCAACTCGTTTCGCATGGGTGATTGGCAGGCCGACCAGATGGAGACCGTGACCCAGGATTGCACCAGCTATTGCACGGCGCTCTTGTGGATCGTGCCCGCCAAGGTCGAAGGCACCTGGCAAGTGGCCGGCAATCCGCTGACGCTCAAGCAAAGCTTCCAGGAAATCGAAGGCACGCTGGGCCAGTCGCCCATCTCGCAGGCCAGGATGAACGGCAGCCAGATCACATTCACCGCAGACGGTGTGAAGTACATCGGCACGGTCGAGGGCGACACCATGCGCGGCACCACCGAAGGCCCCGTCAAAGGGACCTGGACGGCCAAACGCGGCGCTTAAGCCTGCGGCACGGGCGGCGGCGCCTCATGCCGCTCGACGTTGACCACCGCGATTCGACGATTGTTGATTTCGGCAATCTCGAACCGCAGGCCAGCCAGCTCGATGCTCTCGCCCACGGCGGGCAATGCGCCAAAACGCGCGAGCAAAAACCCTGCCAGCGATGTGTAGGGATCTTCGCCCTCATGCCAGAATTCGGCCTGGATGACCTGCGCCAGATAGTGCAGGTCGGCTGAGCCGTCTACCCGCCAGCGGTTTTCGCCGGTCACCTGGATGGCACGCTGCTCGTCTTCGTCCGGGAACTCGCCGGCGATGGCTTCCAGGATATCGATGGGCGTGACCACCCCCTGTATGGTGCCGTACTCATCGGTCACCAGAATCAGCTGAGCCGCACGCAGCGTCTCCATCATGCCCAGCACGCGGGCGGATTCGTGAACGACCGTGGGAGGGCGCAAGTCGGACAACTCACCGATGGTGCCCGTGTCCATGATGTTGGCCAGCAGGTCCTTCGCCCTGCCCACACCCACGACGTTATCCAGCTCGCCCGCGCACACGGGAAAGTAGCTGTGCGGTGTGCGGCGCAGTTCGTCGCGAATGGTTTCGACCTCGCCGTTGATGTCTATCCACGAGATCTCGGTGCGAGGGGTCATGATGGATCGAATCGAACGTTCGCCCAGCGTGAGCACACCGCTGACCATGCTGCGCTCCTCCTCGCCGAATGCAGAGGCGACCGGCGCGACGCTCTCGTCGTGGGCCGGCTCCTCGCCATGCGAGATGCGCCCGCCCATCATGCGCAGCACGGCCTGAGCGGTGCGCACGCGGATGGGTCCCCGTGCGGCAT
Organism: Pseudomonadota bacterium; assembly: GCA_023427945.1. Classification (GTDB taxonomy): domain Bacteria; phylum Pseudomonadota; class Gammaproteobacteria; order Burkholderiales; family Burkholderiaceae_B; genus Schauerella. The sequence continues at coordinate 7,857 of JAEYZR010000120.1, read as the reverse complement.
TCCTGAGCGAACTGCGACGGGCCAACTGGTTGAAGAACTCGATCAGTATCGAAAAGCCGATGGCCGCGTACAGATAGCCCTTGGGTATCTTGAAGCCCAGGCCTTCGGCCGTCAGGGTCAGTCCGATCATCAGCAGAAAGCTCAGGCACAGCACGACCACCGTGGGGTGCGCATTGACAAAACGGGTCAGCGGCTTCGAGGCCCAGATCATCAGCGCCATCGACACCAGCACCGCCGTCATCATGACCGGCAACTGATCGACCATGCCTACCGCGGTGATCACGGCATCCAGCGAGAACACCGCATCGAGCACGACGATCTGCATGACGACGACCGAGAAACTGGCATACACCTTGGACTGCGTGACCTGGTGTGTGGTGCCCTCCAGCCTTTCATGCAGTTCCGAAGTCGCCTTGAAGAGCAGGAACAGGCCACCGATGAGCAGGATCAGATCCCGCCCGGAAAACGACAGCGGGCCCAGGGAGAACAGGGGCGTGGTCAGCGTCACCAGCCAGGACACGATGGTCAAAAGCCCCAGGCGCATGATGAGCGCCAGCGACAGGCCGATGATGCGGGCGCGATCGCGCTGATGCGGCGGCAGCTTGTCCGCCAGGATCGCGATGAAAATGAGGTTATCGATGCCCAGTACGATTTCGAGCACGATCAGGGTGAGCAGACCCGCCCAGATCGCGGGGTCAAGTAGCCATTCCATATTGGTAGCCTAAAAGAGGGTATGACGGCGGCGCAGGCGCGCGCGCACTCGTTCTGCCAGGCGCAGAACAGGACGACGAAAACGCAGGAATGGCTAGATGGCAGGCCGGGTGGGGACGGCAGCGACGATGGATTTGTCGCAAAAGCCGGTGTGCACGGGGGAAGACGCCACGCGACGCGTGGGTTTTCTCACAGACTGGCAGGGCACGTCGAATGCCTCGCCCAGGTCCAGGGAAAAATCCGATTCACCGATGTCATAGGCAAGCGTGGGCAGGCAGATATCCTGCGCGGGAACTTGAAAAGCCTGGTGTTTTTCCGGCTGTGCCGGGGTGGCGGCGACCGGTGCATCGGGTCGCCCTGCCCGCTCGTCGGCTTGCGCCGGCAGAAGGCGGGCATCCACGGCGGGATCGCCTGAAGCAGGTGACCGGGCATGATGCTCGGCGGCTTCCTGCTGCGCTTCCAGCGCCAGACGCTGCTCGTACGAAATTCCCGCCAGTACCTCGATGGGTAACAGGACAAGCAAAAACAGAATGACAAAGCGTCGCATGCCGCGCTGGAGAGTTTCGACAGGCACAAGTATAGCGTGATCGCATGCTCTCCATTTGCGCCGGCCGGCGCGCGCGACAAGGCAGGAATCAATAGGTCTTGTAGGGCAGGAACTTGCCGCTCATGAGGATCTGCACGCGATCGCCATTGGGATCGGCCTGGCGTTTGAGGTCCATCTTGAAATCGATGGCGCTCATGATGCCGTCGCCGAACTCTTCATGGATCAGGGCCTTGAACGTGGTGCCATACACGCTGATCAACTCATAGAAGCGATAGATCAGCGGGTCGGTCGGCACGGCGGTGGGCAGCGATCCCTTGTAGGGCACCTGCTGCAGTTGCAGCACGGCATCGGCGGGCAGATCGAGCGCATCGCCTGCGGCCTGAGCCTGCTGCTCGGTCAGCGTCATCTGCCCCAACAGCGCGGCAGTCGTCCACTCCTTGCTCTGGCCCACGGCGCTGGCCAGGTCGGCCCAGCTCAGCTTTTTCTCCAGCTTGCGGATAACGATCATTTCGGTAACTTCGGCGCGTGACATCATGATGCAATGCTCTCCTTGGTGTGGGATGCCCGGTCGACCAGAAAATCGACGAGGTGATTACGAATTTCATAGAAACGGTTGTCGTGGTGCATGCTGGCACGGGTGCGGTCGGCGGCCAGGTCGACATCCACCGTCTCGGCGATCCGTGCGTGCGGCCCGGCGCTCATCAACATGATCCGGTCCGACAGCAGAATGGCTTCATCCACGTCGTGAGTGATCATGAACACCGTCTGCTGCGTGGCGCGCACGATTTCGCGCAACTCGTCCTGAATCGTGCCGCGCGTGAGTGCATCGAGCGCGCCGAAGGGTTCGTCCAGCAACAGCATCTTGGGCTGGATGGCAAAGGCACGTGCAATGCCCACGCGTTGCTTCATGCCCCCGGACAGCTCACTGGGCTTTTTGTCGAAGGCGTGCGTGAGGCCCACCATCGCCAGATAACGCTTGCTGTGTTCACGCACCTTCTCGCGGGAGTATTGCGGCCAGCGCGAACGCACCCCGAACTCCACGTTCTGCAAGGCCGTGAGCCACGGCAGCAGCGCATGCGCCTGAAACACCACGCCGCGATCCAGCGCGGGTCCGTCGATCTCGCGGCCATCCATGATGACCACGCCTTCGCTGGCCGTGTCGATGCCGGCGAGAATGTTCAGGATGGTGGTCTTGCCGCAGCCCGAATGTCCAATGATGCAGACGAACTTCCCCCGGTCGATATCGAAATCGATCTGGTCGAAGACCGGTGCACCCGGTTTGCCATCGCGTTGCACGTATCGTTTTGCCAGGCCTTGCACCTGGAGAAATGGGCGTGTCATGGCGTTATTCCCTATAGCTGACCAGACGCGCAACGCGTGCCAGCACAGTGTCCAGCACCATGCCGATCAGCCCGATGAACAGAATGGCGCAGATGATGTTGGAGATCGAAAGGTTGTTCCATTCGTTCCAGACGAAATAGCCGATGCCGGTCCCCCCGATCAACATTTCGGCGGCCACGATCACCAGCCATGCGATGCCCACCGAGATGCGCATGCCGGTCATGATCGTCGGCGCGGCTGCGGGCAGGATCACCAGCCTGGCGGTACGCAGGCGGGAGACTTCCAGCGTGCGGGCGACGTTCAACCAGTCCTGGCGCACCGAGCCGACCCCGAACGCGGTGTTCACCAGCATCGGCCACAACGAACAGATGAAGATCACGAACACGGCCGAAGTGTCGGCGTCCTTGATGGTATAGAGCGCAAGCGGCATCCAGGCCAGCGGCGATATCGGCTTGAGCACCTGGATGAACGGATCGAATGCGCTGTAGACCACCCGCGACATACCGATCAGGAAACCCAGCGGAATCGCCACCAGGGCGGCCAGCGAGAAGCCCAGCAGCACACGTGCAATCGAATAGCCGAGCTGCACGCCTATGCCCTTGTCGTTGGGCCCCCGGTCGTAGAAGGGGTCCTTGAGGTGCTGCCACAGGCTCGCACCCACGTCCAGCGGTCCCGGAAACGGCGACTGCCCACCCGTTGCCGCCGCATTGCCGACCAGCGCCGCGTAGGCGGGGTCCACGGTCTGCGTACCGGCGCTCGGCATGACGGCCACGTGCCAGACCAGCAGAAACGACAAGAACACGAAAACGGACAGCAGCGCGGCGCGCCAACGTTGCGCAGACGTCATCAGGTCCTCCGGATCTTGAAGCTGGCGACATAGTCATCGGGCTTGCTCGAATCGAATGGCTTGCCCATGACGCTGAACGTCTTGTCCGTGGAAGTCGGCACGTCCAGCCCGGCCTCTTTCATCAGGCGCTGCGCATCGGTGGCGAGAAAGACCTCGCTGGCGATCTTCTGGTAGTCGATGTCGGTCTTGATCTGCCCCCAGCGCTTCATCTGTGTGAGGATCCACACCGCAAACGATTGCCAGGGCATGGGATCGAAATCGATACGCTCGGGCACGGTCATGACCTTGCCCAGCCCGTCGGCAAACGTGCCGGTCAGCACCTGCTCGACCACGGTCACCGGCTGGTTCAGATAATTGGGCGTGGCAATGGCGGCTGCGATTTCCTTGCGATGCGAGGCATCGCGTGCATAGGCCGTCGCCTCGATGATGGCCTTCAGCAACGCCTGGTAGGTATTGGGCATGCGGGTCACGAATTCGCGGCTGGCCGAAAAAGCGCAACACGGGTGTCCGTCCCAGAGCTCCCTGGACAGGACATGGATGAAACCCACGCCGTCGTACACGGCACGCTGGTTCACCGGGTCAGGCGCCAGAAAGCCGTCGATGTTGTCGGCCCGCAGGTTTGCGACCATCTCGGGCGGCGGCACCGAACGGATCTGCACGTCGGTATCGGGATCCAGGCCATGCTCGGCCAGGTAGTAGCGCAACAGATAATTGTGCATCGAATAATCGAACGGCACGGCAAACTTCATGCCCTTCCAGGTGCGCGGGTCGCGCCGGTCCTTGTGCTTCATCGACAGCGTGATGGCCTGGCCGTTGATGTTTTCGATGGCCGGCGTGGTCCAGGGTACGGCGGCGCTGGTTCCGGCCCCCAGCGTGATCGCCAGCGGCATGGGCGAGAGCATGTGTGCCGCATCGAACTCGCCCGACATCGCCTTGTCGCGGATCAGGGCCCAGCCAGCCGTCTTCACCACTTCGACGTCCAGCCCCTGCTTGGCGTAATAGCCCATCGGATGGGCCATGATGATGGGCGTGGCGCAGGTGATGGGGATGAAACCGACTTTCAGCTTCTGCTTTTCGAGCGGGCCTGTCGACTGTGCAAAGGCTTCTTTTGCCATCGCCAGCGGAAACAGCGACGAAACGGCTGCCAGCGCCGTACCGCTGCCCACGGCCTTGATGAAACGGCGGCGCAGATCGTCCTGGGGAAACAGCGCCCGCATGACGGCGCCTTCCACCGCGCTGTCATGCGCGGCATCGCCACTCATGGCTCGGTCATGATCGGACTGGCTGGCGTGGCGACCGCAGGCGCAGGTCAGACGCGAATGGGCGTCAAAGGCATTGCGAAACAGGGACATGGCAGACTCCGGGCAGGCTGAAGGTGAAAACGGAAAAAGGTCGCTCAGGCAAGCGGCGCCTGGGCGAGCGCGGCATATTCGATGTCTTCGCGATAGAGTTCATAGGCGCGGTGGTACTCCATCACGCGGGCGGTGTCGTCGATGAAGCTCTCCTGATAGCCTGCGCGGCGCAACAGGTGCAGACCAAGCTCGTGGCCACTCGCAATGCCGCCTGCGGTCACGATGCGTCCCGCATCGACCACGCGCGCACGGCTCACCAGGCAGGTCGGCGCCAGCGCCGCGAGGCGATCGATCGGCGTGCAGCCCAGATGCGAAGCCTCGAGCCGGTCGGGTTCCTTGCGGCTCGTCGCGGCGATGCCGTCGAGCAGCCCCATGCGAGCGTAGATCCAGGAACCCGTGCACACGCTGGTCAGCAGGCATTGTTCGGGCAAGGCACGGATGTAGTCGTGCAGGCGCCGGTTGTGCATTTCCTGGCGGGTGCCGAATCCGCCGGGAATCAGGAAGGCGTCCACGGCGGGCTGGTCGTTGAAACTGTAGTTGGGCAACACCGTCAGGCCGGCCTGCGTCTGGACGGGGCGCAAGGTGTCGGCAATCAGGAATACGTCCAGCTCGGGGTCGAACCTGCGCGCCACGGAGAGCACGCCATAGGGGCCCGCGTAGTCGATGACTTCGGCATCCTTGAACACGTAGATGCCCAGCCTGAATCCCGCCTTTTTCATGATGCACCCTGCTCGACTGTTGATCGGCGCCGCTGTCGTCGCCCCTCACGAAAGAAGAACGACACGGCATGGGTGCATCATGAACACATCACGTCACGACAGGTATCCCGGTTATGACGAAATATTTGTAGCGTGCCGACTACGCGGTGCATACGAAGCGCCAGACTGGTGCAGATGCATCAGTTTGGTGCCTGCCTAATTCTCCATATGCGTGTTGGCGTAGGCCACCAGTTCGACCAGATTGGTCACCGACAGCTTCTCGAAGATGCGGCTGCGATACGTGGAGATCGTGTTGCTGGACAGCGCCAGTTGCTCGCCGATGGCCGATACCGACTTGCCTGCCACCAGAAGTTGCAGCACCTGGAACTCGCGATTGGAGAGCAGCTCGTGCGCCGCCTGCGCGCTGTCGCGCCGCACGGTGTGGGCAAGCAGTTGCGCCACCGACGGTGTCACATAGGTCTTGCCCTGGGCGGCTGCCGTCAGTGCCGCCAGCAATTCCTCGGGCTGGCAACTCTTGTTCAGATAGGCCAGGGCTCCGCTGCGCAGGGCCCGCAGCGCCAGTTGCGACTCGGGATAGACCGAGAGCATGACCACCCCGAGTTGCGGGAATTCGGCACGCACCGATTTCAGCACATCCAGCCCGTCGCGCTCGCCCAACGCAATGTCCAGCACCAGCGCGTCGTAGCGGCCCTGACGCAACGCACGCAGACAGGCCGGGCCATCGGCCACGTCATCGACACGTTCGATGCGCGGGTCGTCAGCCAGGATGCGGGCCAGCCCCTGGCGAATCATCAGGTGATCGTCGACGATCAGAATGGTCAAGGACATGATGGCTCCTCAAGCAGCAAGCGGGTCGATCGCCAGGCGCGCACGTGTGCCCGCGCCTGGCGCACTGTCCAGCGTCAGCGACGCGCCGATGGCGCGTGCGCGCTCCAGCATGCCCAGAATGCCGAAAGAATGCTTGCGCGCCGGGCTGGCCATGCCCACGCCATCGTCTTCGACATACAGCGTGAGTGTCTCGCCTGCAGACACCACGCTGACCGTGACCATGCTGGCCTGGGCATGGCGCTGCACGTTGGTGATCAGTTCCTGCACGATGCGATAGATGGCAATCTCGGTGTTGCGCCCCAGCCTGACGCGCTCGGCCTGCGGCGGACACACGAAGCGGCAGACCAGGGAACTGCGTTGCTGAAGGTCTTGCAGCAAGGTCTCTAGTGCCGCCCACAATCCCAGGTGATCGAGCGCCGCCGGACGCAGATCGTTGAGAATGCGCCGCGTGGCATCCATGGCCGCCGTACTCACTTCCAGCATGCGCTGCACGTGCCCCTGCAATTCCGGCGTGCCGCTGAGCTGGCGCTTGAGCCAGTTCAGATCCAATTGCAGCGCGGTGAAAGACGCCCCCAGATCATCGTGGATGTCGCGCGCAATGTTCGCCCGCTCCTCTTCGATCAGGGTGCTCAGGTGGGCCGACAGGCGCTTGAGCGACTCGTGCGCGGTGTTCAGTTCCAGGGTGCGTTCCTCGACCCGACGCTCCAGCAAGGCATGCGTGGCGTGCAGCTCGCGTTCGATCGCCTTGCGTTCCGAGATGTCCGAGAACGTCACCACGGCACCCACGACCTGATCGTTGTCGCGGATAGGATGCGACGCATACTGGGCCGCGAAACTCGTGCCATCGCGACGCCACAGCACCTCGTCGTCCACGCGCACGCCCTTGCCCTGGCGAAACGCCTGAAAGATGCGGCAGTCGTGCACCGGCAACAGCGTGGCGTCGGGGCGCGAGTTATGGATGAGATAGTGCATGTTGCGCCCGATGAGCTCGTCGGGCGCATAACCCAGCGTGTCCGCGCCGGTACCGTTGATGAAAATGCAACGCCCGTTCAGGTCGATGCCGTAGATACCCTCACCTGCGGATTCCAGCAGCATCTCGAGCTGGCGGCGCCAGGCAGCGTGGTGTGAAAGGTGTTTAAGATCGGCAAACATGACGCCCCTGAACGTATCGCTTTGTTTTTTTGGAAGTGTACAGAGTCCGCATTGCGTTACCATCTCGCCTGCGCCCGGGAGGCTTGCCCTCCTGACAAATATTCATTGCGACGGGCGTATCGGGCAATGAACATAAACGCTTGGGGAAAACCTTGATGTCCACTATTTTCACCTTAAAAAGGCGCGCCCTGCTGGGCGTGCTCGCCTTGACTGCAAGCTGCTGGATGGGCGCTGCACAAGCCGCCGAACGCGTGATACGCATCGTCGTGCCGTTCGGTCCCGGTGCGGTACAGGATGCCGTTGCACGCACTTTCTCCAATGAGCTGGGCCAGATACTGGGCGCCTCGGTCATCGTTGAAA
>JAEYZR010000062.1 GCA_023427945.1 Pseudomonadota bacterium | reverse complement strand
ATGCTGCCCCATCCGAGGCTGTTGACTGCGAAATGGAAGTGACCGGAATGGATACTGCAGGGGCAGGCGCGGGTGCAGGTGCCGTTGCTGGTGCGGCTGCTGATGCGGCTGCAGGTGCTGGTGCCGTTGCAGGTGCTGGTACCGCAGGCATTGAAGCCGCAGCGACCGGGGCGGAGGCTGGCGACACGGTCGGCTGGGCGGCGGGCCCAGCCTGTGCCTGCGTCAGAGCCGGCGTCGCGTCGGTCGCAGCCGGCAGGACGGGCATGTCCACTGGGCCGGCCTCGCTTACCAATGCCAGCATCCGCAGGCAGGCCATGACAAAGCCGGCATATTCGTCGGGTGCGAGCGCCAGCTCCTGGCGACTGTGGACGGCCACGCTGTAGAACAGTTGCACCGTGTCGGGGTGCAACTGCCCCGCCAGCGCCACGATGTCGGCCGCCAGCGGGTCGGAAGCATCCAGTGCGCCAGGAACACGGCGCGCGATGGCGATACGCGAGAGCAACGAAGAGAGGTCGGCCAGTGCGCCGGAATAGGACAGCCCACGGGTCGCCAGTTCGTCAGCCACGTCGATCACGGCGCCAGCCTGCCCCTGCCCCAGCGCCTGCAGCAACCTGACGAGATGGCGCTGATCGATGGTACCCAACATGCCGCGCACGGCTTCTTCGGTGACCGATCCTGCGCTGTAGGCAATTGCCTGATCCGTCAGGGACAGGGCATCACGCATCGAGCCTGCGGCGGCCTGGGCGATCAGGCGCAGCGCCGGAGCTTCACAGGGAATCTGTTCTTCGGTCAGCACCTGCCCAAGGTGGCCGACGATGGCGTCGGGCGGCATCTGCTTGAGGTTGAACTGCAGGCAGCGCGACAGGACGGTGACCGGGATCTTTTGAGGATCGGTCGTGGCGATGATGAATTTCACATGCGCAGGCGGCTCTTCGAGCGTCTTGAGCATGGCGTTGAACGCATGACCGGTGAGCATGTGGACTTCGTCGATCATGTAGACCTTGAAGCGTCCGACACTGGGTGCGTAGACCGCCTGTTCGAGCAACTGCGTCATTTCGTCGACGCCGCGATTGGAGGCGGCATCCAGTTCGACATAGTCGACGAAGCGGCCCGCATCGATGTCACGGCAGGCCTGACATACGCCGCAGGGACGCGAAGTGATGCCCGTCTCGCAGTTCAGCGACTTGGCCAGGATGCGCGACAGCGTGGTCTTGCCCACACCGCGTGTCCCCGTGAACAGCCAGGCATGGTGCAGACGCTGCGTATCGAGCGCGTGTGTCAGCGCACGCACGACGTGATCCTGCCCGATGAGGGTATCGAATGAGCGCGGCCGGTACTTGCGGGCCAATACGAGATAGGTCATGGGCGTGATTGTAGAACGTGCAGACCGACCGGGGGAGGGAAAGATGCGGTGCGCCAGGCGGCCCTTGCGCGCAGCCGCCAGGAACCGGCGTTGTGAACCGGCGAAGCGAGCCATCAGCCGGGGCTGACAGGCGTTATCGGGCAAAGCGTGGAATGGGGTGACCCGGGCTGCAGCGGCTTGACGCCCGAGACGTCCAGCCCTGGCGCCAAAGCGCCAGCAGGGTCGAAAATGAGGGAGGCGAGCCTTACTTCGGCACTGAACCTAAACGACTGTGGCTGCTTCGTTCCCGACCTGACCAGATTCACCGCCGGCCCATGCGAAGGGGCCCGCCAACCGCAATTCTAGCAAACTTAAGGCGCAGCCGCCATGTCGATCCAAAGCGAGGCGCGTGGAAAGTACAGGGCTGCCCTGGCCTGCCGGCCATCGAGCGCCTGCACCTGCTCGCAGTAGCGCCGCAACTGGTCGGCGTAGCGCTCGCGCATGCGATGAGCGAACTGATCCTGGGTCTCGTCCGGGCGGGGCTTTCCGGTCTTGTAGTCGACAATCAACCAGCCCTCGTCGGTACTGAGCGCCAGATCGATCACCGACACCTTGCCTGCCGCGTCGATCAGCGGCCATTCGCGCCGGGCCCCCGCCTGCGAAAGCAACCAGGTGCCACGCTCGTCATCCAGCGTGGACTCCAGGGTTTCCCAGACAGCAATGGCCGCCTGTGGCGCGGCGCTCTCGGGCACCCCGGCGCGGGTGAGCTGACGTTCGAGCTGGGGCAATCGCTGCGTGCGCGACAGTTCACGCCAGCGGTGCAGGCCGATCAGACCCAGGCGTTCGAGCCAGGCATGCGCCAACGTGCCGATGGCGGCCTCGTAGGCGGCCTGCTCCGACCATGCCGCACCAGCCGCCACGTGTGTGCGATGGGTCACCCACGCTGGCGCTGCAGAGCCGGCCGCGGCATCCGAAGGCGAAGCCCATGCACCGGCATCCAGATCCAGACGCGAGAGCAATCGTTGCGGCTGGGCACCCGGATCGAGCGTGTCCTGGGTGGGGGCAACCGCCGCATCAGGCGGGGTGATGTCGTCCAGGGCGAGCCACAAACGCGCCAACAGGCTGTCGCCCCCCGGAGGCTTGACCGCTCCGCTGGCGTCCAGAGCCACCGAGGCGACCAGGTGCAGGCGGTGGCGTGCCCGCGTCGCCGCGACATAAAGCAGCCGGACGGTCTCGTAGTCCGAACGTTGGCGCTCGCGCACCGCCAGGTAACGCGACAACGGATCGGCCTCGGTATCGGCACGCGCCTTGACCGGCCCCAGCAACAACCGGTGACCGGTCTGCTCAAAACGCACGAGGGGCGAGTGGTCGCCAGCCGGCGTTCGATGCAGGCCATACAGAATCACATGATCGAACTGCAACCCTTTCGACTTGTGCATGGTCATCATGTCCACGGCACCCGGCGCTGTCGTTGGGTTGGCAAAAAGGCGCTGAACGGCAAGCTCCAGCGCGTCCGGATCGGGCTGCCCATAGGGCGAGAGTTTTTCGATCAGGCGCAGCAGGCTCTGCACATCGTCCTGCGCCTGCGGGCTGGCATACAGGGCCGTGCCCCCCAGCGCCATCCACATGCTCGACAACATCGTGGCGTAAGGCAGCGCACCGATCATCGGCGCATCGGAAAGCAGGATCGGCGCCACTCGCCGCAACCGCGCCAGGCCGTCCGCCGAGAGGCCCGCTGGTGATGCACTGCCGAGAACCTGCTGCATCGCCTCGGCAATGGTCAGTTGCGGCCATGCCTGCACCAGTGCATGCAGGTCAGCCAGCGTCAGCCCGCACCATGGCGCACGCAGCACCGACAGCCACGCCAGACGGTCGGCGCGATGCGCCAGCGCCCGCACCAGTTGCACCAGATCCGACACGGCCGGACGCGAGGCCAGGGGCACCAGTTCCACCGCCCTGAACGCAATGCCCTGCTGTGCCAGATGGCGTGCCAGCCCGGCAAGATGGCTGCGTGCCCGCACCAGGATCGCAATCGACGTGTCCTGCCCTGACTGCCGGCGAATGTCCTGAATGATGCAGGCCACGTGAGCCTGCGCATCGCGCTCGGCCTGATCCATGTCCGGCAGCGCAAATGCAGGATAGAACCGGACGGCCGGGCCATCCAGGGCGGGATGGAACGACTGGGCGCGTACATACGAGATGGCCCCGGCCGCCGCGTTGTCATCCTTGGGCATCATGCTGGAAAACGACTCGTTCACCCACTGCACGATGCCTGCCTGCGATCGAAAATTATCCGTCAGGCTCAGGAACTCGGGATGAATCATGCCTATCCCTTCGTCGCGCACACGCAGAAACAAGCCGACCTCGGCTTTACGAAAGCGGTAGATCGACTGCATGGGATCGCCCACCAGAAACAGCGTGCGTCCGTCGCCGGGTTCCCAGCCCGCAACCAGGCGTTCGAGCAGATCGATCTGGCTTTGGCTGGTGTCCTGAAATTCGTCGATCAACAGATGGCGGATGGCGGCGTCCAGCTTGAGCAACAGCTCGCCCGGGGCATCGGCATGGCCCAGCGCGGCGGTGACACGCTGCGCGATCTCGATGAAATCGACCTCGCCCGCCTGCGCAAACCGGATACTCAGTTGCGCTGCGGCCAGCCGCAGCGACATGAGCTGGGCGCTGAGCACTTCCCACTGCTGATCGGTGAACACGGGATCCGGCAAATCGCGGACTTGTGCCAGCAATGGCAGCCAGGGCGCGTCTGGTGGCGTGGCGGCCAGCCAGTCCGTGAACTCAGTCTTGTGCTCACTGCCGGCAGGAAAACCAAGGTTCTTGTTGATGCCACGCGGGCTGCGCAAAGCGCCCGAGCTGGTCAACAGCAGCTCGGCCACGGCACGCCACTGGGGCAATTCTGCGGGATCATCCCCCAAGGGATGGTGCCAGTCGCGCAATGCCGCAAGCCGATGCTGCGGCCCTCCGGCATCCAGAGCCAGCACCGCCGCGCGTGCGCACGGCGCAAGCGTATGCGCCCATCCCACCGGAAAGGCATCAGCGACCCGCTCCAGGTCTTCGGAAACGGCCTGGGCCAGATCGGCCTGCATGGCCTCGCGCTCGGTTCCACGCACGAGCAAAGGCAGCCATTGATCGCGATGGCCCAACATGCCCGACAACGCTTCCCGTGCAGCGCCGACATCGACATCCATGTGGGCAAGCAGCACACGAACCGCGTCGAAATCATCGGCCAGCGCCAACGTTGCCGCCGCTGCCGCATCGAAATGCGCTCTGGCATCGTCGGTAATGGCAGGCATGCCCCCCAGGCCCGTCAGCCAGGGCATGCCCCGCACCAGCCCGGCACAAAAGGAGTCGATGGTGCGTATGGACAGGCGCGCCGGGTGCGCCATGATCTGCCAGTTCATGCGGGCATCGTGCGCCAGCGCCGCACGCGCCAGTTGCCAGCTGCGCAGGCCGTGCTCGCTTGTCGGGGGCTGATCGTCCAGGCCTCGCTGCAACTTCTGCAGCACCCTTGCATGCATTTCCGAGGCGGCCTTGCGGGTGAACGTGATGGCTACGATCTCTTCGGGACGACTGACGGTGGCGAGCAGGGCCAGGATACGATCGGTCAACAGTTCGGTCTTGCCCGAACCCGCCGGAGCCTGCACCAGAAAGGACGCGACAGGATCGAGCGCGCGCAATCGCGCGGCAGCGTCAGAGGGTTGTTTGGAAACGGGATCAGTCATCGTCGTCCAGATGCAGGCGCAGGAAAGGCAAGGCGTCGCAGTACTTCAGGTCAGTGGGGCGAAAAACGATGTTGGCGGCATGGCCGGTGGC
>JAEYZR010000099.1 GCA_023427945.1 Pseudomonadota bacterium | reverse complement strand
CGCGCACACTGCGCGTTTTTTTATGCCTGCTTGGCGGTTGTTCAATGCTTCTTGCGATTGGGACACAAGCCGCACTGGTCCAGGGCCTGCTGCATGCTGCACACCGATCGACGGCAGGCAACGACGCGGATGCCGCCCTTTTGCGCCGCATTGCGGAACGTCTTCATGACGTTGTGCCCCAGGAAATCTGTCAACAGAATGACCAGTTGGGTTCCCGACGGCAACTGCAGTGTCCGTTTCTGGTGAGACGGATCACGACCACTGATATGGTGTGTGATCGCAATGTTGTGGCCCTTGAGAAGGTCTGGAATATTGCCGAGCCTATCGGCGCCCACCACCACTGCGCTTAGTGCTGACGTCATGTTGACTCCACAGTCTGTTCATCGTCCACAAATGATAATGATTCTTGTTTTTTGAATCAAGACAAATGAGATGTATTCTTATTTAATATTGCTATGGTCAGTGCTGCGCGCATAGCGCCACACTGATCAACCCCGCTGACGACTATGGATTAACAGCGGGTAAGCAAGCAGCGTCAGTCCTTCTTATTTCCCTGAACGGCCGCCAATACGGCTTCGCGATCGAGCGCGGGTGCCAGCATCTCGAGAAACGTGTAGACATAGTCGCGCAGGAATACCCCTGCCTTCAGCCCGACACGCGTGGTGTGTGTACCGAACAGGTGGCCCACGGGGATGCCGACCAGATTGCCGTCGCGACGCGGGTCATAAGCAACCCCCGCAATGATCCCGATGCCTAATCCCACATCGACGTATGTCTTGATGACGTCGGCATCGATCGCTTCGAGCACGATGTCCGGATGGACATCCTGGGAGGCAAACACCTCATCGATCGTGGTCCTGCCGGTGAAGGCGCGCTCGTAGGTGACGATGGGAAACTCGGCCAACTGGGTCAGCGAGATGCGGCGGGCCTGACTGGAGGTCAGCTCCGCCAGGGGGTGATCGGGCCGCACGACGACCGTGTGTTCCCAGGTGTAGACCGGCAATGTCGCAAGACCGGGCGTCAGGGCCAGCGATTCCGTGGCCAGCGCGAGATCAGCCTGTTCATGCAGCACCATTTCGGCCAATTGAGCAGGACTGCCTTCCGCCAGCGACAGGTGGACCTTGGGAAACTGCTTGCGGAATGCCGGGATGACGCGTGGCAGGAGGTAGCGTGCCTGCGTGTGGGTGCACGCAATCACCAGGCCGCCCTCGTCGCGCCGGGCGAACTCTTCGCTGACTTTCTTCAGGTTGTCCACCTCGCGCATGATGCGATCGATCACCTGAGAGACAGCCAGCCCTGGCTTGGTCAGACCACGTATGCGTTTGCCGTGGCGCTCGAAAATCTTGATGCCCAACTCATCTTCGAATTCGATGATGGCCTTGGATACGCCCGGCTGGGAGGTGTAGAGCATCCGCGCCGCTTCGGTCAGATTGAAGTCGCGCCTGATGGTCTCGCGCACGAAGCGGAATTGCTGCAGATTCATCGTCATACCTCATAGGGAATGACGCATTATAAGTAATAAAGGAATCTATCTTTATTACTTATAAGAATATGCTTAACCGGAATTCGTGCGTCGCGGCCCCAGGCATCCCGGAGCCGCCCGCCTCGTCAGGTCGCCGCGGAGGAAGGCGGCGGCGCGCTTTGTCGTGGCGCCTTCACCCTGAGCCTTCTATACAGCAGGTAGGCCGTGAGCAGCGCGAACACCGCGTGAACGAGCCATACTCCGATCCTGAAGTCGAGCCGGTCGTTGCTGATCCACGAGCGCGACAGATTGATAAGGTTCATGTACAGCAATGCGATCAGCCCGGATATCAGCAAGTCGCCCGTGCGGCCCATGCGCGGATTGACCGCGCCGAGCGGGATCGCCAGCAAGGCGAGGTTCAGCGCGGCCAGCGGCAACGCTATACGCCACATGAGCTGCGCCCAGGAACTGCGCGTATCGTCCTGCAGCAGCAAAGGGGTAGGACGCCCCTTGGACGAATTTTCGGCAGCCAGGCGCGCCTGCGCCTGGGCGTCGGCGCCCCCTCGCTGCTCGATACGCACCCCGTACCGTTCGAAATCGATCAGACGCAGTTCGGGTGAACCGGGCTTGAAGTCGTAGCGCCGTCCCTCGCTCATGACGATGAAACGATCCCCGTTGGGCTCGGTTTCGATGCGGGCGCTGTCGGTGGTCAGCACGCTGTGCCATTCGGGATCGATCAGTCGGGCGAAGGCGGTGCCGATCTCATCGTTCTCGTCAACGGGATCGTCGGCGAAGAACACCCGATCCCCCCGGGCGGACTCGATGAATTGCCCAGCGGTGACCTTCGACAGATCGGAGCGTTGCTCAAAGCGCTGGCGATACTCACCGATCTGGCGATACGCCCAGGGCGAGGCGACCAGCGTGAGCACGCCCACCAATACCGCTACGGGCACGGCAATGCGCAGCACCGGGCGGATGTAGTCGGCCAGGGACAGCCCACTGGCAAACCACACCACCATCTCGGACTCGCGGTAGGAGCGGGTGACGGTCGTGAGCACCGCCACGAACAGCGAAACGGAACAGATGATCGGCAAGGCAGTGATCGTGGACAGGGCCGCCAGACCCAGCACGACGTCTGCCCCGATGGAGCCGCCCGCAGCCTCGCCCAGCAGCCGCACGAGCAGAACACTGAGCCACACCACGATCAGCGTCGAGAAAACGACACCTGCGTGACTGCTGATTTCACTGACTACGGAGCGTTTGAATAGTGACATGAAGAAATATGCGGGATAATCAATTGCATCTCATCATCGACGCACGTGGGAATTCGAATGGAATTTAGCACACAGAGCACCTCCTCCCTGCACCAGGCCAAGACAGCCGCGCTGGCCGTTGGCGTATTTGCCGACGGCGTATTGACCAGTGCGGCCGACCAGATCGACCGCGCAAGCGACGGCGCCATCAAGGCTGTCGTGAAGGCGGAATTTGCCGCCCGGGCGGGCAGCACGCTGATCTTGCGCAACCTGCCCGGCGTGACCGCTGCGCGGGTCGTACTGGTCGGCCTGGGCAAACAAGACGCCTATTGTGCCCGTGTCCACGCGCAAGCCGAGCAGGCTTTTGCACAGGCCCTGGTCAACGCGCAGCTGACCGAAGGCGCCTCCACGCTGGCCGCCTTGCCGATCGAGGGCAGCACGATCAAATCGCGCGCCCGCGCCGCAGCCGTTGCTGCCGGACATGCCACCTATTTTTACGACGCGACGTTTGGACGCCAGTCGGCCCAGGCAAAAGCCAGCGCCCGCCCCAAACTGAAAAAGATTGTCCAGTATGTCGACCGCGGCGACAGTGCCCAGGCGCTCGAAGGGCTCAAACAGGGTCAGGCCATCAAGAATGGCATGGAACTCTCGCGCACCCTGGGCAACCTGCCTGGCAACATCTGCACACCCACCTACCTTGGCGAGACGGCCCGCAAGCTGGCGGCGCAATACAAGAGCCTGAAGGTCGAAGTGCTCGAGCGCAAACAGATCGAAGCGCTTGGGATGGGGTCTTTCCTGTCGGTGGCCCGCGGCTCTGACGAACCGCCGCGCTTCATCGTGCTGAAACACACCGCCCAGGCGGCCAAGAAAACAGCGGGCAAGGCCAGCACCAAACCGGCCGAACGCCCGGGCCCCGTTGTCCTGGTGGGCAAAGGCATCACCTTCGATTCCGGCGGCATCTCGATCAAGCCCGCGGCCACGATGGATGAGATGAAATACGACATGTGCGGAGCCGCCAGCGTCCTGGGAACCTTCCGGGCCCTGGCCGAGCTGGAGCTGCCGGTCGATGTCATTGGCCTGATCGCCTCGTGCGAGAACATGCCCAGCGGGCGCGCCAACAAACCGGGCGACGTGGTGACCAGCATGGCCGGCCATACCATCGAGATCCTCAACACCGATGCCGAAGGACGTCTGGTCCTGTGCGATGCGCTCACCTACGCCGAACGCTTCAAGCCCTCCTCGGTGATCGACATTGCCACGCTCACCGGTGCCTGCGTGGTGGCACTGGGTCATGTCAACACGGGCCTGTTCTCGCCCGATGACGCACTGGCCGATTCCTTGCTTGCAGCGGGTCGCGAGTCGCTGGATACGGCGTGGCGCATGCCCATCGAAGACGCCTATCAGGAACAGTTGAAGTCGAACTTCGCCGACATCGCCAACATTGGCGGCCCACCCGCCGGCTCAGTCACGGCCGCCTGCTTCCTGTCGCGTTTCACCAAGGCCTATCGCTGGGCGCACCTGGATATCGCCGGTACGGCCTGGAAAGGCGGCAAGGACAAGGGCTCCACGGGCCGTCCGGTACCCATGCTGGTCCAGTATCTGCTGGATCAAAAAGGCTGACGGCGCAAGCTTTCATGGCTCGCATCGATTTTGCCTTTGGCGCCCCCGATCGCCTGCGCACGGCCTGCGTCATCGCACGCAAGCGGCACGTGGCGGGTGATCGCGTCATCGTATATTGCAGCGACACGCAGCGGCTGGCGACATTCGATCGCCTTCTGTGGGCGTTCGACCCCGCGTCGTTCGTGCCTCATGTTGGTGCCGACGACGCTCTGGTTGCCGCCACGCCGGTCATTCTGGCTTCGACCTCGCCCGGTGCCGTGCGCGAGCGTCTGGGGGAACACGGACCGGATGCGTGGCTGCTCAATCTGGATGACGACTGTGCACCGGATGCATCGCAGTTTGCCCGCGTCATGGAGGTCGTCTCCCACGACGATGGCGACCGGGCCCAGGCGCGTCTGCGCTGGCGCACGTACGCCGCCCAGGGCCATGACCTGCACGGGCATGACCTCAAACAGTCTCAAAAGGAATCCCCTGCATGACCGACAGAAATGACGACCCCGGCATTCCGACGCTCACGCAACGCGCCCCCAGCCGCCACGAACCGCCGGTGCTGACGCAACAGACAGACGAGCATCCCCCGTGGGATGCACCTGTGCAGCCCCCTGCCACGTCCTCTGTGCCCCCTTCAGGCCCTGGAAATCGTCCCGCCAGCACGCCGGTACCGTTTTCGGCGCCTGCGGCCCCTGAGCAGGCCTCGGAAGCCGTGCTGCGTGCGGCGCTGCAGGCCGATATCGAAGATGCCGTACAGGACGCATTGGAAGAAGCCATGCACCTGGTTCGCGCTCGTCTGGAAGCCAGGATTCCCGAAATCGTCGCCCAGGCTGTCAAACGTACCCGGATCGGCTGATACGACCCGCTGGCCCGCACGCCGTCGCCGCCCTGGAAAATACCCGCACGACTGGATTTTTCAGGGAACTGTCAGGTATGCTGACACTCTATGTATATTGATCTAGCGTTGAACCTGGTCATCGACCGGGACGCGCCAGACCCGAAGGAGTTCTCATGAATCCGCTTAAATCCTCTCCCTTTGACCGTTCGGCCCAAGCGGGTCCGGGTGCGGTCGTTCAAAATCGCGTCTTGCGCAACACCTACTGGTTGCTGGCACTTTCGCTGATCCCAACCGTGGCGGGTGCAGCCCTGGGCCTGTATTCCGGTTTGAACCAGGTATTCATGGCCAGCCCTGGCGTGAGCACCATCGTGTTTCTTGTCGGTGCGTTCGGCCTGATGTTTGCCATTGAGAAGAACAAGGAAAGCAGCCTGGGAGTGGTACTGCTCCTGGCATTCACGTTCTTCATGGGAATCATGCTCTCTCGCCTGCTGGGCTTCGTTCTGGGCATGGGCAACGGAGCGCAGCTCGTCATGACGGCCTTCGGCGGCACCGCCGTTGTTTTCGGCACGATGGCTACCCTGGCATCCACGATCAAACGCGATCTGTCGGGCCTGCAGAAATTCCTGTTCGTCGGCGCAGTCGTCATTCTCGTGGCCGCGCTGGCCAATATCTTCCTGCAGATGCCTGCCTTGATGCTCACGATATCGGTGCTGGCCATCGTCATCTTCTCGGCCTTCATGCTGGTCGATCTGCAGCGCGTGATGAACGGCGGCGAGACGAATTACGTCAGCGCCACGCTGGCTATCTATCTGGACGTGTACAACGTGTTTGCCAACCTGCTCATGCTCCTGGGCATTTTCGGTGGCGATCGCGACTGACGAAAACAGTGATCCGGCACCGCTCAGGTGCCGGTGATCTGATGATGCTCAGGTATCAGTGATCTCATGATGCTCAGATGCCTGTATAAGACGTTGCAGCCTGAAGAACCAACGCAAGATCGCGCACGCTAGACGTGCCAAAGCGCTGGACGTGCCAAAGCAATACAGATTCCACGATCAGTGAGCGTTGATCAACTCTGACGATCGATGAAGCGCGATTGAAACTCCATCAACACGCGGCGAGTGGATAAGGGTCGTCCTGCCAATTGCTCAGCGAGTTTCTCGCGCAGCAGCTTGCGCAACGCAGGCTCGCCTTCCAGGTCGTCGAAATCGGGCTGTGGCCCCGACAGACCATACCCACTTTCCCGCAGCAATGCCCATTCGAAACGACGCAAGGCGGCCGCCGCACGGTCACCGGCGCCCAGCCGTACCAATGCTTCATCGTAGGCATCGTACAGAAAAGGATGAGGGTCTTCGCGGGGCAAGAAGCGCAACAGCAGTTCGTTCATGTACCAGCCGGACATCAGTGCAGCGCCCGTCAGGGCGCGAATGCCTGAAACGTCGGCTCGAGTGAGATTCTTGACCTCCCCTGCTCCCGACCACGACAGTGCCAGCGGCTGGAAAGCACTGAGAACCGGCCTGAGCACCGAATAGGGACGTTTGGCGCCCTTGGCAACCATCGCCACACAGCCATGCTCGCGCGAAAGCACCTGGATCACCAGGGACGTTTCCCGCCAGGCGGTGGCATGCAGCAGATAAGCTGCACTGTCGTGGACTGCGCGAGAGCGCCTACTCGTAGCCAAGGTCGCGCAACGCTCCCTCGCGATCCGACCATCCCTTGCGCACCTTGATGAAAATTTCCAGGTGCACCGGTTTGTCCATCAGGCGAGCAATGTCCTGACGCGCCTCGGTCGCAATGCGTTTCATGTGGGCACCACCGGCACCCAGCAGAATGGGACGGTGGCTTTCACGTTCGACGACCACGCAGGCCGCGATGCGTGCGTGATTGTCGCTCTCTTC
The DNA here is from genome assembly GCA_023427945.1 of Pseudomonadota bacterium. Classification (GTDB taxonomy): domain Bacteria; phylum Pseudomonadota; class Gammaproteobacteria; order Burkholderiales; family Burkholderiaceae_B; genus Schauerella. The sequence continues at coordinate 5,581 of JAEYZR010000099.1, read as the reverse complement.
CCACTCTTCGATCACCACCGTACAGCCATAGGGCAGTTCATCGCCGACCAGACGGAAAATTTTCTCGCGCACCAGCTCTGCCGCGATGAAACGCATAGGCCGATCCGTGAGCGCGTCGGCCTCGAACATCGGCTCGCCCTCGGGCAGATGCAGTGCAATTTCGTCCAGGAGATGATCGAGCTGGCGATTCTTGGCTGCGCTGACAGGCACCACGGCACCATAGTCATGCAATCCGGACAGGCGCGCCACATAGGGAAAGAGGTCATCGCGCTGCTTGAGCGCGTCGATCTTGTTCACGGCCAGGATGCTGCCAGGCCCCTTGGGCAGGATGGGGAGCAACTGCGCATCACCCTCCGACCACTTGCCGGCCTCGACCACGTGCACGACCACGTCCACCTGGGAAAGCGCCTGCGTGACCACGCGATTCATCATGCGATTCATGGCCCCGCCGTGGCGGGTCTGGAAACCGGGTGTATCCACAAAGACAAACTGTTCGTGCTCACGCGTGAGCACGCCGTGGATACGATGCCGGGTGGTTTGTGCCTTGCGCGACACGATGGAAATCTTGTTGCCGATCAAGGCATTCGTCAGCGTGGATTTACCCACATTGGGCCGTCCGACGATTGCAACGAATCCGCAACGGAAAGGCTTGTCCGTCATTTGTTTTCCTGAGCCACTGCCACGGGCAGGGTCAATTGAGTGGTCTTGCGGGCGCGACTACTCTTGCGCGCCGGCTTGGCTGCAGGTGCTGCCTGCACGGCCTCGAGCACCAGGGTGGCCGCCGACTGTTCGGCCGCACGGCGACTGGCGCCTGAGGCGGTGACGCTGATCTGCATGGAAGGTACGGCGCATTCGACCTCGAACTGCTGACTGTGCGCGGCGCCGTGCGTGGCGATGACCGTATAGACCGGCAGCGCAAGCTTGCGGCTTTGCAGGACTTCCTGCAGCAGCGTTTTGGCGTCCTTGCCCAGGGTGCGGTGGTCCATGCTGTCGAGCACGGGCTGGTACAGGTGCGCCACCACGGCACGCGCCTGATCGAAGCCGCCATCGATGAAGACGGCTCCGAAAAGCGCCTCCAGCGTGTCCGCAATGATCGATGGACGCCGGAAGCCCCCGCTTTTCATTTCGCCTTCGCCCAGACGCAGATACGGGGACAGCCCCAGCGTCTGGCCGATGTCGGCCAGCGACGCCTGTTTGACCAGATTGGCGCGCAGACGTGAGAGATCGCCTTCGTCGATCGTATCGAAACGCTCGTACAGGATGGCCGCGATGGATACGTTCAGCACTGAATCGCCCAGAAACTCCAGACGTTCATTGTGGTGCGCGTTGTGACTGCGATGCGTGAGCGCCTGCTCCAGCAAGGCAGGCTTGCGGAAGGTGTAGCCCAGGCGAGATTGAAGTGCGTCGAGCGACATGTTTAATTGAATCGGCCTATACGGCTCAGATCACTGAAGTTCATCCAGACCAGGAATGCCTTGCCAACCACGTTCTGATCGGGCACAAAGCCCCAATAGCGGCTGTCGGCGCTGTTGTCACGGTTGTCCCCCATCGCAAAGTAGTGACCTTCAGGAACAGTACACCGCAGGCCGTTACGCGCATACTGGCAGTTCTCCTGATGTGGGAAATCCCATATCGGCGAGTACTCCTGCGCCCTTCGCGGATCCAGCAGGATCTTGTGCGATCTGTCCCCCAGTTTCTCGGTGAACTGAGCAATATACGATACCCGATCCGGTTCGTAGTAGTCACCGTCACGCGTGTGCGCAACTTCAGTTCCATTCACATACAGCTTCTTGTCGATATAGGCGATCTCGTCGCCGGGCAGGCCCACCACGCGCTTGATGTAGTCCACATCGGGCTCAACCGGATAGCGGAACACCATCACGTCACCACGCTGGGGTGAACCGATGTCTATGACCTTCTTGTCCAGCACGGGCAGGCGCAGGCCGTAGGAAAACTTGTTGACCAGGATCAGGTCGCCGGACTGCAAAGTCGGCAGCATCGAGCCAGACGGAATACGAAAGGGCTCCACCACGAACGAGCGCAGCACGAACACGAAAAGAATGACCGGAAAGAAGCTGGTGGCATATTCAGTCCACCAGGACATGCGCCCTGCCTGGCCCACCACGCGCTCGCGCTCAAGCGCCCTTTCGGTGTCATCGCGCCCCATCATGGACTGATTGGCGTCGAATTGCTCGGCAGCAGCCTGCATGCGTTGCGCACGAGTGCGTCGACCAACGAAAAAATCGTAGACCCAGATAATGCCGGTCAGCACGAGCAAAACAAAAAGAACCAGCGCGAAATTCCAGCTCATGACAGAACAACCTTATGCGAAATCACTTGTCGTCAACCTGCAAAATGGCAAGGAAAGCTTCCTGCGGAATTTCCACACTGCCCACCTGCTTCATACGTTTCTTGCCTGCTTTCTGCTTCTCAAGCAGTTTTTTCTTGCGCGAGATATCACCGCCATAGCATTTGGCCAGAACGTTCTTGCGCAGCGCCTTGACGTTCTCACGGGCAATGATTTCCGCGCCGATCGCGGCCTGGATCGCCACGTCGTACATCTGGCGCGGGATCAGGGCACGCATGCGCGAGACGACATCACGCGCACGAAAACGCGCTGCGCTACGGTGCGCGATCATGGCCAGCGCATCCACGCGATCACTGTTGATCAGCAGGTCCACCTTGACGACATCGGCAACGCGATATTCAAGGAACTCGTAATCCATCGACGCATAACCGCGCGACACCGATTTCAGCTTGTCGAAGAAATCCAGGACGATTTCTGCCAGCGGAATTTCGTAGACCAGGTGAACCTGTCGGCCGTGATAGCTCATGTTGATCTGTGCACCACGCTTGTTGTTGCACAGGGTCATGACCGGACCGACGTAGTCCTGCGGCATGAACAAGGTAACCTTGACGATAGGCTCGCGGATCTCGGCAATCTGCCCCACCTCGGGCATGCGCGAAGGGCTCTCGACCATCATGAGCGTGTTGTCGCGACGCAGGACTTCGTAGACCACCGACGGTGCGGTGGTAATGATGTCCATATCGAATTCGCGCTCCAGCCGCTCCTGGACGATTTCCATGTGCAGCAGGCCCAGAAAGCCACAGCGAAAGCCAAAGCCCAGGGCTTGCGACACTTCCGGCTCGAACATCAGGGCGGCATCGTTGAGCTTGAGCTTTTCGAGAGAATCCCTGAGTTGATCGTATTCGCTGCTTTCGACCGGATACAGGCCGGCAAACACCTGCGGCTGCACTTCCTTGAAGCCCGGCAGCGCCTCGGATGCAGGCTTGTTGGCAATGGTGATGGTGTCGCCCACCTTGGCGTGCGCGAGATCCTTGATGCCGGCAATGACAAAACCCACCTCGCCCGCCGAGAGGTGCGGCCGCGATTGCGATTTGGGGGTGAAGACACCGATCTGTTCGCACAGATGATTGGCGCCGGCGGCCATGAGCAGGATCTTGTCCTTGGGACGCAGCACGCCGTTGATGACCCGCACCAGCATGACCACGCCAACGTAATTGTCGAACCAGGAATCGATGATGAGTGCCTGCAGAGGCGCGTCCGGGTCACCGACGGGGGCGGGAATGCGGGCGACAACGGCCTCGAGAATGTCGTCGATGCCCATGCCGCTTTTTGCGCTGGCCAGAATCGCGGCGCCGGCATCGATGCCGATCACGTCTTCGATCTCCTGGCGGGCACCATCGGGATCCGCCTGGGGCAGATCCATCTTGTTCAATACAGGCACCACCTCTACACCGAGTTCGATCGCGGTGTAGCAATTGGCGACCGTCTGGGCTTCAACGCCTTGCGAGGCATCCACGACCAGCAAGGCGCCCTCGCAAGCCGAAAGCGATCGGCTCACTTCATACGAAAAGTCCACGTGTCCGGGGGTGTCGATCAGATTCAGCGCATACGTCTGCCCGTCGGCGGCCTTGTATTGCAGCGCAGCCGTCTGAGCCTTGATGGTGATGCCGCGCTCGCGCTCGATATCCATCGAGTCCAGCACCTGGGCGGACATTTCGCGATCGGCCAGGCCGCCGCAACGATGGATGAGACGATCAGCCAAGGTCGACTTGCCGTGGTCGATGTGAGCGATGATGGAAAAATTGCGAATGTGCTGCATGGACATCGATTATGAAAGCCGGAGCCAGAAAAGCGACAAACCCAGCCCATCTGCCAAGGACTGGATCGACCAGGAATGACCCGCAGCAGACCTGCAGCCTGCGAGACATGGAAATATTGAAAACAGAGAAAAGGGGCGCAAACATGCGCCCCTTTCAGCGGCAACCAGCTATTTTAGCTGGTTTGGCTTCACTTGGTCAGTTGGACCGCAACCCACATCGTTACATCTCCCCGGCGAACCAGGACACCTGCGGGACGGCCTTTTTCCAGTCCGCCGACAACCTTGTTGAATTGAGCGACGTTCACGACATCGGTCTGGTTGACGGCCAAGATGATATCGCCTTCGGCAATACCCGCCGTGTCGCCGGCACCGGTGGCTGCCCGCACCATCACGCCGCCCTTGATGCGCAACTTGCGCTGCACGTCGGCAGGAACGTCGGTGACGTCCAGGCCCAGGGCATTCGCGGTGGCCGGCGTGGTATCGGCGGGCGCCTCTTCGGCTGTGCCACCCGTCTTCAACTCGGCCACTTTTACGTCCAGCGTCATGCGTTTGCCTTTACGCCACACCTCGAGTTTGCCAGAGCTGCCGGGCGCAGTGCCACCCACGATACGCGGCAAGTCGCTCCAGCGGTTGATGTCCTGTCCATCGAACTTGAGGATCACATCACCAGGCTGCACGCCCGCGCTGTCCGAAGGACCGCCTGCCTGAACACCGCTGACCAGGGCACCCTGTGCCTTGGGCAGACCGATGGCACTGGCGACTTCCTGGCTGACTTCACCGATCTGCACGCCAATCAGGCCGCGCGTCACGCGCCCCTTGGTGCGCAACTGCTCCTGCACGCGCATGGCCTCGTCGATCGGTATGGCAAGCGAAATCCCCATGAACCCGCCGCTGCGCGAGACGATCTGGGAATTGATACCGACCACTTCGCCTTTCATGTTCAGCAGGGGGCCACCCGAGTTTCCGGGATTGACGGCAACGTCGGTCTGGATGAATGGCAGGTATTCGCCCGTGTCACGTCCGATGGCGCTGACGATGCCAGAGGTGACGGTGGAATCCAGCCCGAACGGCGAGCCAATGGCCAGCACCCAGTTGCCCTTGCGCAACTGCTTGGGATCGCCGATGGGCAGGGTCGCCATGTCCTTGGCGTCGATCTTGATCAGGGCCACATCGGTGCGTTCGTCCGTACCGACCAGTTTGGCCTTGAACTCGCGACCGTCGGTCAGGGTGACGATGATGTCAGCCGCATCGGCCACCACGTGATTGTTGGTGAGGATGTAACCGTCCTGGGTCAGGAAGAACCCAGATCCCAGGCCACGGGGGACGGTGCGACCGCCCTCAGCAGGCCCCTGACCACGCGGTGTCGCCTCTGGCGCATTGCCAGGACCCGGAATCTGTGCATCGGGGCCGAAGAAGAAACGGAACAGCTCGTAGGGGTCCGATCCACCCGGGAC
>JAEYZR010000049.1 GCA_023427945.1 Pseudomonadota bacterium | reverse complement strand
CCGTCATTCCGACCGGCTCCATCGCCTTGCTGGGCTACGTGTTCGGCGATTACGCGACGCAGGTCTACAGCCTGGGCAGTAATTCGTCGGCCTGGTATGCCTGCGGCATGGTGCTCGTGCTGACCGTCATCAACCTGATCGGCTTGCGTTCGGGCGCACGCACACAGAATTTCCTGACCCTGCTCGAAGTGGCTGGCGTGCTGTTCATCATTGCCGTCGGGCTGTTCATGACGCCCCAGCCGGGCGCCGCCGCTGCCGCCCAGGCCGCCGATCCAGCTGCCCGCGAAGCCACCAAGTGGGGCTTGATCCTGGTGTTTGTCATGCTGACTTACGGCGGCTGGAATGAGGCAGCCTATGTGTCGGCCGAAGTGGTGGGGCCGAACAAGAACTTGCCGCGCGCGCTGTTCTGGAGCCTAGCCATCGTCACCGTGACCTATCTGCTGGTCAACCTGGCTTTCGTGCGTGTGCTGGGGCTGGAGGGCGCAGGCGCCACCGACGCCGTGGCCGCCGACATGCTGCGTGCGCTGATGGGCGATCGAGGGGCCCAGATCATCAGCGTTCTGATCGCGATTTCGGCACTCACCTCGGCCAACGCGACGATTCTGCTGGCATCGCGCACCATCTACGCCTTTGGTCGCGACGAGCCCATGTTTGCTTTCCTGGGGCGCTGGAATGCGCGTCACGACGGTCCCTCCAACGCACTGATCACTGTTGGTGTGATTTCGCTGGCGCTGGTGGCATTGGGCGCCGTCACGCGCAGCGGCTTTGCCACGATGGTCGATTACACGGCACCTGTGTTCTGGTTCTTCTTCGTGCTGACAGGCCTGTCGCTGTTCGTGCTGCGCCACCGCTACCCCGACCGTCCGCGCCCCTACAGCGTGCCGCTCTATCCGCTCACGCCCATTCTGTTCATCTGCACCTGCCTGTATCTGCTGTATTCCAGCGTGGTGTACACCGGTGTTGGCGCACTGGTGGGCATCTGCGTGCTGGCGGTCGGTGCGGTGCTGTTGTGCTTTCGAGGACGCTTTGCCAAAGCCTAATCGTTGGCGCGTCTTTCCAACCGGGGTGTTTCTTGCCCCATAGCCCTGCAGGAGATTCATTGTGAAAAGTCCTCTCGCCTGGTTGGCCTCTGTCGCTGGCGCGGCAGCGCTGGTCTGCACTACCGCCGTCGCGCAAACGGCAGCACCTTCCAGAACGCCCGACGTCATTTTCGTACCCACGCCTCAAGAGGTCGTGGACGCCATGCTCAAAGTGGCCAATGTGGGACCCGACGACGTGCTCTACGATCTGGGTTCGGGCAATGGCATCATCCCGGTCACGGCTGCCAAGCAGTTCGGCACCCGTGGCCTGGGCATCGACATCGATCCCACCCGCATTGCCGAAGCCAATGCCAATGCCGAGAAGAACAACGTGACCGACAAGGTCAAGTTCATCCAGGGCGACCTGTTCGAACAGGATCTCTCCGAGGCGACGGTCATCAGCCTGTACCTGCTGAATTCCCTGAATCTGAAGCTGCGCCCCAAGCTGCTCGAACTCAAGCCGGGCACGCGCATTGTCTCGCACGCCTTCGACATGGGCGACTGGGCGCCGGATCAGACCGTCAATGTCGATGGGCGCATGGTGTACTTCTGGACAGTGCCCGAGAAGAAAAAATAAAACCCGGACGCACGCGCCTCGCCCAGCCGGTGAGCGGCGCGCGTGCCATCGCACTATGCAGGGCATGTGCGGGCAGCTTATGATGTTGCGGTCGATGGTCGGCACTCATGCCCGGCACATCATGTCCACTGGTACGGTTCAATGTCGGTTGCTCAACTACTGCGTATGTCGCGTTTTCACGCGGGGGTCCTGGCGCTCTGCCTGGTCGGTGTCATGCCGTTTGCTTCGGCGCAATCGGCCTCCAAGCCTTTGCGTATTGCGGTCATTCCCAGCGTGGCCAACGAAGCCACCGAGCTGGCGATTGCTCAGGCCAGGACGGAAGGTCTTGCGGTGGAACTGGTGGAGTTCAGCGATTGGGTCATGCCCAATACTGCCGTCCAGGAAGGCGCGGTCGACGCGAACTTCTTCCAGCACGCACCGTTTCTCGAACGCTACAACGCGGCCAGCGGTGCCGCGCTCGTGCCTATCGCCTACGGCTACAGCACCACAATCGGTCTGTTCTCGAAAAAGCTCAAACGCGGCGAGCCCATTCCCGATGGCGCACGCATCGCCATTCCTTCGGACCCGGTGAACACGGGGCGTGCCCTGCTGTTGCTGCAGTCCATCGGATTGATCACGCTGGCGCCCGGCGTGACGCACGAAGCCACCCTGGCCGATGTCACGGCCAATCCAAAAAAACTCACTTTCGTACAGATCGAAGGCTCGCAGGCGGCGCGCTCCTTCGACGATGTGACCGCTTCGGTCACCTACACGACCTTCGCCAAGCATGGTGGCCTGGATGAAAAAGACGGTCTGGCGTTTGACAATGGCGAGCCTGAGAACGTGCGCCGCTATGCCATCCGCTGGGTCGCACGGCCCGATCGTGCTCAGGACCCGAGGTTGCTGCGTTTCATCGAGATCTATCAGCAGTCCGAGCCGGTGAAGGCCACGCTCAAGCGGCTGTATGGCGATCTCATCGCGTTTCCATGGTAAATATGTCTGACTAAAATTTGTAGGGTGTGCAATGACCGATGCGGCAGAACTGAAAAACAGCGGATTGAAGGTGACCTTTCCGCGCATCAAGATCCTGGATATTTTCAGCAAGGGCGAGCAACGTCACCTGAGCGCTGAAGATGTCTACCGGATCCTGCTCAACGACGGCGTCGAGATGGGGCTGGCAACGGTGTATCGCGTGCTCACCCAGTTCGAGCACGCTGGCTTGCTCAAGCGCAGCCAGCTGGGCGGCAACCGGGCCGTGTACGAACTGAACGACGGCGAGCGCCACCACGGCCATCTGGTCAGCACGGCCGACGGTACGGTCATCGAATTCTTCGACCCGCAAATACAAAAACGCCTTGAAAAAATTGCGTCCGAAAACGGCTTCGAGCTGGGCGACTATTCCATCACGCTGTTCGGGACGCCGAAGTAAAAAACTTTCGGTACGTTTGCACACCATACCAAAACCTTACTCCGGCCTGAATGCGATAGGATGATAGGTATGCCCGTTATGCCACGGGCACGCGACCTACCGGAGACGTCATGGCCTGGCTCAAGGGGGCGCATATTGCCACGCTGGCAATCTGGTGCGCCTGTCTGTTCTATCTTCCCGCGCTGTTGAACGAAGTCCGCCAGGCCAGGGGCTATGCGGCGATGCGCCGCGCCCACATCATGGCACGCGGCACCTTCGTCATGGTCGCGTCCCCGGCGGCAGTGTTAGCCATCGCAACAGGAACAGTGCTTGCCGTGGCTGCAGGGGCGGGCGGTTTGTGGCTGGTCGTGAAACTCACGCTGGTGGCGCTGATGGTGGTCTTTCACCTGCAGTGCGGCAAATTGATCACTGCACTGGATGACTTGTCGCGATTGCGCAGTTCACGGCGACTGCTGGCCATGTTGATCTACCCCACCATCCTCATACCCACCGTTCTGTGGCTGGTGCTGGGCAAGCCTTTCTAGCCGGCACCGCGCCTAGACCACGCCTTTTTCCTGATCTTTTTCGTGTATGCCGACTTGATGCTCGAACACCAGCTTGCCGCCCAGCCAGCCCGCCATTCCGACCAGAGCGGCGCCCAGTGCCGACAGGTAGATGCCTTCATACAGAATGGCGTCTATCGGCGCGCGAATGCGGTAGAGCCAGTTGATGGCACCGACGGACAACAGCATGACGGCTGCCACGAAGTGGCTCCAGCTTGCGGCACGATGGCGGATGTCGGGAACCCAGAGCAGTTCGACCGTACCTGTGATGCCCGCCAGTGTGCCCATGACGGTGGCTGCGCCCAGCAACCACATGGCACCACGCGCCCAGAATTCGTCGGCGGTAAACCAGAAGGCGACATCGGCACCCAGTGCGCCGATGTAGAACGCAATCGGGAAGGTCACCAGCATGGGATGCAGCGGGTGTTTGGCCACGGCAACTTGCGAGGTGGTGCCTTTGGGAAGGGCGCGGCTGAAGCGTTCCATTTGAGTCGTCCGAAAAAAAACAGGCGTGATACGGCATCAAGAGTACAGGATGACGGCGTCACGCGTAGGAGCAAGATCCGCGCCGTGGCCGCGCCCCCCCCCCCCGGGGGGGGGGGGCCGCCGCGGCCGCGCGG
>JAEYZR010000019.1 GCA_023427945.1 Pseudomonadota bacterium | reverse complement strand
CACATCGTAGGCGCCCGTACGCGGGTCGACCGCGATGTTCTGGCACAACTCGAGGCTCCGCTGGCTCACTTGCTGCGCAACGCGGTCGATCACGGCATTGAGTCACCCGCGCAACGGGAGTCGCTGGGCAAGCCCGCCGAAGGCACGGTGTCGATCGAAGCACGCCACAGCGCGGGCACGCTGATGATCGAAATCATCGACGACGGCGGGGGCATAGACATCAATGCATTGCGTGCTGAGATCGTTGCCCGGGGACTGGCATCGACTGAGATGGCAGGCAAGCTCGACGAGGAAGAACTGCTCGAGTTTCTTTTCCTTCCAGGATTCAGTACTCGCAATCGCGTCACGCAGACGTCCGGACGGGGTGTGGGCCTCGATGCAGTGCAGAACGCGGTGCGGGCCTTGCGTGGCGATATCACGATTTCCCAGGAGACAGGCAAGGGCACTCGATTCGCCCTGTCACTGCCGCTTTCGCTGTCGGTCATGCGCGCGTTGCTCATCGAAGTCGCGGGCGAACCCTACGCGTTGCCTTTGGCCTACGTCGCCCACACTCTGGTTCTGCCGATGGCGGAGATCGAACAAATCGAAGGCCATCAACATTTCGATTTCGAAGGCCAGCGGCTTGGGCTGGTATTGGCCTCGCAACTTCTGGGCGCAGGAAACCCGGCGATTGGCGATCACGACCACGTGCGTGTCGTGGTGCTGGGCGACGAGAATCAGGCCTTCGGCGTGGCCGTCGACCGCTTCCTGGGCGAGCGCAGTCTGGTCGTACAGCCGCTGGATCCTCGTTTGGGAAAAGTCCAGGACGTCGCGTGCGGGGCCTTGCTGGAAGACGGCTCGCCAGTGCTGGTGCTCGATGTCGAAGATCTGCTGCGCTCGATAGAGAAGCTCGTCACTGCCGGGCGTCTGGCGGGGCTGGCCCGTGGACAGGCAGGTGCTGCTGCCCAGCGGCACAAGCGTGTGCTGGTCGTGGACGATTCACTGACGGTGCGCGAGCTGCAGCGAAAACTGCTGAGTAATCGCGGTTACGAGGTGACCGTGGCCGTGGATGGAATGGATGGATGGAACATTCTGCACGCCGAGTCCTTCGATATGGTCATCACCGATGTGGACATGCCGCGCATGGATGGGGTTGAACTGGTGACGCTGCTCAAGCGGGATGCGCGTCTGGCGGGCATTCCCGTCATGATCGTATCCTACAAGGACCGTCCGGAAGATCGCCAGCGCGGCCTGGAAGCAGGGGCGGACTACTATCTGGCCAAGAGCAATTTCCACGACGAAGCCTTGCTGAACATTGTTGAAGATCTGATCGGGAGTCCGAATCAATGAAGATTGGGATTGTGAACGACTCGCCCCTGGCCGTGGCCGTCATGCAGAAAATGCTCTCGACCGAACCCGGATGGAAGGTGATCTGGGTCGCCGACAATGGGGCCAAGGCCGTGGAGTTCTGCGAGCACACGCGCCCGGATCTCGTCTTGATGGACCTGATGATGCCCGTCATGGACGGTGTGGAGGCCACCCGCCTGATCATGGCCCAGACGCCTTGCGCGATCGTCGTGGTGACCTCCGATGTGCTGCGTCATACCTCTAGTGTCTTCGAAGCCATGGGACATGGCGCTCTGGATGCGGTGGACACGCCCACCGTCGCGGCATGCGACGGCACGAGCGGCCTGCCACCACTCTTGCGCAAAATCCGCAATGTGAGATGGCTGATTGGCGAAAAGAACAAGTCCACGCCCGTCGTGGCCGAACCGCAGGCGCGCCGCAGCAACGACAGTCCTTTGATCGCCATAGGCGCTTCTGCTGGCGGACCTGCCACCCTGGCGCAATTGCTCAACGAACTGCCCGACAACTTCGGCGGGTCGATCGTCATGGTGCAGCACGTGGACGCCGTGTTTTCCGAAGGGATGGCACGGTGGCTCAATGACCAGTGTTCGATGACGGTTCGCCTGGCACGCGAGGGCGAACGCCCGTCTCCGGGGACGGCCCTGCTTGCAGGAACGAACGATCACATCAAGCTGCAGGCTGATGGGTCGCTGCGGTACAGCGCAGAGCCGCGTGAATTTCTCTACCGACCTTCCATCGATGTCTTCTTCGACAGTGTCATCGAACACTGTCGCGGCACTGCTGTAGGTGTCCTGCTGACTGGCATGGGACGCGATGGCGCCGAAGGACTCAAGCGCATGCGTATGCGAGGCTTTCACACCATTGCGCAGGACAAGGACACCTGCGCCGTTTATGGCATGCCGAAAGCGGCGGCCGCGATCGGTGCAGCCGTGCAGATTCTGCCGCTCAGCGACATTGCTGACGCCATACAGTCCAGGGTAAAAAAGGCTGAGCACTATGCAAACCAGAAATAACGATCCGTCGGTATCCGATGCGCTGACGCAACCGGAAGATCGCAACCCGGTCGTGGTGCTGCTGGTGGACGATCAGGCCATTATCGCGGAGGCGATTCGACGAGCCCTGGCTGACGAGCCTGACGTGGAATTCCACTATTGCGGTTCCGCCCAAGAGGCGTTGTCTGTCGCGCTTGCCGTCAAACCCACTGTGATTCTCCAGGACCTGGTGCTCCCTGACATCGACGGCATGACGCTCACCCGGTCCTATCGTGCCGAGCCCGCGCTTGCCAACACCCCGATCATCGTGCTGTCCACCAAGGAAGAGGCCGCCACCAAAAGCGCAGCGTTTGCCGGAGGCGCCAATGATTACCTGGTCAAGCTGCCGGACACCATCGAATTGCTGGCCCGTTTGCGCCATCATTCACGTCTCTACCATGTCATGCGTCAGCGCGATGATGCTTACAAGGCGCTCAGGGAAAGCGAGCAACGCCTGCTCGAGAGCAATCTGGCATTGCGACGCCTGACTCAGTCCGATGGGCTGACCGGCCTGGCAAACCGTCGCTACTTCGACGAGTACCTCGCCAGCGAGTGGTCGCGGGCCTGCGTGGAATCTCGGGAATGCGCGTTATTGATGATCGACGTGGATCATTTCAAGATTTACAACGATACCTATGGACATCTTGCAGGCGACGAGGCATTGAAAAAAGTGGCTCAGGCGATCCGTGGCGCGTGTAACCGCAGCAGCGATCTGGCTGCCCGCTACGGCGGCGAAGAATTTGCCGCTGTGCTGCCGTCGACCAGCCAGGGCGGTGCGCGAATGATTGCAGAGAAGGTGCGCATTGCGGTTCGTGAACTGCAGATTGTCCACACGGGATCGCCGACCGCACCCATCCTGACCGTCAGTGTCGGTTGCGCGGCGCTGGTTCCGGCCGCCAACGAACCGGCGGCTCGGCTCATTTCGCAGGCTGATGAGCGGCTCTACATGGCCAAGCGCCAGGGGCGCAACCAGGTTTTGGCGTGACCTGTATGCCATGACGGAACTGAATTTATCTCAGGCACGCTTTGTGCTGTAGTTAAATCGAAGTGACGATTGCCTGAATCGTCGTCACCGTTAACTCATAAGGACTAGCCATGACATTTCGCCTCAGAAAAGCCAAATCGGACATCAACGACACGAGCGAGCGCATGAGCGCAGACTTCCGTGAACTGATGGCTGCCAGTGAGGATCTCCTGCGCAAGACGGCGGCCCACACCGGCGAAGGCGTTGATGACGCGCGTGCCGTCCTGCGTCGTCAACTCAGCAACGCCCAAGGGGCCGCTGCCGACTGGCAGAAAGTCGCCACCAAGAAATACAAAGAGCTTTCGTCTGCCTCGGACGAATTCGTCCACGAGAACCCATGGAAAGCGGTAGGTATTGCCGCCGTGGTGGGTATCGCCATCAGCGCCATCGCTGCGCTGGGTGCAAAGAGCCGCGCTTGATCTCCCCGGCGCCCTCCTCCCGCGACGGGG
>JAEYZR010000046.1 GCA_023427945.1 Pseudomonadota bacterium | reverse complement strand
GTGCGGGACCATCTGAACGTGATCGTGCTCGCCGGCATCGCAGCCGCAGCCACACCTGTGATCCTGGGCGGCCTGTGGAAGTTATTGCACCGTTCCCGCTAGGCGAAGATCAGCACGGGCAACACCGCTGCGCCATTCAACGCAAGAATGATCAGCGCGCTTTGAATGGCCTGACTGACGCTTGAGCGCACGGGTGAGGGCACCGATGGATTTGTCGTACACATGATCTGAAATTTTTGACCTGTCTTTTGATGCGAACGATTCGTATTTATTTTTAATGAATCGTATTATGTTCGTACGGCGTTGGACGTGCAATCTTTTTTACTTCATCCCTGGCACCTGTTTCGTAACATGATGGCGTTGTGTAAGGTGAGTGGCGCTATCCTTCATGTTTGTTAATAGCGTGTGTCACGCATTTCGAAGCAGACGATGTCCAGCGACTCTTATACCGAGCAGTACGACGCCCTCACACGCGATGGGTTCGTGGTTGTGCGTAATCTGGCTGACGCGGCGGTTTTCGCACAGTTGCGCAGTCTTGCCGTCCAGCATCTTCAAGCCCGCATCGACCCTCTTGAGCTGGAAGCCGACGTGAACTATCCCGGCGCGCCAGCACATGATGCGCTCGGCGGGACCACGGTCCGGCGTTTGCTGGATGCCTATGGACGTGGCGCCGGTTTCCAGTCATGGGCCACGGACTCCAGCATGACGGCGTGGTTGCAAGGCTACTTCGCTGCGCCGCCCGTGCTCTCGCTGGTGCATCACAATTGTGTGATGACCAAGCATCCTTCGTTTGGCACGGCAACCGGATGGCATCAGGACATCCGCTATTGGTCCTTCACGCAAAAGAACCTGGTGTCCAGCTGGCTCGCGATGGGCCATGAGTCGGCCGACAACGGTGGCCTGTGGCTCATCCCGGGCTCGCACGCTGTCGATTTCGACGCGCATTGTTTTGACGAGAAGACCTTCTTTCGCACGGATCTCGCCGAAAACAAACCCTGGCTCGAACGTGCGGTATGTCCCGTGCTTGAACCCGGCGACGTCGTGTTCTTTCACTGCCGCACCTTGCATGCAGCAAGGCGCAACGAGGGCGACGCGGTCAAGCTGTCCCTGGTGCATACCTACCATCCACCGGGTTGCACACCCGTGCCGGAATCGAGGTCGGCCTCGAGGCCTGAGGTCGATCTGGCGCGCTGTTGAGGATGTGTTCCGACACAGCGGGCCGCCAAGGCGACAAGGACATCCGGCAGGCTGATCGGCATTCCCGGCGGGCCGCCTGGATTCTCGGTCTCTGTCTGCCGGCTGACGTCGTGCTCTACCTGTTGTTGCCGCTGCACGCGGCAGAGTTTGGCGTCACGCTGGCCCAGGCCGGGATGCTGCTGGCGGCAAATCGTCTTGTACGTATCGTGGGTTACGGCTTCATTGCACGCTTTTATGCGCGGCGCGGGGATCGCGCCATCTGCCTGGCCGCCGCATGCGGCTCTGTCGTGTGTGCGATGGGCTATGCGGTGTTCGAAGGTTTCTGGTGGCTGGTGGGGCTGCGGCTGGTGTGGGGGCTGTGCTTTGCAGGCCTGAATCTTTCCACCCAGGCGCTGGCCACGCAGGTGGTGGCGGGCGCTGCGCGGCGTGCGGGACGATCGCGCGCATGGATTGCGCTTGCGCCGATGACGGCGTTGCCACTGGCAGCCCTGTTTGCCGCTGTCGGCGCCATGTCCGCTTTCTTCTTCATTCTGGCGGCGCTGGCCGCGCTGGCGATTCCGCTGGCATGGCAACTGCCCGCGCATCGCGGCACGGCGCCCGTGCGCAAACGACGCATTGCATTGCCCGACCGGCTCGATATCTGGTGTTTCGTCGAAGGTCTGGTGCTCGATGGTCTGTTCATCGTCGGCCTGGCCATTCTCGGTGCGCGCGCCATGCCCGACGGCGATCCGGTACTGATCGCGGGTTGCCTGATGGCACTGCGTTATGCCGGTGAAATCCTACTCAGCCCGTTGGGTGGGCAGCTCGCCCAGCGTTTTGGCGCCGAACGCATGCTCGTGATGCTGTCGCTGTTGACTGGCCTCGTGTTGCTGGCTTATGGCGCGGGCTGGATATGGAGCGCCGGGCTGGCGATCATTTTGCTGCGCGCCATGCAACTCCCATTGGTCGCGCCCGTCGTTGCACAGCGTTATCCCGGTGCAGCGCGGGTGCATGCCCTGGCGGCACGCGCGGTCTGGCGCGATATTGGCGCAGGCATGGGGCCGATCCTGGCCGGTCTGCTTTTGCCTGTCACGCCTGCGCTGTTACTTTATGGCGTGGCGGGATTGCTGCTGGCCGTCTCTGCCTGGGCCACGCGCCAGGGGCACCTTGCGGCTGACGCAAGCTCGCAAGCCTAACTCTTTTTTATAGGTCATACATGTCCAAGGACGACGCGCATCTTTCCGAAGTTCAACTGAGTTCCGAGGTCTTGTTCGAGGGTCGATTCCTGCGTGGTCGTCGCGACACCGTGCGTCTGCCTGATGGCAGCACGGGCGTACGCGAATACATTGTCCATCCCGGCGCCGTCGTGGTGGTGGCCCTGCATGATGATGGCCAGGTGGTGGTAGAGCGCCAGTTTCGTTATCCGGTCGGCCAGGTCATCACCGAGTTTCCGGCAGGCAAGCTCGATCCCGGTGAAGCACCTCTGGCCTGCGGCAAACGCGAGCTGCTCGAGGAGACCGGTTTTACGGCGAGGGAGTGGGCTTACGCCGGTCGCATGCACCTGGCCATTGGCTATTCCGACGAAGTCATCCACATTTATTTCGCTCGCGGTCTGGTGCAGGGCGATCGAGACCTGGATGACGGCGAGTTCCTGGACGTGGTCCGCATGCCTGTGGCCGACGTGCTGCAAGGGGTACGGGATGGCCGCATCACGGATGCCAAGACCCTGGCATGCTGCAACTGGCTCGACCACGTCGCCCGCGGTGACTGGACACTCGAGTGGCACCGCGACGACAGTTGAGCGGCTGACTCGACCCCGATCGCCAAGCGGCTAGCTCAACCCCGATGGTCAAGCGGCTAGCTCAACCCCGATGGGGCGCCGAAGTTGATGCAGTGTTCGGCCGCCGCACGCATGTTGAGCAACATGGGACGCCGGTCGTCGCGCCGCCATTGAAAGGTATAAACCAGTGTCGCCAGTGCCGGTGCGTGAGGCAGTGCTGTCAGCCGGTTGCGGGCGATCAGCGCATCGGCCCAGGCGACGGGAAGAAACCCCACACCCAGGCCTTCCTGCAGCAGTGCCGATACGCCGCCCAGTGCGTCGCACTGCAGTTTCCTGCCGGGCACCAGGCCATGCCGGTTCAGCCACTGGTCGACCAGTGGCGTGGTGCCTGCGCCTTGCGGCAAGGAGATGAGCGTTTGCGCGACGATGTCAGATGCGCGCCACCGGCGCTTCTGCTGCGCCAGGGATGGTGCGGCCACCCACTTGTAATCGACTTGTCCGATGCGGTGCGAAGCGATGGCGCCGGACGGTGACGTACCCGCCACGATGGCGCAATCCAGTTCGCCATTGGTGATTTTCTGCTGAAGCACCTCGCCAAGATGCACCTGCGGGCTGATCATCAATCCCGGCGACTCGGCCTGGGCGTGCTTGATGAAGGCCGCCATCCAGGTCAGGGCAGTCAGTTCACCCACAC
>JAEYZR010000370.1 GCA_023427945.1 Pseudomonadota bacterium | reverse complement strand
ACCCTGCCCCGAGTGCCCGATGTCCCTCATGCCCACGGATCAACATAGTATGCCCAACCCGGCGCCCGCCCTGGTCGCCGACCAGGTCGCGCAGCGCATCGAACAGCTCATCGCCGATGGCGTTCTGAAGACGGGGCAGTTGTTGCCCTCGGAGCGCAGGTTGACTGAAAAGCTGGGTGTTTCGCGCAGCGCCCTGCGCGAGGGCCTGAAACTGTTGCGGGCGCGCGAAATCATCCAGACCACGCACGGCAAAGGCTCTTACGTCAAAAGCATGACGCGCCTGGATGCTTCACCGTTGATGCATATGTATGGCACGCAGCCCCGCACCCTGTACGACCTGTTCGAAGTACGTGCGCTGCTGGAAGGCGAGTCGGCACGGCTGGCAGCGACTCGGGGGACGGCTGCGGATTTCATTTCGATCAAACGGCGTTACGAAGAGATGACCGCGGCCGGTCCGGACACCTCAGTGGGCACCCATGCACGGCTGGACCATTCGTTTCATCTGGCCATTTGCGAAGCCTCGCACAATCCTGTGCTCGTGCATACGCTCAAATCCCTGACCGACATGATGCTCACGTCGGTCTATGCCTGCGTGAACAATCTCTACCACCGTGTGCCGGAGAAACAGGATATCGACCGGCAGCACGCCAGGCTCTACAGCGCTGTGGTCAATCGCCGCGCCGCGCAGGCGCAGCGTGCCGCACTGGAACATGTGCACAGCGTGCGTGACAGCCTGCGTGGCATCGAACAGGAAGAACAACGCCTGGTGCGCGCCACGCTTCGCCTGGAAGGCTGGCACTGACTCGCGTGCCAGCCCGCCCGATCAGGCGAGTTTTTGCAGCATGATGCGCCAGAACTGCAGGCGCTCGGGCAAGGTGGCGATCTGGATGTGCTCGAACAGCGTATGCGCGCCGTCGCCATCGGCGCCCAGTCCGTCCAGGGTGGGCACGCCCAGCGCTGCCGTGAAGTTGGCATCGCTGCCGCCACCCGTCATGGGGGCCTCTTCCAGTGCAAAACCGGCCTCGGCAGCAAAACCTTGCGCCAGCTTGAGCAGCTCACCCACTTCGTCGGTGCGGGACATGGGCGGGCGGTTCAGCTTGGCATCGACCTCGACGGTGACGTCGGGGCCGACGGGCTTGAGTGCCTGCATCTTGGCCAGCAGCTCGACGCCAGCCTGCTCGTCGGGGATGCGGAAGTCAGCGATCAGCCAGGCATGCGAAGGCACGACATTGGTCGTGGTCCCGCCTTCGATCTTGCCGACGCTGACGGTGATGCCGCGTTCGTAGTCGGTCATGGCTTCCAGCGCCAGCACGTGGTGCGCGATTTCGCGAATGGCGCTGCGACCTTTCTCGTGGGCCACTCCTGCGTGCGAAGGACGGCCATGCACGTCGATGGTCACCATGCCGGTGCCCTTGCGGGCCGTCACGCAACGCCCGCCATTGGCGCGGGCCGGTTCACACACCAGCGCGTAACGCGCACGTGCAGCATGCGCTTCGATCAGGTCACGCGAATAGAGGCTGCCGATTTCTTCATCGGGCACGATCAGGAACTCGACGGGCAAGGCCGTGGACGAGGCACCCACCACGTCGCACAGCGCCGTCAACGCCAGCCAGGTACCGGCCTTCATGTCGTAGGTGCCCGGGCCGTACAGCTTGCCGTCTTCGATACGGCAGGCATTCTTTTCCAGTGTACCGACCGGGTGCACGGTGTCGTAATGCGCCAGCAGCAGCAGGCCCGGGCGGTCGTCGCCGGCGCGGCGGTTGGTCAGTTGCAGTGCCGGGCCGGTGGCCGGACCCAGGTCGAAGCTGTTGACCGTCAGCCCTGCTGCGCGGGCCTGTTCGGAAATGATGGCGGCCATGCTGACCAGGGTTTCAGGGGCATGCGAGGGCGACTCACACAAGACCCACTTCTCGATACCGGCGACCAGCTCATCGATGCTACGTTGCACGAACATTCACTTCTCCAATGACAGAATCAGGCAACCTGGCCGGCGGCGAGCCGCGCCAGAGTGGCGTTGTCGGGCATCACCCCATCGAACCAGAGGCTGGCGGCAACCACCGACATGGCGTCGCCGTTGTGTCCGATATGAGGCACATCACGCAACGTCCAGTTGAACGGCACACCCAGACGCCGGGCCGCTTCGCCCCCTTGTTTGAAATAATTGTGCCCCCGCGCATGGCGGTGCGGGCCCTGGCTGAGCGCCTCAGGATTCTTCGGCAGGTTCGGCGCATCAGTGTCGTTGTCGCACTCACCCAGCAGAAGCATCATGGGGTAGGCCAGCAGGCGTGTCAGATTGCCCTGCTCCACACCCTCGATACGCATGCCATGCGGAAACGCCAGATCCAGGTCGGGCAAGGTGTACCAGCCCGAGTTCGATGCGATCACCGCCTCGAACGCATCATGGGACTGGGTGCTCATCAGACGATGAACGAACTGCCCGCCCGCGGAGTGACCGAAAAGATGGGCGCGCGCGCGGCGCACGATGCCGCTGGCGTTGAGGTCGGCCCACACCCGCGCCAGAATCGCGTAGGTCCAGTCGCCGACCGGCCGCACGGGCCCTGTTGCATCGCTTTGCGAGGCCTCGGGCGGTGCGTCCATCAGCGTATCGACTTCACGCACGCGACCGTTGTTGTAGCTGTGCAGACCCGGCCAATGCTCGTCGGAGAATGTCGACGCCACGATCAGC
This sequence comes from Pseudomonadota bacterium, assembly GCA_023427945.1. GTDB lineage: Bacteria > Pseudomonadota > Gammaproteobacteria > Burkholderiales > Burkholderiaceae_B > Schauerella. The sequence goes on along the minus strand of JAEYZR010000370.1, from coordinate 4,868 downwards.
AAGCCATGCTTGTCGGCAGCTGGAATCCAGAAATCGCGGTAGTCGTCGCCGTTGCGCAGCACGCCGTGCTGCACCAGCACCACGGGGTTGCCGGGCACATAGCCGGGCGCACGATAGGTATTCAGGACGACCGGTCGATCGGCATTGGCCGCATCGATGTAGGTCAGTGCAGCGCGTCCTGTGGCGGCCAGGCCGTCGGCCATGACCTGCACGTTCGATGGCACGTTCATGCTACCCCCATATCGTTCAAATGACAGGCCGACCGATGCCCGGTGGCGACGTCGCGCAGCATCGGAACTTCTTCCTTGCAACGTGGCATGACGTGCGGGCAGCGGGGATGAAAGGTACAGCCGGACGGCGGATTCAAGGGCGACGGAATCTCGCCCTTGATCGGCACGAACTTGCGCGCGCGCTGCGAGACGTCGGGCATCTCGGTGAGCAAGGCCTGAGTGTACGGGTGATTGGCACGCGCGAAGATTTCGCGCGCTGGTGCGATCTCCACGATACGCCCCAGGTACATGATGGCCACGCGGTCCGATATGTGGCGCACCACGCCCAGATCGTGACTGATGAACAGATACGTGAAGCCGTGGCGGTCGCGCAGATCCATGAACAGGTTGATCACCTGGGCCTGGATCGACACATCCAGCGCGGCGACGGGTTCGTCGCAGACCAGGAACGAGGGCTGCACCATCAATGCACGTGCAATACCGATACGCTGACGCTGCCCGCCCGAAATCTGATGGGCGAAGCGGTCCCGGTATTCCACGCCCAGGCCGACTTCGGACAAGGCACGATCCACACGCGGCGCGATCTCGCTGGACTTGGCCAGCTTGTGCACGTGCAACGATTCGCCAAGGATCTTGTGCAGCCGCTGGCGCGGATTCAACGAAGCCTGCGGATCCTGGAAGATCATCTGCACGCCCAGCGTGTAGTCCAGCTTGTCGCGGCCGCGCAGTGTCTTGGTGTCGCGTCCCTTGTAGGTGACGCTGCCTTCGGTCGGCTTGATCAGCCCGGCCACCATGCGGCCAAGTGTGGACTTGCCACAGCCCGATTCACCGACCAGCCCCAGCACCTCGCCGCGCGCCACGGACAGGTCCACGCCGTTGACGGCATGCACCGTGCGCGTGTCCACAGGACGGCCGGCAAGCGCCAGCAGGCGTTGCGCCAGATCGGGATGAGGCTCGAAACGTTTGTGCAGGCCACGCAGTTCGATGACGTCGTGTTCGCTCATAGGGACTCCTGGACGATGGGTACATAGCAGCGATAGTTGCGATCGCCTTCCACCGTGATCTCGGGCGGGGCCTCGCCGCAGCGGGCCACCGCATTGGGGCAGCGGGGCCGGAAAGCACAGCCGATCTCGCGCCCGGCCAGGCTGGGCGCCATGCCGTCGATCTGGGCCAGACGCTCTCCCGGTTCGGAAGTGGCCGGCATCGAGCTCAACAGGCCCGCCGTGTAGGGATGGCGCGGGTGCGAGAGCACTTCGTCGACCGTGCCGGTTTCCACGATGCGTCCGGCATACATGACGGCGACGCGATCGGCCAGTTCGGCGATCACGCCCAGATCGTGGGTGATCCAGATCAGCGCCGTGTCGTGGGCCTTACAGAGCTTTTGCATCTGATAGAGGATCTGCCCCTGGATCGTCACGTCCAGCGCGGTCGTCGGCTCATCGGCAATGATCAGCTTGGGATTGTTCAGCATCGCAATAGCGATGGCAACGCGCTGACGCATGCCGCCGGAGAACTCGTGAGGATAGGCGTTCAGGCGCTTGGCCGCGGCGGGAATACCCACCATTTCCAGCGCCTCGATACATCGAGCATCGGCCTGCTGGCGCGTGACCTTGGGATGATGCGTCTGGATCGCTTCGCGCATCTGCTCCCCGACCTTCAGGACGGGGTTCAGCGTCATCAGCGGATCCTGGAAGATCATCGCAATGTCGTTGCCGCGCAGGCGGCGCAACTGTTCCTCGCTGAGAGCGCGCAGGTTACGGCCTTCAAACAGCACCTCGCCTTCGATCACTTCCCCCGGCGGGTCGATCAGACCGATCAGGGAGAAGCCGGTCACCGACTTGCCCGAGCCCGACTCGCCCACCAGGCCGACGATTTCGCCACGGCGCACGTTGAAGTCCACGCCGTCCACGGCCGGCCATGCGCCCTCGCCGGTATGGAAAGCGGTGCGCAGACCGCGCACGTCCAGAATGAATTCTTGTTCGCTCATCGCGGATCCAGTGCGGCGCGCAGTCGGTCGCCGATGATGTTGATGGACAGGATCAGAAGCAGCAGCGCGACGCCGGGGAACATGCTGATCCAGTAGTCACCAGAGAGCAGATATTCGAAACCGCTGGCAATCAGCAAGCCCAGCGAGGGCTCGGTGATGGGCACGCCCACCCCCAGGAAGGACAAGGTCGCTTCCAGCACGATGGCCGTTGCAATCTGGATGGTGGCGAACACCAGCACCGGGCTCATGCAGTTGGGCATGAGATGGAAAGCCATGATGCGCCAGGACGGAAAGCCCAGATTCTGAGCCGCCTCGATGTATTCCTTGCGGCGTTCCTGAAGGGCGCGTCCGCGCATGATGCGGGCGTAGTGCGCCCACTGCACCACCACCAGTGCAATGACCACCTTGTCCACGCCACGGCCCAGTACCGCCAGCAGCACCAGGGCCACGAGGATGGTGGGAAAGCCAAGGATGAAGTCGACCAGCCGCATGACAGCGGTGTCGACCCAGCCGCCCTTGAAGGCGGCCAGCAGTCCGGCGATGGTGCCGATGACCGTGGACAGGAACACGGCGCTCAAGCCCACCAGCAGACTGATGCGCAGACCATACAGAATGGCGCTGAGCATGTCGCGTCCCTGGGAGTCGGTGCCCAGCCAGTAGCGTCCGCCTTCCATGCTTTCGGCACCCGGGGGCAAGCGCCCGTCCATGATGTTCAGGGCCATCAGATCGTAGGGATTCTGCGGCGCGAAGAACGGGGCGAACAGCACGAAGGCCATCAGTATGGCCAGCGCAATGACCGAGCCGCGAACGGTCGGACGGGCGTGCAGCTTCTTGAGAATGGCGCGCCGGTTGGGCGTGTCCTGGATGGGATCACGCGTGGGCACGCGGTTTTTGTTAGTCGTATCAGCCATGATCAGTGCGCGGGCTCGAGTAGTTGCACGCGCGGGTCAAGCACGGCGTACAGAATGTCGACGATGAGGTTGATCACCACGAACAGCAGGGTGACCAGCATGACGTAGGCGACCACCACCGGGCGGTCGAGCTGATAGACGCTGTCGATCAGCAGCTTGCCCATGCCCGGCCACGAAAACACCGTTTCGGTGATGGTGGAATAGGCGATCAGGGTTCCGAACTCCATGCCGATGACGGTGACCACGGGGATCAGGATGTTGCGCAGGATGTGGCGGCGCACGATGCGCCCGGGCTTGATGCCCTTGGCACGTGCGAACTTCACGTATTCCTGGTTGCGTGCTTCGACCACACCGGAAGCCGTCAGGCGCAGGATGAGTGCGATGTTGGCCACCGCCAGGTTGACCGCCGGCATGGCCACGTGGCGCCAGCCCTCTGCGGTGAAGATACTGAAGGGAATGCCCAGCACCTCTACCGTGGGCCCGCGCCCCGAGGCAGGCAGCCAGCCCAGCCAGACCGCAAACAGCAGGATGAACACCATGCCCTGCCAGAAGTTGGGCAGGGAAAAGCCCAGCACCGAGCCGGCCATGATGCCGCGCCCCAGCGGCGCGTCGCGGTACAGGCCCGCGACCATGCCCAGGGGAATACCCAGGATACAGGTGAGGAAGATGGCGACGACCACCAGTTCGAAAGTCGCCGGCATGCGCTGCAGGATCAGCTCGATCGCAGGCATGCTGTGCACAAAGGAATTGCCCAGGTCGCCCTGCAGTGCATTCCACAGGAAATGGCCATACTGCTGCCAGATGGGAAGATCCAGCCCGAGACGCGCCACCAGTGCGGCGCGTTCGGCCTGGCCGACCTCGGGGCTGACCAGCAGTTCGATGGGGTCGCCCACGGCATACACCGCAAAAAACACCACCACCGATACCGCGAGAAGAACGAACAGGCTTTGCAGCAGCCTGCGCAAGATGAACAGCGCCAAGGTCGGTATTCCTATAACACGGTCTGAAGGCTTACTTGGCCGAACGGGTCGACGTGGCCATCGTGCGCTGGTCGGCGCGACCTTCGTAGGTTAGCCCTTTCCGGAAAGCCCATACACCGCTTTCGAAATGCAGTGGAATGTTGGGCATATCCTTCAGCGCAATCGTCAGCACCTGGTTGAGCAGCTTCGAACGCTCTGCGTCGTCCACGGTGCCGATGGCCTTCATGAACAGACTGTCCATTTCGGGGTTGCTGTAGCCGCCGTAGTTGCTGCCGCCCATGCCAAGTTCAGGCTTGGTGGAAGTCGTCCAGTACTGGATGAAGTTGCTGGCCTCGCCCGTCTCCGAGCCCCAGCCGCCCAGCGATGCGCTGAAGTCACGCTTGGCGCGACGCGGGAAGTAGACCGACCGGGTCATTGTATCCACATTGGTCTTGATGCCGATACGGGTGAGGTATTGCGCGACGGCCTGAGTGATCTGTGCATCGTTGATGTAGCGATCGTTGGTCGAGGTCAGCGTGAGCTCGAATCCGTCGGGGTAGCCGGCCTGCTCCAGAAGCGCGCGCGCCGCCTTGGGGTCGTACTTCAGCTCAGGCGCAGGTGCCAGCGCGCCGAACATGCCGTCGGGCAGGAACTGATAGGCAGGCGTGGCCACGCCGTCCATGATGCGCTCGACAATGGTCTTGCGGTCGATGGCCATCGAGATGGCCTGACGCACACGCACGTCCTGCAGCGGATTGTCGCCCTTCGGAGACTTGACCAT
>JAEYZR010000040.1 GCA_023427945.1 Pseudomonadota bacterium | reverse complement strand
CGGTCGGACTGTGCGCGAATTCGTGACGGGCGTGCTGCTGGTGCCCACTGTATTCACCTTCCTGTGGATGACCGTATTCGGCAACACCGCCATCTTCCTGGACATGGGCGTGGCCGCGGGTGAGCTGTCGCGTGATGTCGCGGCTGACGCTTCCGTCGCGCTGTTCCAGTTCTTCGAATATCTTCCCTGGTCCGGCTTCACCTCGTTGCTGGCCGTGATACTGGTTGCCGTGTTCTTCGTGACCTCGGCCGACTCCGGATCGCTGGTCATCGACACACTGGCCGCAGGCGGGCGTGAAGATGCACCTGTCTGGCAACGCATCTACTGGTGCGGCATGGAAGGCGCCACGGCATCGTTGCTGTTGCTGGCAGGCGGTCTGAGCGCACTGCAGACGGTCACACTCGTGAGCGCCTTGCCGTTTGCGGTCATCATGATCTTGCTGGTGGCGGGGCTGATTCGCGGCATGAAGGCCGATATGTCGCGCCTGGATGGCCTGCGTGTCGGGGCGACCCCGGCTCCGGGTGCGGAAGTTCCCTGGCGCCGCCGCCTGGGCGCGCTCCTGGCCACCCCGCGCAAGGTCGACGCCCAGCGTTTTGTCAGCACTGTGGCCCAACCGGCATTCCAGGAAGTGGCGCAGGAGTTGTGCAACCGCGGTCTGCACACTGAAGTCACGACCGAAGAAGAGACGCTCACACTGACGGTGTTTGCCGAGAACAAGCGCAATTTCGTCTATGCCGTGCGTCCTCAGGCGCGGCGTGTGGCCACCTTCACCGCGGCGGCGACCAAGAACGAAAGCGTCCGGCCCCACGAATGGCAGGTGCGCACCGTGTTTGCCGACGGCAGCCGGGGCTATGACGTGCTGGGCCTGTCGGCGGCGCAGCTGATTCACGACATCCTCACGCAATACGAGCGTTATCAGGCGCTTGTGACCTCTACGGCAACCGCTTTGTATGCGGGTTCACCCGATCCGGGCAGCCCGACTTGATGGTGTCTGTGCTTGCCAGTGCGTGCGAGTACAATGCATACCCAATTGAGACCTCCGGCCAGAAGGCCGGGTGTTTCGCGCCCTCGAATGGCGGCAGGACGGCGTCTTGGCACTGGGTAGACATACCTTGCCACGCCTGACTTTGCCTTGCCGTGCGCTGCAGAATCCTTGTCTACATCTGTCTTTAAAGGTTGAGTTCAATGAGTGCAATTGTCGATATCATCGGCCGTGAAATACTGGATTCCCGTGGCAACCCCACAGTGGAATGCGACGTTTTGCTGGAATCCGGCGCAATGGGTCGCGCATCCGTGCCCTCGGGCGCGTCCACAGGCACGCGCGAAGCCATCGAGCTGCGCGACGGCGATATATCCCGTTACCTGGGTAAAGGCGTTCTGCGCGCCGTGGAAAATCTGAATACCGAAATTTCCGAGGCGCTCATGGGCCTGGACGCTCAGGAGCAGACCTTCGTCGATCGTACCCTGATCGACCTGGACGGCACCGATGACAAGTCGCGCCTGGGTGCCAACGCCATGCTGGCTGCCAGCATGGCCGTGGCGCGTGCTGCAGCCGAAGAGTCGGGTCTGTCGCTCTACCGCTACTTCGGTGGCAGCGGCCCCATGAGCATGCCTGTGCCGATGATGAATGTGATCAACGGCGGCGCGCACGCCAACAACACGCTGGACATGCAGGAACTGATGATCCTGCCCGTTGGCGCAAAGAGCTTCCGCGAAGCGCTTCGCTGGGGGGCGGAAGTCTTCCACGCACTGAAGAAATTGCTCAATGACCAGGGCATGTCCACGGCGGTGGGTGACGAGGGCGGTTTTGCCCCCAACGTCGCCAGCCACGAAGCGGCCATCGAACTGATCCTCAAGGCGATCGAGGCTGCAGGCTACGAAGCCGGCACACAGATCGCCCTGGGCCTGGACTGCGCCAGTTCCGAGTTCTACCGCGACGGCAAATATCATCTGGAAGGCGAGGGCAACATCTCGCTGTCGTCGCAGGAACTGGTCAACCTGTTGGCCACCTGGTGCGACAAGTATCCGATCATCACGATCGAAGACGGCATGGCCGAAAACGATTGGGAAGGCTGGAAACTGTTGACCGACCAGCTCGGCAAGAAGGTTCAACTGGTGGGCGACGATCTTTTCGTCACCAACACCCGCATTCTGAAGGAAGGCATCACGCGCGGCGTGGCCAACTCCATTCTGATCAAGATCAACCAGATCGGAACGCTTACGGAGACCTTCGCTGCCATCGAGTTGGCCAAGCGCTCGGGCTACACCGCCGTCATCTCGCACCGTTCAGGCGAAACCGAAGACTCCACCATTGCTGATATCGCCGTGGCCACCAACGCGATGCAGATCAAGACCGGCTCGCTCTCGCGTTCGGACCGCATGTCCAAGTACAACCAACTCCTGCGTATCGAGGAAGAGTTGGCTGAAGTGGCTATCTACCCCGGTCGCGATGCGTTTTACAATTTGCGTTGATCGTTGATCGACAGGGCGGGTCATGCGTCTGTTAGCTGTCATCCTGATCGCGCTGGTCGGATTGATTCAGTACCCGCTCTGGTTAGGTAAGGGCGGGTGGTTTCGCGTCTGGAGTCTTCAGGGGCAGGTTGCTGAACAGCGCGAGATCAACGAGGGCCTGCGCGCGCGCAATGCCGCGTTGGCCGCCGAAGTCCAGGACCTTCAATCCGGCACCGGCGCGCTCGAGGAGCGTGCCCGGGGCGATCTGGGCATGATCCGGGAAGGCGAGGTGTTCGTTCAGATTCTGCCGCCAGACACCAAACCACCCGCTGGCGAACATGGAACAGGCGCTACGCCACGTCCGGGCGCCAAACCGGCGCCTGCCGCCACTTCGCGGCCGGCGACGTCTGCCAACACGCGGCCCGCCGCGTCAAGCACGCCAGGCGCACGGCCGGCTACATCTTCAAGCGCTCCAGGCACACGGGCAACCACACCCTCGAGCGCTTCCAGCGCAAGGCCGACGACTGCGCCGAATGCGCGTCCGGCCACTGCGCCGTCCAATGCGAGAGGCGCACCGGCCTCAGGCGCTGGCGCCGCGCCATCCACCGGCCGCTAGTACGGTAGTCAAACCTCTTGCTGCGACCGGCAGGCAATGCCGCCAGCACCATGCGCCCCGCATAGGGGCGTTTTCATTGGCTGGCAGATTCAGCTCACAGCTGGATTGAAGCAGGCCGTTTGAAGACATCAGGCCAGTTGGCTGATGAGTTCAAACGGCCTGAGGTGTTGAGACGGCATGGCGTCTCAACCGGCCGGATCGTGCAGAAACGGCCTGGCGAGGCCGATCGACCGGCATTGCATCAGTGCGCTCAGGCGCGAGGCGTCTGGTCCAGCACCCGCTGTGCTTCTTCACGCACTCGCTCAGGTGCGGTGCCACCCACGTGCGCACGTGCAGCAACCGAGCCTTCCAGCGTCAGTACGGCATGCACGTCTTCGTCGATGTTGCTGTTGTAGCTGCGCAGTTCTTCCAGACTCAGGTCGGCAAGATCGCAGCCACGCGTTTCGCAGTCGCGCACGGCGTGGGCCACCACCTCATGCGCATCCCTGAACGGAAGACCCCGCTTGACGAGGTAGTCGGCAAGGTCGGTGGCCGTGGCGAAGCCCTGCAGTGCGGCGGCGCGCATGGCATCTGGCTTGACCTTGATCCCGGCCGCCATGTCCACGAAGATCGTGAGCGTGTCGCGAACGGTGTCGGCCGTGTCGAACAGGCCCTCTTTGTCTTCCTGGTTGTCCTTGTTGTAGGCCAGGGGCTGGCCTTTCATCAGTGTCAGCAGGGCGACCAGATGACCGTTCACCCGTCCGGTCTTCCCGCGGGCAAGCTCGGGCACATCCGGGTTCTTCTTCTGCGGCATGATGGAACTGCCGGTGCAGAAGCGGTCGGCGAGATCGATGAACCCTACCCGCGGGCTCATCCAGATCACCAGTTCCTCGGAAAACCGCGAAATGTGGGTCATGATGAGTGCCGAGGCGGCACAAAACTCGATGGCGAAATCACGATCCGAAACGGCATCCAGGGAATTGCGGCAGACTTCGTCGAACCCCAGGCTGCGGGCGACTCGTTCGCGATCGATAGGGTAGCTGGTGCCGGCCAGTGCTGCAGCACCCAAAGGCAGGCGGTTGACGCGTTTGCGGCAGTCGGCCAGACGCTGGGCATCGCGCCCGAACATCTCGGCATAGGCCAGAAGATGGTGGCCGAACGTGACCGGTTGGGCGACCTGCAAATGCGTGAAACCGGGCAGGATGGTGTCGGCATGCTGCAAGGCGACAGTGGCCAGTGCGCGGCGAAGCTCACCCAGCAATCCGATGATGCCGTCGATTTCGTCGCGCAGCCACAGGCGGATGTCGGTGGCGACCTGGTCGTTGCGCGAGCGGCCGGTATGCAGGCGCTTGCCGGCATCGCCCACCAGCTCCACCAGGCGCTTTTCGATATTCAGATGAACATCCTCCAGGTCGAGCAGCCACTCGAACTTGCCTGCCTGGATCTCGGCCAGGATCGTCTGCATGCCACCTTCGATGGCGGCGCGATCCTCGGCGGAGATCACGCCTTGCGCAGCAAGCATCTCGGCGTGCGCCAGCGAACCTCGGATATCGTGTTCTGCCAGGCGTTTATCGAAATCGACCGAAGCGGTGTAGCGCTTGACGAGATCGGACACCGGTTCGGAGAAACGGGCGGACCAGGCTTGGCCTTTGTTGGCGAACTGGTTTTGGGAGTCGGTATTGGATTTTGACATGGTGACCGGATTATAAGATGCTCACGCAAGTGGCCGCCAGACGGTCTATGCGGACAATGAATATGACCCTGGAAAGCCTGTTTTTGATGGTCGATGGCTATTTTCCCCGTTCGGCCTGGGCACAGACGGTGGCCAGCATCGGGCTGGTGGCGCTGGTCGCCCTGTTTACCCAGTGGGTGATTGCCCGTGCCTTGCTGCACATCACCGGGCGCCTGTTGACGGCGGCCGGGCGGGCCGACTGGAGCGAGGCCTTGTTCAAGCGGCGCGCATTTCACAAGGTCTGGTATGCGGTTCCTTTTGCCGTGGTCTACCTGCTCATACCCAGTGTGCCGCATATCGACCACGTGGTGGTTTTCGTCAGGCGCGTGGCTTTGATCGGCGCATGGATCTGCCTGTTTGCGGCCTGCAGCTCGGTGCTCAGCGCCTGGCAGGACACTTTCGCCAACACCGCTCGTGCGCAGACCCGGTCCATCAAGGGCTACATTCAGATCGGCAAGATCACGCTGTATGTGGTGGGCACGGTGTGGGTCCTGTCGATCATGGTCGACAGATCGCCTTTGTTGATGATCTCGGGCCTGGGTGCGTTGTCGGCGGTCTTGTTGCTGGTTTTCAAGGACACGCTGCTCTCGTTGGTGGCGAGCACCCAGCTCACGTCCAACGACATGTTGCGCATTGGCGATTGGATCGAAATGCCGCAATCCGGCGCCGATGGCTTCGTCAAGGATATCGCCCTGCACACCGTCAAAGTGCAAAACTGGGACAACACGATCACCACCATTCCGACCTACAAGCTGTTTTCCGAGAGTTACCGGAATTTCAGGCAGATGTTTGAATCGGGAGGCCGGCGTATCAAGCGCACGATGCGTATCGATGCCGCCAGCGTGCGTTTTCTTGATGAGCAGCAGGCCGAGCAACTGGTGAAGTTTCATCTGCTGCACGACTATCTGGAGGCCAAGCGTACCGACATCGATGTGGCCAATCGCGCGCTGGGAGAACTGGCCGCGGTGCCGGCCAACCGGCGCCGACTCACCAACCTGGGAACATTCAGGGCTTATGCGCTGGCATTTCTCAAGCAGCATCGTGAACTGCGCCAGGACATGGCCATGATGGTGCGCATGATGGAGCCTCAGTCCGACGGCATTCCGGTGGAGGTCTATTGCTTCACCGCCGTCACTGCCTGGCTGGAGTACGAACGCATCCAGGGTGATATTTTCGATCATCTGCTGGCTATTTTGCCGGAGCTTGGTCTCAGGCTTTATCAGGCGCCTTCAGGCTCGGACTTTGTCAGCATCGCGAGCATGCGATAATTTTTCGTTTAACGATCTCGCACAATGGATATGGGAACGGTTCGGGTTGGAGTCGCGCAGATCAACGCGCATGTCGGCGATCCCGTGGGCAACGCCGCACGGGTGCTGGACGCCGCCCGGCAGGCGCATGCGCTGGGTGCCCAGGTTCTGGTCACGCCGGAACTTGTCCTGCCTGGCTATCCACCAGAGGATCTGCTGTTGAGGCCGGCGTTTCTGGACGCACAGGATGCGGCGCTGGCCCGCCTGCAGCAGGATCTTCAGGCTTGTCCTGGCCTGCATGTCGTGGTGGGACATGTGCAGCGCGAAGCGGGCGGCTTGTTCAATGCCGCCTCGGTCATTTGCGATGGCCGTGTGGTGGCGCAGTACCGCAAGCTCGAACTGCCCAATTATGCGGTTTTCGACGAGCGCCGCTATTTCCAGCCCGATGGCACCGCGCAGGTTTTCGAGGTGAATGGTGTGCGCCTGGGCCTGAATATCTGTGAGGACATCTGGTTCGATCGTGCGCCCAAGGCCGCTGCCCGAGCTGGCGCCCAGGTCCTGCTGGTGCCCAATGCCTCGCCTTTTCACGCAGGCAAGCATGCCGAACGAGAGGTCGTGGCGAGGCAGTGTGTCCAGGCCTCGGGCTGTGCGCTTGTGTATGCCAATCTCGTGGGCGGGCAGGATGAACTGGTCTTTGACGGAGCGTCTTTTGTCGTGGACGCCGCGGGC
>JAEYZR010000328.1 GCA_023427945.1 Pseudomonadota bacterium | reverse complement strand
CGGCGGTTCAGGAAGATGCCGAAGATGCCGATGGCGAACAGGACGGCGCCCAGCACCAGATAGTGAGCCAGGGTAATCGTCATTTTTCGTCTCCTTGAGCATCGGCGGCAGGTGCGCTGCGCTCTTTCTGGCCCGCCATCTTCACGATGCGCACGCGGTCGCGGGCTTTTGCCTTCAGGGCATCGCCCGCGTGGGTGTATCGGGCATCGCGACGCTTGCGCAACGTGAGCGCAATGGCCGAGACCATGCCGACCAGCAGCAACGCGGCGCCAACCTCGACGGCGAAGATGTACTCGGTGTACATCGCCTCGCCCAGCGCGCGGGCATTGTTGTAGTCACCGGGTTGCACGAAGGCCGGGCCGGCGCCATACCAGGTCGAACCCAGCACGAAGGTCATTTCGGCCACCAGGATGAGACCCACGACGATACCCATAGGCAGGTACGTGCGCAGACCGTCACGCATGTTGGCCATGCGGATATCCAGCATCATCACCACGAACAGGAACAGCACCATCACTGCCCCGACATAGACGATCACCAGCAGCAGAGCAAGGAACTCGGCCCCCAGAAGCATCCACAGCATCGCAGCGTTGAGGAACACGAGGATCAGGTGCAGCACGGCAACCACTGGGTTCTTCGCCGTGATGACGCGAAAGGCCGCCACGACGAGAACCAGTGACAGCACATAGAACAGGAACGTTGAAAATGTCATATCGATTCGGCCCTGCGATCAGCGGAAAGCGGCATCTTCCGCACGGCGGCGGGCGATTTCGGGCTCGTAGTGGTCACCCACGGCGAGCAGCATGTCTTTGGTGAAGTAGAGGTCGCCGCGTTTCTCGCCGTGGTACTCATGGATATGCGTTTCCACGATCGAGTCGACAGGACAGCTTTCTTCACAGAAGCCGCAGAAAATGCACTTGGTCAGATCGATGTCGTAACGCGAGGTGCGGCGTGAGCCATCCTCGCGCACTTCCGATTCGATCGTGATGGCGACGGCCGGACACACGGCCTCGCACAGCTTGCAGGCGATGCAACGCTCTTCCCCGTTGGGATAGCGGCGCAACGCGTGCAGGCCACGGAATCGAGCCGAAGTCGGCGTCTTTTCCTGCGGATAGCGCAACGTGATCTTGCGCTTGAAAAAATACTTGCCCGTCAGGCGCATGCCCTTGAGCAGTTCGGTCAGCATGAAGCTGCCGAAGAAATCCTTGATCGCTTCCATCTTATGCCTCGACTAGCGCCAAATGTTCCAGGGCGTCTGCATCCAGATCGCCACGACCAGCAGCCATACGCCGGTCAGGGGGATAAAGATCTTCCAGCCCAGCCGCATGATCTGTCGTACCGGTAACGCGGGAACGAAGCCCGGAACCAGACAAACAGGGAGACCACGCAGAATGTTTTGAGTCCCAACCAGATCCAGCCAGGGATCCAGGTCAGCGGTGCAATGTCGATCGGGGAGGTCCAGCCGCCCAGGAACATGATCGAAGCCATGCAGGACAGCAGAATCATGTTGGCGTATTCACCCAGGAAGAACAGGGCGAATGCCATACCCGAATACTCCACCATGTGACCGGCCACGATTTCCGATTCGCCTTCCACCACGTCGAAGGGGTGACGGTTGGTCTCAGCAACCGCGGAGATCACGTAGATCACGAACAGTGGCAGCAAGGGCAGCCAGTTCCAGGACATGAACGTCAGGCCACGGTCGGCAAACCAGCCGCGCGTCTGCACCAGCACGATTTCGCTGATGTTCAGGCTGCCCGACACCAGCAGCACCGTCACCAGCACGAAGCCGATGGCAAGTTCGTAGGACACCATCTGGGCCGACGCACGCAAAGCACCGAGCAAGGCGTACTTGGAGTTCGACGCCCAACCGGCGACGATGACGCCATACACGCCCAGCGAAGTGATGGCCATGAAGTACAGCAGACCTGCGTTCACGTCGGCCAGCACGATTTCGGGGCCAAACGGGATCACGGCCCAGGCCGCCAGAGCGGGCATGAGCGTGACGACCGGTGCGACCACGAACAGGATCTTGTTGGCCTCGCTGGGAACGACAACTTCCTTGGTCAGCAACTTGAACACATCGGCAAACGGTTGCAACAGCCCCTTGAAGCCCACGCGGGTGGGTCCAAGGCGCACGTGCATCGCGCCGATCATCTTGCGTTCCCAATACGTGAGATAAGCCACGCTCAGGATGATGGGCACTGCAATGACAATGATCTTTACCACCGTCCAAACTACCAGCCACAAGGTCGGCCCAAGCAAAGCCTGACCCTGGCTCTCAAGAACGTCCAGCCATTGCATCAGACACGCTCCACGACAAATTGATCAAGGCTGGCGCCCAGGGCGGCGGTCTCAGCAAACCCCGTAGCCAGGCGAATCACACCGTCTGCCACCTCGGCATCCAGCATTGCCGGCAATTCGATCTGGGCACCACCCGAGCTCACGCGCACTTGCGAACCCGGTTGCACGCCAAGTTTTTCAAGCGTCGCTGCGTTCATGCGCACCTTCGGCTTGGCGGAACTACGCGAGGCCTGCAAGGGTTCCGAACGGCGAACCACCGGATCAGTACGATAGATCTGCAGTTCCAGTACGCGCTCCAGAGC
>JAEYZR010000306.1 GCA_023427945.1 Pseudomonadota bacterium | reverse complement strand
GGCATACGCCGTGCGCATGCCACCGCCACCGACATGAACCCGGTGCCGTTGGCACTCGGGAACAAGGCCTGGAGAAACCGGTCAGTTCTTGCGCGGCAAGGCCGGACCGGAACCGGTGCGTTCGGTGATCAGGCGATAGTGTTCGGGCCGGCGATGGCGTGCGAAGTCGAACACATGGCGACGGAAATTCTCGTCCACGCGCAGGGCGACCGGCGCGGCGATCACCTCGTCATCCTCGGTGATGGCCTGCGCAACGATCTCGCCGGTCGGGGCGACAATGACCGATCCGCCGATCATGTGATGCCCGTCTTCCGAACCGCATTTGGCCGCGGCCGCCACCCATAGGCAATTCTGGTAGGCGCTGGCCTGCAGCGTGACCAGATGGGTGTGCATGCGCAAATGCACGGGCTCGGACCAGTGGATGTTGTGCGACGGCGTGTTGTACCCCAACACCACCAGATCGGCCTGCTGCAATGCCATCGTGCGCCACGTCTCGGGCCAGCGTCTGTCGTTGCACAGGCACATGCCGATGTTTGCGCCCATGCTGTCCCACACGCCAAACGATTCGTCGCCCACCTGGAAGAACTTCTTCTCCAGATGCTGGAACGGCGCGTCCGGCTTGTGGTCGTCGTGGCCCGGAAGGTGGATCTTGCGGTACTTGCCGACGATCTTTCCCTTCGAGTCCACGAGGATCGATGTGTTGTAGGGCACGCCTTCTGGCGTCAGCTCGGCATAGCCCAGGTAAAAGCCCACTTCCAGCCGGCGAGCTTCCTCGAACAGCGGCATCACGTCCGCATTGGGCATGCTGGCTTCGAAGAACCGCTCCTGCGCTTCCTGTTCGCTCATCCAGTAACGCGGGAAGAATGTCGTGAGCGCGAGCTCGGGAAAGACCACCAGGCGTGCGCCGCGTGCATGCGCCTGGCGCAGCATCTCGATCAGACGCGCCACCACGTGCGCGCGTGTATCCGCCAGGTGGACCGGGCCCATCTGCGCCACTGCCACGCCAAGAAAAGAAGTGGACTGAGTCATGACCTGCTGCCTCCATGTTATGAAGCGCACAGCTTGAGGCCTTAATCGTTCGATGTAAAACAATGGTGTGACGGCTCTGCCATCACACGAATCGCCGTGTAAACCTTGCCCCGATTGCTCGCCCCGCAATCAGGCGTGCGGCAGCGATAGCGCGCCGTTATACCTTACGCACAAAGTTTGATGGCGAATCGGCCAGTACGGCACGCACCGCCTCCAGGAATCGGCGCGCCATCAGCGAGACCGAATCCAGATTCGACTGCAGCGCCCAGATGTCCACCTGAACCTCAGGCGCGATGGGACGCAGCACCACATCGTCCTGCGCGAGATCGGGGATGCACCACGCATCGATCAGGCCAGGCCCCAGGCCCTGCTGAACAAACGCGTAGGCCGTGACCGGCGAATGCACTTCGGTGGAGGCCGCGGCCACCGCGCCGCTCTCGAAAAAAGGAGCCAGGGCGCGGCCCAATGGCGTCTCCGGGGGATAGCCGATCCAGGCGACATCGGAGGAGAAGTCGTCGGCGCGAATCACCTTTCGTTCGGTCAGTGGATGATCGGCCGGCAGCACACAGACGACGTCGGCATAGGCGAGATGCTGGGCCGTCAGGTTCGGATGTTCGAGCGTGGCGATCGACAGCCCCACATCGGCCTTGCCCGCCAGGAAATACCCCTCCATTTCGTCGAAGGTGACACTGCGAAAATCCACCTTGACACGGGGATGGCGCTTGCGAAACAGCGCCAGCGCACGCGGCACCAGACGCTGCCCGAAGGTGGCACTGGCCACGACACGCAAGGTGCCCGCGCCCTGCTCGCCCAGCGAGGCAGCCAGGTCATTGACACGCTGAATGCCGCCATACACCCGCTCCACTTCCCCGTACAGACGCCGGGCCTCGGGCGTGGGAACGAGCCGGCTCTTGGCGCGCTCGAACAGCGCGTAACCCAGGCGGCTTTCCGTCAATGCCAGGACGCGGCTGATGGCGGGTTGGGACACATGCAGCATCCGCCCTGCGGCACTGATCGAGCCTGCCGTCATGATGGCGCGAAACACCTCTATCTGGCGCAGGTTCAGCGGCCGCGCACTGGCCACTGCCGGACTGTTCATCACCTCGTTGAACGCTTGCTCTGACACGGTTTTCCCCATAAGTGAACGCCTGACCAATCGACCGGTTTATCGACTGAATCGATAACCTTGGTTTATAGGTATTGGCCGTTTTTCGATGAGGGCGCTGTGAGCCCCCGATGATAACCTGCGCCGAGATCGACACATAGAAACTCACAAGGGGAATGTCATGAAAAACTCGATTCTGCGTGGCCTGCAAACGGCCGTATTGCTAAGCGTCGTGCACGCTGGAGCGGCGCATGCCGCATGGCCCGAAAAGCCGATTTCTTTTGTCGTGCCGTCAGCCGCCGGCGGCTCGCCCGACGTGCTTTCGCGCATGGTGACCAACCACGCCGCACAGGCGCTGAAAACGACCTTCGTGGTGGAAAACCGGCCCGGCGCTGCGGGCAACATCGGCATCATGCAGGTCAAGCGCGCGGCGCCTGACGGCTATACGGTCGGTTATGGAAACGTCAACACACTGGCGGTGAATCGTTCGCTGTTCAAGCAGCTGCCCTACGACGTGGACAGCGACCTCGTGCCGGTCGCTCACCTGATCAACATCTACAACGTCATGCTGGTGCCTGCCGATTCGCCGTACAAGACGGTACAGAGCGTGATCGACGCCGCCCGCGCCAAGCCCGGCGCACTGAGCTACGGTGCATCCGGTGTCGGAACCACCGGCCACATGGGCGGAGAGCTCTTTGGCCACATGGCAAAGATCGACGTCATGTACGTGCCCTACAACAGCGGCCCCGCAGCGCTGCAGGATCTTCTGGGCGGCCGCCTGGACTTCATGTTCTCCAATTCGTCCGAAGCCTTTCCCCTGGTCAACAGCGGCAAGGCACGCGCGCTGGGCGTGAGCAGCATGACGCGACTGGAGCAGTTGCCCGACGTGCCTACGCTGGACGAAGCCGGCCTGAAGGGATACGAGACCATTGCCTGGGGTGGCGTTGTCGCACCGAAAGGCACGCCGGACGGTATCATCAAGACCTTGAACGCAGCGTTGAACGAATCCTTGAAAAAACCTGAAGTTCAGACGGGCTTGAAATCACTGGGGGCTGTGCCCGCAGGCGGCTCGCCGGAGGACTTCCAGAAGCTGATCGATGGCGAGACCGCCAAATGGCGCGACATCATCGAACAAGCGAAAATAGAAAAACTGGATTGACCATGCAAGCCGATCTCATCATGACCAACGCGATGCTGCTCGATGGCAGCGGACGCGATGCCACCCCCGGCAACCTGGCCATACACGATGGCATCATCGTGGCCGTGGGCGATTTCCCCGTACCCGACGGCGTGCCCGTTCTGGATGCCGCCGGACATGCGCTCGCACCGGGGTTCATCGACTCGCACACCCACGACGACGGCTACCTGCTGGTGCATCCCGACATGACGCCCAAGGTATCGCAAGGGATCACCACGGTGGTGACAGGCAACTGCGGTATCAGCCTGGCACCGCTGGTGGCCGATGAGATCGTTCAACCCCTGGACCTGCTGGGGCCGCAGGAACTGTTTCGCTACGCCAGCTTTGCTGACTGGTTGCACGCTCTGGGCACCACCCCTGCCGCTGTCAACGTGATCCCGCTGATCGGTCATACGACCTTGCGGGCCGCGGTGATGGACGATCTGACGCAACCTGCGAACGCAGCAGAGTGCGCCAGGATGAGCGAGATCGTGGAAGCCGCCATGCAGGCAGGCGCATTCGGCGTCTCCACGGGCACCTTCTATCCGCCGGCAGCGGCAGCGACCACGCAGGAGATCATCGACGTCTGCGCGCCGCTGCGCGGCCGCCAAGGTATCTACGCCACGCATCTGCGCGACGAGAGCGACCACATCGACGCCGCCATAGAAGAGGCACTGGCCATCGGCGCCGCCACACAATCGCGCGTGGTGTTTTCTCATCACAAGCTGGCCGGTGAAAACAATCACGGACGCTCCAGCGAGACACTGGCCCGTATCACCGCCGCGTCGCGCGATCAGCCTGTCTGCCTGGATTGTCATCCCTATCCTGCGACGTCGACCATGCTGCGCCTGGATCGCGTGAAGCTGGCCAGCCGCACGCTGGTGACCTGGTCGAAAAGCTATCCGGAGGCGGCCGGCCGCGACTTCAAGGATCTGATGGCGGAGTTCGGCCTGGACGTGGAGCAGACCCTGCAGAAGCTCACGCCTGCGGGTGCGATCTACTTTCTGATGTCGCAGCAGGACGTGGATCGCATCATCAAGCATCCACTCACCATGATTGGCTCCGACGGCTTGCCGTTCGATCCGCATCCGCACCCACGCCAGTGGGGCACGTTCACTCAGGTGCTGCGCCGCCTGGTGCGCGAATCCCGCCTGCTGGCCCTGCCGGAAGCAATCCACAAGATGACGGGCCTGGCCGCTGCCCAGTACGGCCTGACCGACCGCGGACTTCTGCAACCGGGGCAACGCGCCGACCTGGTGCTGTTCGATCCGGCCACCGTGGCCGATCGCGCCACGTTCTCCGACCCCATCCAGACCAGCCTGGGTGTCATGGGCGTATGGGTCAATGGCGAACGCGTCTGGGACGGCGAGAAGGCAACCGGCGCGCGTCCTGGACAGGTCTTGCGACCGGCACACCGACTGGCGTGATACCTGCCTAACGCTCGAACAGCCGCGCAATCCCCCCGCGAAGATGAGCGCCCATCGCAGCTCGCGCTGCCTGGGCGTCACCCGCCGCGATTGCTGCCTCGATGGCAGAATGCTCATCGCATACCGTAGCCAGCCGCGAGGCACTCTGGTCGGCAGCCGACAACCCCCGCACCAGGTTGATGCTGAAGCGCGTCTGCGCCTCGAGCGCGGCCATCGTCATGGCAAAAAAACGGTTTCCGCACGCCTGCGCAATCGAGGCGTGATAGGCGATATCTTCGTCGATACCCGTCTCGCCACGTTGTAGTGCCGCCTCGTAGTGCGCACGGCAACGGCGAATCTCGTCCATGTCGGCAGGCTCTCGATGAACGGCGGCGAGCGCCGCGATCTCGCCTTCCACCGAACAGCGGAACTCCAGAAAGCGGCGCACGTCGGGAATGCTCTTCAGAGGCCCGAAGCTGACCACCGGCGTTTCGACATCCAGATCGCCCACATAGTTGCCGGACCCCTTGCGGGCGTAGATCCGTCCTTCTGCCCGCAGTCGTCCCAACGCCTGGCGCAATACTGGGCGCGACACACCGAAGCGCTGCGACAGTGCGTTTTCGCCCGGCATCCGGGTTTGCGGTTCGAATCCCTTGGTGCCCAGCAGGGCAAGCAATTCGTCGTAGATTTTGTCGCTGAGCAAGCGCTCTGTGGGAGGTGAATGCATAGGCAGGAGTGTGAAGGATAAGCAGGCACGCAACAAGTGGTGCAGTGTCTCGCCAGTGATCCGATCCTGATCGTTCCCGACGACCGCTTTCCTGCTCCAGCATTGGCGCAGCTATCGCTAAATCTGTATTACAGCTTTTATAGATTTTGCAAGTTTTTCAAAACAGATATTGACAGCATTTCCGTTAGCGAAGAGCATAGACGTTTTGGAGGATTGGCCTGATGCCCGCTATCACACGCATACGAACATTTCGCTTGCCAGAGCGTCCCAGCCTGTTATGGGTGGAACTTGAAACTGCAGATGGCCTGGTTGGCCTGGGCGAAACCTTTCGCGGCGCCGCAGCGGCAGAGACAGTGATCCACGAGGAAATTGCGCCGTGGTTGCTGGGTCGCGATGCCAGCCATATCGAAGCCATATCCCGCCATCTCCTGAATCCTTATGTCGGGTTCGGTTCCTCCGGCGCAGAAATCCGTGCCGCCAGTGCCATCGACATCGCGCTGTGGGATCTCGCAGGAAAACGCCAGGGCGTGCCGGTATATGTTGCACTCGGCGGCGGTGCCCGCCCTGCCATTCCGGCCTACAACACCTGCGCGGGTTATGCCTACAACGTCACGGGCGTGCGGCGCGATATCGGCGGGCAGGACGTCGCGGCCGGCCCCTACGACGATCAGGTCGCCTTCATGCGTGATGCCGGAGCGCTGGCAGAAAGCCTTCTGGCCGAAGGCTATTCAGCCATGAAGATCTGGCCTTTCGATATCTACGCCCCGGCCACGGGCGGCCAGGTCATCAGCCTGAAGGATCTGAAAAAGGGTCTGGAACCCTTTCGCAAAGTGCGCGCCGCCGTCGGCGACCAGATCGAGATCATGTGCGAACTGCATTCGCTGTGGGGCAGCCATGCGGCCCTGCGCATCTGTCGCGCACTCGAAGACTACGGCATCTTCTGGGCCGAAGACCCCATCGCGAAAATGGACGACGCGCACGCGCTGGCCGACCTTCGCGCCCACACGCGCACGCCCATCTGCGGCAGTGAAACCCTGGCGGGCGTGCGCGCCTTTCGCGATCTGCTAGCTGCCGATGCCGTGGACGTGGTTATGCTGGACCTCGCCTGGTGCGGCGGCATCACCGAAGGCCGCAAGATCGCGGCGCTGGCGCAAGCGTATGCACGCCCCCTGGCGCCACACGACTGCACGGGGCCCGTGACACTGATGGCCGGTCTGCACATGGCTTTGCATGCGCCAACCGCCATCTTCCAGGAAGTCGTGCGGGCATCCCTGGCGACCTGGTATCAGGATCTGGTCACCCAGCTGCCGGTCATCGAGGCCGGCATGATCCAGCCGCCAAGCGCGCCAGGAATCGGCACCGAACTGACCGCCGCCCTCAAGGCACAACCTTCCCTGCTGACACGCGAAACACGCGCGAACTAAAGACGCTGACACATGCGAATTCACATCGTTGGGCTGCACGCCCCCCACGCCCCTCGGCTCCAGACGCTTCTGGGAGACGCATACCGTGTCGCAGGCGCTAAGGATTTTTCGAATGCCGACATCTTCGACGCCGATGTCATCATCACCAATCGTATCGGTGAGGCCGATGCCCGGAAAGTCCGCTCAAGACTGCTGCAAGTGCCCGGCGCAGGCTGCGAACAGATCGCGATGGAGACCCTGCCCGCGTCCTGCGCCGTGACCAACGTGCACGGCCACGAAATACCGATTGCCGAATTCACGATCCACGCCATTCTCGAACACGTGCTGGAATCCTGGAAGTACCCGGCCGTGCTGGACGAGACCGCGTGGCCCGAAGTCTACGCCGCACGCCCTCTGCACCGCGAGGCCACGGGCCTGACGCTCACGCTGGTCGGCTTCGGCCATATCGGGCGCGAAGTCGCCAGCCGTGCCAAGGCGCTGGGCATGCATATCGTGGCGCTCACCCGCTCATGCAACCTGGGCGGCGAAACCGCCGTCGACGAAAACCTGCCCGTCTCGCAACTTCACGCCGTACTGCCCCGCACCGATGTACTCGTGCTGTGCTGCCCGCTGGACGACAGCACACGTGGCCTGATCGGGCGCGAAGCGCTTGCCCTGCTGCCCGCGGACGCCTTGCTGGTGAACGTCGCCCGCGCAGAAGTGGCCGACGAGCAGGCGCTTTTCAACGCGCTTCAATCGCGCCAGCTCGCCCGGGCCGCCCTGGATGTCTGGTACCAGTACCCGGCAGGCGATGGCCAGCCACTCACCCCGTCGCGACTGCCCTTTCACAGCTTGCCCAACGTCCGCGCCACGCCTCACATCTCGGCCATGACGCCCGGACTGCTGACGCGCCGCTATGCATTCATGGCCTCGAACATCAAACGCCTGGCTTCAGGCGAAGCCTTGCTCAATATCGTACGGCCCGCCCAGAACATGTAGCGGCCCAACCCCTTTCTGCCCCTCTCTCACGCCCACATAGAAAACCGAAGGAGACATCGTGATGAATGACACTCGAATTGCCAAGCCGGCAAGGCGCGGCATGTTACGCACCCTATCCACCTGCCTTGCCGCAGCCGCGCTGGCCTTTGTACCGCTGGCGTCCCACGCACAGGCCGCCTTTCCGAACAAGGTCGTGCGCATCATCGTTCCCAATCCGGCCGGTGGCGCTTCCGATGTGATGGCACGACTGCTGGCCCAGCAACTCGGTGAGATGTGGAAGCAGCCGGTGGTCGTGGAAAACCGCGCAGGCGCAGCCGGCAACATCGGTGCGAGCCTGGTCGCCAAAGCCGACCCCGATGGCTACACCCTGCTTTTGATGGACGCTGCCAGCCTGGCCATTCTGCCCTCGCTTTATTCGGGCATGAACTACGATCCGCTGAAGGATCTGGCACCGGTGTCCATCGTCGCGTACTCCCCCCACATCCTGGTGGTGAAGAACGACTTGCCCGTCAGCAACCTGAAGGAGCTGGCCGCATACGGCAAGGCCCATCCCGGCCAGTTGAACTTCGGCCAGACCACAGGCACGATCACCCATCTGGCGGGCGTGATGCTGGCGCAGCAACTGGGCTTTGACTGGAACTACATCGGCTACAAAGGCGGCGCACAAGTGCTCACGGACTTGGCGGGCGGTCAGATCGATGCGGCGATGAACAGCTTCCTGGCCACCTATCCGCTGGTCAAAAGCAAGAACGTGAAGATGCTTGCCGTGGCCAGTGCCGAGCGCTTCAGCCAGATTCCCGATACGCCCACCATTGCGGAAACCGTTCCCGACTTCGTGACCGGATCGTGGCAGGGCCTGTTCGCCACCGCCGGCACGCCGCCCGACGTGGTCAAGAAAATCCACGCCGACATCGAACGCATCACCAAGTCGCCCGAGACCCAGAAACGCCTGGCCGAACTCGGCTCCGAACGCGTGGACAAGTCGCCCCAAGCCTTCCAGGAATGGATGGGGCAACAGGCCGACTACTGGGGCAAAGTGGTTCGCGACAACAAGATCAGCCTGCAGTGATTGCAGTGATTGCAGTGATGTGAGCGCAGCGTGCCTGGCGTCTATTCACGGACACCAGGCATGGCCTGCACGGGGCATGCCGGCCATGATCTCGGCTCGGCGCAAGCCTAACCGCCGTTCAGCCCGCCCTGGTAAGGATGATTGGCAAGCCAGTGTTCGGCGATGTCCAGGCGGCGGGTGATCCAGACATCCTCGTGGCCCATGACGTAATCGAGAAAACGCTGCAGGCCTGCGGCACGCGCGGGATGGCCGACCAGCCGCATGTGCAGCCCCACGGACATCATCTTCGGTGTCGTGGCACCTTCCGCATAAAGCATGTCGAAGGCATCTTTCAGGAACCCGAACCACTGGTCCGACGTCCCCATCCAGCCGGCATACTTGCCGTCGTTATTGGTCAGGGAATAAGGGATGATGAGCTGCGGGCGGCCCTCGACGGTCTGCCAGAAGGGCAACTCGTCGGCGTAAGAATCGGAGTCATACAGAAACCCGCCCTCCTCGCTCACCAGGCGCCGCGTGTTCACGCTCGGGCCGTAACGGCAGTACCAGCCCAGCGGACGGGCGCCTACCGTTTTCTGCAGCGACTCGATGGCCCGACGGATGTGCTCGCGCTCTTCGTCCTCGCTCAGTTCGAAATGCTTGACCCAGCGCCAGCCGTGGCAGCAGACGTCATAACCCATCTCCCGGATCTTGGCAGCGGCCAGCGGGTTGCGCTCCAGGGCCAGCGCGCAGCCGAACACGGTCATGGGCAGGCCCCGCTCTTCGAACAATCTGACCAGCCGCCAGAATCCGACGCGGCTGCCGTATTCGAACATGCCTTCGGCGGCCAGATCGCGTCCGTTGCCCATCTGATTCAGGCCATGCGCTTCGGTCAGGCCGGTTTCGGTATGGTTCTCGCCATCCTGGAAAGAAGGTTCGGATCCCTCTTCATAGTTCATCACGAAATTCAGGGCCAGGCGGGCACCGCCCGGCCAGTTCGCCTGAGGCGGCTGATTGGCGTAACCGATGAAATCGCGCTTGGGCTGCCAGCTCATGTCTTCAGACTCCTAAAAATGCCGGGGATGAATGGTGGGTAACAGGAAACAGGATCAGTCGGGAAGAATCATGAAAGGCGGCACATCGACGAACTCCTCATCGCCCTTGCCGCCATCGCGCCACATCACAATGGCAAAGGTTGCCGGGCGCTCGAACACCGTCAGACCGTGATGCCACGTGTTCGGCTTGTAGGTGACGCCCTGGTCGCCACGCGCCCGGAAAGCGCGCACGCGGCTGACATCCGGTCCGCCCGTCTCGGCATGCGGCGCGACCACCACCAGCCAATCATCCACGTCGACAGGCACGAAGCTTTGCGAGGAGAACTCGTGGCGTTCCAGTGAAATCGCCTCCATCGGCAACGCCTGCGTGGGCGCACGCATGGATAACGACAGACTCGCGTGCGCGTGCTCGCGCAGATTGCCCAGCGCCGAGTCGAAATACAGGCGGCCTGGCTCAGTGGGCCTCTCCAGCACATCGCCGAAGGGCGCAAAGGCTTCTGCGGTGAGCGGTTCGGTACGGATGGACAACATCGTGGCACTCCATATATCAAGATGAGTTGACGTCCGGCGCCGAAACGCCGTCCGGTTGGCAGTCAGTTCTTCAACCGCTTGGTCAGGCCGGTCAGCCGCTCCATCACCAGCATCAGCACCAGCACGAGGGTGATGAGCACCCCGGAGATGGCGGCAACCCGGCCGTCCAGCGTGGATTCGATCATTCCCCACATCCGGATAGGCAACATGTCGCTGCGCGGGCCCGACAGATACAGAGAGATGGGCACGTTGTCGATGGACGCCATGAACGCCATGAACGTGCCTGCGGCCAGTCCGGGAAAGATGATGGGCAGCGTGATGCGGCGAAACGAATACCAGCGCGTTGCGCCCAGGCTGGCCGAACACTCCAGCAAAGAAGCGTCCAGCTGCATGAGACTGGCGCTGGTGGTGCGCATCACGAACGGCACGATCATGATGGCGTGGCCGATGGTGATGAGCGCCAGCGAGGGCCGCAGGCCGATCAGGGTGAAATACACCAGGGCCGCAAGGCCGAACGCAATGCCTGGCAGGATCAAGGGCGACATGAAATACGCATCGAGCGCACGGGCGGTGCGCGAAGATGAGCGTGCGATGGCCAACGCGGCCATGCTGCCGAAAATCGCCGCCGCTGTCGCCGACCAGACTGCAGCAGTCAGGCTGTTGCCGGCGGCCCGATGAATCGGCGCGGAGAGATCCCCATCGAACAGCTTGCGATACCAGTCCAGAGAAACGCCGGTCGGCGGAAACTTCAAGGTCTGGCTATCGCTGAACGATGTGATCAGCACGATCACGACCGGCCCCAGCAGGATCAGCAGCGCCAACGCGGCAATGGTGCCCACCGTGATGTGGTAGGTCAGGTCGCCCACGGAATTGCGTCTAGACATGCAAATACCTCATTCCTCGCCTACCCAGCAAGGCAATCAATGCGATGCACACCGATACCGACACCAGCAGCACGATCGCGGCCACGGCTGCGAGCGGCCAGTTGTAGACCACCAGCGACTGCTGCCAGATGACCAGCGGCAGATACACCAGGCGATTGCCTCCGATGATCGATTGCGAGATGAAGGCCGTCGTCGAACTGGCGAACACCAGCGTGCAGCCTGCGATCAGGCCGGGCAGGCTCAAGGGCACGATCACCTTGAACAGCGTGCGCCAGCGCGACGCACCCAGAGCGGTGGACGCATCGAGCAGGTTGCGGTCGATCTTGGACATGACACTGATCAGCGGCAACAGCATCATGGGCATCTCGATCTGGGTCAGCGAGATGATCAGCCCCAGTTCAGTCTGCAAGAGCCGCAAAGGCGTGGGACTGAGCCCCAGCGCCATGACCGCCTGATTGACCACGCCGTCGTGGCCCAGGATGACGATCCAGGCAAAAGTGCGCACCACGACCGAGAGCAGCACCGGCATGATGATGATGAACAGCAGGATGCGCTGCCAGCGTTCGCTGGCGTGCATGTAGACGATGGCCAGCGGATACCCCACCAGAATCGTCGCGCATACGGTCAGGGCACCCAGCTTCAGGGTGTTGTAGGTGACCCTCCAGTAAAACGGATCTCCCGCAAACTTGCGCCATGTATCGATGCCGGGCTGCGTGATCTGATCGTCGGCAAAGCCGCTCACGATCAGCAGCATCAGCAGGGGGGCCGTGAAAAAAGCCAGGAATGCCAGGGTCAATGGCAACGCAAGTTGCCACCGCCCGGTCTGGACAGTGGCTGCGGTCAACGTGCGACTTCCTTGTTGAAGCGCTCGATCCAGCCCGCGCGCAAGGGATTGATCTTGTTCCAGTCGTGCTGCACCATGCCCGACATTTCGCTCAGGTTGCGCAGCGGCAGATCGGCCTCCAGCGTGACATCCGAACTGACGGGCGCCATGTAGTACGGCGCCTTCATCAACTCATCCTGCACCTTGGCCTGAAGCACCGTGTCGATGTATTTGTAGGCGTTGTCGACGTCCGCCGCCCCCTTGGCAATATGCATCGTCGTGAAGAAGGTGATCACGCCGCTGGCCGGCTTGATGAACTCGATGTCCACGCCACGTGCCTTGAGCGTGCCGACGGTTTGCGTGTTGGCATACATGATGTCGCACTGTCCCTGCTGGAACAGGCTGGGCATGGACGCCGGGGCGCCAATGGCAGCGACTTTGGGCAGCACTTTCTTGAGTTCGGTGAAGAAGGGTTCGACATCCGTTTCCGATCCCCCAAAGGCTTTGGCCATTTCGATGATGGACACCGTACCGAACGTGGTCTGGAATCCCGTCAGCCCCAGGCGCGAGACAAAGGGCTCGGTGAAGAGGTCTTTCCAGTCCTTGGGCGGCTCCTTGAACTTCTTGGGGTTGTAGGCGATGCCCACGAACTGCGCAGCCACCGTCACCCCATATTCGTCGATCATGAACGGCTGCAGCTTCGAGGCATTGGAGAGTCGCGAACCATCGAATTTCTCGAACAGACCCGAGTCGATCGCGGTCACACGAGGTCCCGGATCGAGCAGGAATGTGTCGAACAGGGGATTGCCTCGGGCCGCACGCGCCTTGGAGATCTGATCGACGGCATACAGGGGTTGCAGTTCGAGTTGCACATCGTGCGCACTCTTCAAGGCCGGGGCGACGATGCTGCGATAGGCGGTCTCCCAGGAGCCGGGATAGATCGCACCGGTCACGCTTCCCTTGGCGTGAGCGATTCTGGGCAACATTGCCAAACTCCCCATTGCGGCAGCGCCTGCCAGGATTTGGCGCCGGATAGGACTGTGCGTCATGCTTGCTCCTTGATGAAGGCTACAAATGAAGACTACGAAGGAAAGACTGCGAAACCGCTGCAGGTATCGTTGGCTCAGGCCGCTGCAAAAACCACCGGGCGGGCCTCGGGCAACAGGCCGCACCATGCCGATCCCGTGATGGGCGGGGACTGGTGCGTGCGCGCGGCTGTGACCTTCAACGCGACACGGTCGGAGGTCCACGCCTGGTGTACGACAGTCGGCCCGATGGGCATGCTCATGCTCACGTCCACAGGCCACATCCCGCCTGCCTGTCGTGAAGTGAGCATCAGTTGCTCGGGCCTGATCGAAACGGTGACCCGTTGCTCTGCGCGCATCGCCGACTGAGCCGGCACGCTCAGCGTGGCACCCGCGTCCAGCGCGATATCCGTCGTCTGTGCATTCGTGGCCAGGACCTGGCCGGGCAACAGATTGGTGGTGCCGATGAAACTGTTGACGAACAGCGTCTGCGGCTGATCGTAGACTTGCGTGGGCGACCCCAATTGCTCGACGCGCCCCCGGTTCATCACGGCGATCCGGTCGGCCACACTCATGGCCTCTTCCTGATCGTGCGTCACCAGGATGGCCGTCAATCCCAGGCTACGTTGCAGGCGCTTGATCTCGATCTGCATATCCAGGCGCAGGTTCTTGTCCAGGGCACTGAACGGCTCGTCCAGCAGAAGAATCTGCGGCTCGATGGCAATCGCACGCGCCAGCGCGACGCGCTGCTGTTGCCCGCCGGAAAGTTGGCGAGGATAGCGATCGGCAACCTGGGGCAACTGCACGATATCCAGGCATTGCGCCACGCGCGCAGCAATGTCGGCGCGACTGCGGCCGCGTGCCTGCAAGCCATACGCCACGTTCTGCGCAGCCGTCATGTGCGGGAACAAGGCATAGTTCTGGAACACCACGCCGATGTTGCGCTTGTCAGGCTGCAAGTCGTCGATGAGTCGGCCATCGACCCGCACACGGCCCTCGGTCTGCTTGACGAACCCGGCGATGATGCGCAGCAGCGATGTCTTGCCGCAGCCAGAAGGTCCCAGCAACGCGATGATCTCGCCCGCGTTCACGGAAAGCGAAACATCATCGACCGCTACGAAATCCCCATATCGATGGGTGACGGATTCGATATCCAGCGTGTGTTTGTTCATGGAGGCGGGAGGTGCACCGTGATGTGTCATGCCCACCACTAATGCAACATCCATGCCAAGTTTTTGCCACGCGGGAGGCCAACTGGCGCAAAGCCAGAGACGATGCGGTGCTTGGATATCTGCTGGTATACAAGATCGAATCCAACCGGACGCGACCTGCCCGCGCCTCTAAGAGAAAGCACACCAATGTGGTGCAGCGTGGGCTAGAACTGTGCACGCAGGAGAGCACGGCCACGCAGGCCATGCCATCCGTAGAGGGTTGGCAGGGAACAGGACGCGACCTCGCTTAGCCACGCGCCGTGGCATGGCGTCAAGGCGACTTGGCCTTGCCCTCCATAGCGCGCTTGGCGCTTTCTTGCGAATTCATGAGCGCGACCGCTTTTTCCCAACGCTTGATGTCCTGCTGCACGAACTCGGCAAGCGCATCGGGGCCCTGGTAGGCCACGGTGACACAGGCTTTCTCCAGCGAGAGCCGCACACTGTCCGTCTGCACGGCCTTCTCCAGCGCTCGCGCCAACCGGTCGATGCGGTCCGGCGGCGTGCCAGCGGGAGCGTGCAGGCCATACCAGCCCTGCGTATTGACCCCCGGCAAACCAAGCTCTGCCATCGTCGGAACATCCGGTGCCGCCTTTGATCTTTCCTGCCCCGTAATGGCCAGGACCCTGAGTTTCTGATCGTTGATGGCGCCGCAGGCAAGATTGCCTGACACAGTCGCTAGGGCCACCCGGCCCTCATACAAGTCGGTCATATGCTGAGCCGCACCCTGGTATGGCACGAACAGCAAATCGATTTTTGCCTCATTGGCCAGCGTCCTGGTGACAAACGTCGTGAACGCGCCGCCAATGAGCACGGCACTGGGCAGGCCAGGATTCTTTTGGACGTAGGAAACCAGTTCGGGTATCGATTTCACCGGCAGCGTTGCCGACGACACGACAAAGCCTGAGGACGTCGCAAAGCGACCCACTGGTGCAAAGTCTTTTGCGCTCCAGCCCGTATTCTCGAACATCACAGGGATGCTGGTGAGCACACCCGAACTGGAAAGAAGGGTGCGACCGTCCGGCTTGGCCCTGGCCACCGCCATCGCAGCAATATTGCCTTCGCCACCCGGACGCGGCTGAACGATGATCGGCTGACCGAGATCGGCGCTCATCTCTTTTGCAATGATGCGGGTCAACACGTCGACAGCACCGCCGGCGCTGTATGGCACGATGATCTCTATCGGTCCGTCGGGCCACTGGGTGGCTGAAGGCGCCGCAAGACTGTTGGCACAGAAGCATGACGCCAGGACCACAGCGCTCTGCCACATCATGGTTTTTCTCATTTTTGTCTCCCCCCGATGTTGACTGTGGCGCCCCGGCATTGAAGATGAAGCCTGAGGCCCACCTTACCGCTTACATATCGTCGAGCGTGAAGTTCAGGCGAGTGTCCTTGACGACAATGCCGCCTCGATTTCCAGGCTCCAGCGAGCCATACCGCGACGCGAAACTCTCGGGAAGGGGCCTGGCGCTCTTCGGCGCCAACCAGACCCGCAGCAGATGACGCCGCCGCTCAAGCTCTGGCCAGTCCTCGAAATCGGTACGAGAGTGAAGAATCTGGTGGTTATGCAGAAACTGCATGTCACCCACCTTGAACTCCATCTGCAGGTTGATCGCCGGATCATTGGTGAGGTTGTCCAGCATTTCCAGCGCCTCGATTTCCAGCGACGTCAGACGTCGCGCCTCGGGGCAGTTCTTCTGGGCGCTGCGTATGTATTGCCCGGAATAAATCGTCGTGAAATAAGGCGCCTCCCAGTTGAAGACGGGTACTTCGAACCAGGGCAGCATGCCCTCGGGAATTTCTCCGCGACGATCGGTGGGAAACGCGTGAAACAGCTGGGCGGCCAGATCGGGCCGGCGTGCATTCATTTCGTTGTAGAGCGTGACCGAGCTGACGATCCTGCTTTCGCCTCCACGTCTGGACGTTTGCAGGCACAGCAGGCCGACGATGTCACAGGAGTCGGTGTGATACTCAAGCCCTCTGTTGGTCTGGTAGTAGCGCGTTTTTGCCTGATTGATGTCCATGCCCATGTCCCGGACATGACCCAGCAGGTGTCCCCTGGCGTTCTGCGAGCGGAAACTGCCCAGGTGAGCGCTGATACCCAGGTAGGCAACCGCCGAATCGCCTTTACCGTAGCGCTCGACGGGAAGCCCCCGTATCAGCACGAAGCCCCGCCCATTCAGAATGTCGTCGAGCACGCCATCAAGTTTTTTCGACAGTGTGGGCAAGCGGAATGTGTCGCGACTGATCTGGGCCATCGACAGGCCCTGGTCATGAAAGGCCTTGATCGCCTGGTCGATCTCGCTTATGTCTTCAGGTCCAAGCTGCATGATCCATTCGTTGCTGGCAGCCATCTCGCGCCCGTACCAGGCCGAGGGTCCTGTAATGGATTTGGGTGCGTCCTGCACCAGAGTCTCAGCCGTCGTATCCATCGCAATCCTTGATGTTGGTGACATGATGAGGAAAAGATTAAACTGGCGCACAAATCCGAACAATCGAATAATTTTTATCGATTAATCGATTAAATCAATGGCTAACATTTCTCTCAAGCAGATCAGGGCCTTCGTGGCCGTGGCGTCCGAAGGCAGCTTCACCAAGGCGGCCGAGCGCCTGCATGTCACGCAATCGACCTTGACCTCCTCGGTCAAGGCCCTGGAAGACGAAATCGGTCTGCAAGTGCTCGACCGGTCGACTCGTTCCGTGTTGCCCACTCAACAAGGCAGCCTGTTCCTGCCTGTCGCCAAACGACTGTTGCGCGACCTGGAAGACGCGCTGGACGACTTGCAGATGGCGGCCGAACGCGAACGCGGTTCGGTGTCCGTGTGTGCGGCCAGCTCCTTCATCACCTACGTCCTGACGCCAGCCCTGGTTCAACTCGCGTCGGATTATCCCGGCATCCATGTGCGCCTCACGGAGGGCACAACCAAAAGCGTGGCACAACAAGTGTTGTCGGGCGAAGCCGACTTTGGTGTCACCACGCTGTTCGAATCGCTGCCGGAACTTGACGCCGCGTTGCTGCTGACCGACGCCTACGGTGCGGTGTATGTCGCTGGCCACGCACTGGATGACGAGCAGGCCCCGCTGACCTGGAATAACCTGAGACCCCACACGATGGTGCGGCTCAGCCAGGACAACGGCATAAGGATGATTCTGGACAGGGAGCCGAGAATTGCCAATCTGTTCAAGGACACGGCCTATGAGGTCAGCAGCGTGGCACCGCTTCAGTCCTTGATAAGACGTGGGTTCGGATTCAGTGTCCTGCCGGCGCTCGCGGCAAAACCGCTGGTGATGGAGGGATTACGCTTCGCTCTGCTGACCCGTCCGCCAATACGCCGCAAGCTCTACGTGGTCAAAAAGAAGGGGCGCAGCCTTTCTCCGGCGGCGCTGTCCATGTTCCAGGCGATGGTCGACGCACTGGAAAACATGGACGCCGACGCGGCCATAGACATAGCGCTCACCCAGGACGACGTCCGGGCCTTCTGCCGGGCCTGACATGCGCGGTGGATTCGCATTCAAATCGAGCGAAACCTATCTGACGCCAACGCGTGATGAGGTTGACGCTCGAAAATAGATCACGCAGACACCACACAGACACAGCGCGACGATGACGTTGCCCAACAGCATGGCAAGTGCCGTGACGTTGAAAGACACGGCATCTGAAACGCCAATGACAAATGCCGCACAAGGAAACATCAGAAGACGTATATACGGTGGAAGAGTGGCTACGCCATACATACGAAGCAAGGTAATCAAAAAAAGCGCGGCGCCGTCCACAAGGACAACCAACGTTGAAAGATTGATCGCCCACAGGAAGTACAGACTTATTTCACCAAAGTAGATGTACGAGGCGATTGGGCTTATGCAAAAGAACGCAGCTTGAAAGAGGGCAAGCGCGAAGCCGGCATGGACTGCATAGCGGCGATGGTTCAATGACACGCCCGTACCAAGAAACGTTATGCCAAACGCAGTAATGGTGGCAACCACCAGAACGAAGACAAGATTCATATAGTTCAGTGCTGCCGCCAGTGTCGCAATATCTTTGCTACTCAGCGCAGAGCTCAACCACCAGAAACCAATCCCCATCGCACCGACGAAGCCTACCTTTGAGAAGAAATCCGGCAAGGCAATCTTGGCGAGCGCTCTACGTTTGGTCCTACGTATCGCTTTCCAGGGCCGACGCAGTTGCTTGCGATGTGCGAAATTATTCCAAAGGACGCTCGGCGACACAAAGTTTTGCCTACATGTCTGATATAGGGTCAACATGCATAAACCACTCCAACACAATGCAGTCGCGCAGGCCACCCCTACGGCAGGATCTACTGCGTTGATGAAAAGTAGATCAAGAGTAAAGTTGAGCAAGCCCGCCAGAACAGCCCACCTGAGTACTCGGTTCGATTGTCCAACACACTGATAAAAGGATGCCAGTGCAGCGTAGATACTCAACGGTAGCATTCCTGCCGCAAGGATCGCGGTCACGCACCCGCTGGTCGGCAATGACGTTGGCGCCAGGGCCAGTGCCCCAGTGAACAGGGCGATACAGGCTCCCCAGGAAATTGCCGTAGATAGCACGGCGGGTAACCACGTTGCTCGCCGCACGGATACGCATCTTGGCAATGCAATCGTTATAGCCACACCCAGAGCCCCACATGCCACCACGCCCATCTGCGCCCACTGCGCACCTAGTGCAAAGGACGGCAGATCATCTGGTGCAAAGTGAGCAAGCAAAATGACATCTGCCATCGGCATCGTGATCGCAATCAGCCTGGCAACGCCTAACGACAGTGATAGGCGGACGAGTGTGGTCAGCAAGGGACACCTAGACTGTCATTCGTTCCAATCAGTCGGAAAAGTAACCCTGGGTCGTCTGCGCTTAGGCTGATATGGGAAGCACT
Source organism: Pseudomonadota bacterium (assembly GCA_023427945.1). Lineage (GTDB taxonomy): Bacteria > Pseudomonadota > Gammaproteobacteria > Burkholderiales > Burkholderiaceae_B > Schauerella. Next base: position 2,365 of record JAEYZR010000306.1, on the reverse strand, counting down.
TTTGCATGAGGCTGATGTTATATAAATTCGTCGTGATAGCCAGGCACAGCTCTTCTTTTCTCCCACTATGAGCCGCCCGTTCAACAGGCGGGAGCCTAACCAGATTTTCCGCAACTCGGTCCTGTCCTGGTAAGTCCATTGACTTGCCGAAGCCGCGCAGCATTCCAAGACAAGTTGCACGTCGGAAACACCTAGCGTTTTGACCACATAATGCGCGAAGCGAACGAAGAATGACCAATCGACCCCGACGTCCTTTTCGTCGAGCCAATAGAAAAATCTTCCGGCTTCACCATAGGCTAGATATTGCTCCGATGATGGAACTAATCGCGTCAACGCATCACGCCACGCATCCCAAATTAACAGGACATATGAGTCAGCAACGCATCGATTCTGGGAGGTCGACTGAATGGCCCGCTTAAGTCGGCGTCGATCCAATGAATTAATGTTAGCGACAAGCATCTCGAATCGCCCCAATTTCGGAAAGCCAAGTCTGTTGAGAGTGGTCGCCATCGTGTTCAAGACAGATGCTATGAACGTCACCAAGCGTAGTTACCTCAGATATCGTTCTGAGCGATGCCGCAGAGAGTGCTGTCGTGTGATCGTCGACAAGGAAGGTTGGATGGAACGTGGTTGCCTTGTAGCCCCCGACATGCAGATGATGAGTGAAGTCAAGAAGTGAAAGCCAGTCTTCGAGCGGATCGGCAATGTTGTTTGCTGCGACAAGTGCGTTGGATACATCGAAGAGTAGGCTTGTACGGGTTTTTTTTAGAACCTCACAAACGAACTGCGCTTGGCGAATCTGGGACGGGAGCGTCGAAGCGTAATTTTCGAGAAGCAAATTCCCACCCAACAATGATGACCACGACAATATCTTCTCTGCGACTATCTCTACTACCTCGACCGAGTAGTCAAGCTCCATCATTGCAGGAAATGATCGACCTTCCGGATCAGAAAACAAGCCAAGATGATCGGAGATATACATAGGAGATAAGGCATTCGATAGACCGTTAATCTCGCCAGCGCACCACTGGAGTTCACGACAATCTGCAGTCAGGAACTGAGAGTTCATAATATGAAAGGCGCAGGGCAGACCCTGCAGAACTTTCTTTACCGAATCCGGGTCGCAGCACAGAAAGTTGTCGACCATAATCTCGACAAAGTCGATTTTTCCGGATCTTGCTAGGCTTTCTACAAGTTCAGCGTTTAATGCGCCGGTCCAATTTATTCCCACCATCATTGACTCTCTCCTCAAAGAATGCCTTGAATGCGTCAGCTAGGAACACTTCTTTGAAGCCCCACATGTCACCCATCGAGTCCCCCTGCAGCGAAACCATCACTCTCCCTTTCTTGAGATGGTTACTCCAATCACGAAGCACTTGTTTTGGATCTAGTCCCTGACACTCGCATACCTGCGGAAAATTTAAGTACAGCTGGGCCACCTGTCTTTCAACAAAACGAACTGCATACTCTTCGCTATTTCTGCTTGCAGTGGAACAATCTAATTTTTTTGTAGTCTTTTTGATTTCTGCCAATCGCTCAAAGTCGCAAGTGTATTGATGCCCCCTGCCCATCCAGTTTCGGTCACTATGCTCGATATTGACCCACGTTTCTTCGCCGATCAGGCCAAGGCTTATCACCTGGTTCAACAGCTCCCAACAGCCCTCATGAACCAAATCACCATGCGAATCATGGTAAGTGCCATCATTTCCGCGCTTAACCCCAGATAAATGAAGCTCTACGACATCTTGCCATTCGATCGCACCAAGGAGAGCGGTAGGTGGCAGCCTGTTATTCGTACAATCTATCCATAGGTGCGCCAAATCAATTATCAATTTGCACCCAGTGAGGCGACTGATTCTGTTTGCACTATTCACCGCCTTCCAAATGTCTTTCGAACATGTCGAATAGAAGTTAGAGTTTTCCAGCCAAACAGCCTTTCGGCTCGCCTCTTGCATCCTAAAAATAAAGGCACAAGCGCGGGTCTCATTCTCTGCTGTAGCCTTATATGGTGCGGAAAAGCCGTACCTCCCAATTCCATCGTTGACAGGACCAGTTAAATGAAACCCAATGCTGAGAAGCTTGTCGTCCCTGCCCAATTGTTCTAGGCAGTGGACAATATTTTTACTCGGACGCCAGTTAGCCTGAGATATCGGACTTCGGTTGATATGTAGTGAACGCGCAAGTTTGGCTAGTGAATGCGCTGTTCCAGGGGCGGTAATTTTCTTGTAAGCACCCCAACCCATTTCAAGCATTTCGCACGAATCGTGGACATCAAGACCCGTCAAGAATCCAGGATTAAACCCACACGCTGTTTTCATAATAGTGGCGGGCTTTCACCCGCCGTCTCCGCTACGCCTTGTTGTTT
>JAEYZR010000301.1 GCA_023427945.1 Pseudomonadota bacterium | reverse complement strand
CTCCTGCCGCGCCTTGGCCACCGTTTCCAGGTAGTCCGCCGGATAATCCACAGCCGGCTGTATCTCGAACAGGTGGCTGGGCATGCTGCGATGAATGAGCCCGGCAACGACCCGGGTGTTGCCCGAGCGCGAGAAGCACGCAACCAGTGTCCGTGCATTCGATCGACCCGCGGCCGCGCCCTCCTGCGGCTCCGCAGGGGAGCATCCCAGCGGCAGCGAGGCCAGGGCGGCGACCACTGCCCGGCGACCGTGATTGGGGGTTGGAAGGGTCATGGCGCCAATCTACGCCCCCCAAACACATTCTTGCAGAGGCATAATCGGATATCGCTTATATCCGGTGCGCATCAATGAGCGTAGAGAACTACGACCAGTTGGCCATGTTCGTCCTGGTGGCGCGGGAGCGCAGTTTTACCCGGGCTGCCGCCCAGCTGGGCATGTCCCAGCCTGCCCTGAGCCGATCGATGCGTCAGCTGGAAGAGCGCCTGGGTGTGCGCCTGCTTGCCCGTACCACCCGCAGTGTTTCGCCCACCGAGGCCGGGGAGCAGCTGCTGCGGGTGATTGCACCGCGCTTCGAGGAAATCGACACGGAGCTGGCCCAGCTCAACGCTTTCCGCGACAAGCCCGCTGGTCGCCTCCGCATCACGGCAGGTGAACATGCCGCGCTCACCGTGATGCAGCCGGTACTGGGCAGGCTGCTGCCGGCCAATCCCGATCTGAACATCGAAGTGATCGTCGACTACGGGTTGACCGACATCGTCGCCGAGGGCTTCGACGCCGGCATCCGCATGGGCGAACAGGTGGCCAAGGATATGATTGCCGTGCGCGTTGGGCCTGACCTGCGCATGGCCGTGGTCGGATCGCCTGCCTATTTCCAGCGCCATCCGAAACCGAAATCGCCGCACGACCTCACCCGGCACAACTGCATCACCATCCGCCTGCCAACCCATGGTGGCATCTTCGCGTGGGAGTTCGAGAAAAAGGGGCAGGAACTGAAAGTACGGGTTGAAGGCCAACTGGTGTTCAACAACATCGCGCTGCGCCTGGGCGCCGCGCTGGAGGGGCTGGGGCTGGCCTACATGCCCGAGGATCTGGTGCGCTCCCACGTGCAGGCGGGCACCTTGGTCCATGTCCTGCAGGACTGGTGCCCCTCCTTCCCCGGCTACCATCTGTACTACCCGAGTCGCAGGCAGTCGTCGCCTGCGTTCACCCTGTTGCGTGATGCGTTGCGCTATCGGGATTGAGCGGAGGAGTGGTCACGGCGAAGGTGCCCTGGCCTGTTCCAACGCCTGCACCGCGCGGGTGGATGCGGCCGCGTAACCGTTGTGGGCCAGCAGCTCGGCCACGTGCTGCAACTGTGCGCGGCTGAGGCCCACGCGCTGGCTGGCCGCCATGTGCGAGCGCAGCTGCGCCTCCACGCCGGGCATCACTGCCAGTGCACCCACCGTCGCCAGTTCACGGCTTTGCCAGTCCAGGTTGTCGCGCTCGAAGATGTCGCCGAACAGGTGCGTCTGCAGGAACTGGTTGATGATGGGGGCGAAGTCCATGACGGGCCCGGTCACCGGGGCACCGGAGATCCGGGTCTGATTGGCGGTGCCCACCGCGCGGAGTGCATCGCCCACGGGAACCTTCCCGGTGGGCGGTTGCCCGGGCGCGGTGGCGATGCCCTGCGCCTCACGTGCGCGCACGACGCTCATCAGCTCGCCCAAGGCGTTGAGGCTCTTTGGGAACCCCGCATAGGCATACAGCTGCACGAGCACTTCCTTTGTCTCGCTCAGCGTCAGGCCAGCATCCAGTCCCCGGCGCAAGGCGGCATTGAGCTGGGGCACGTCGCTGCTGGCCGCAGCGGCTGCAATCAGCGCAATGGCCTGCTGCCTGGACGAAAGCGGTCCGGCAACGGGCGTGTCGATGCTCGCAGACGCCTCGCGATACGCTTCATCGCTGACCGGCTCAAGCCAGACAACCGATTTGCCCTCTTCCACAGCGGTTACTGCGAGGTGAGTCATCGCGCTGTGCGGTGCGGCGCCGTGCCAATGCTTGACTCCCGCAGGACACACCACCACATCCCCGGCGTGTATCTGCTGCGCCGGCTTTCCCCATTCCTGGGTCAGCCCAACGCCGGAGGTAACCACCAGTCGCTGACCGGCGGGATGCGTGTGCCAGGCCGAGCGCGCACCCGGCTCAAAGCTGACGTATGCGGAGGAGGCTTGCACTTCCTCGTCCGCCGGGAACAGCGGATCTACCCGCACCTTGCCGACGAAGGTCGCTGCCGGACCGGCCACGGACGACTGCGTTCCCGCTCGGGTGATCTGCTGCGTGGGGGGTTCGACCGCGCCGGCGAATGGTGCCGCCACGCTCAGTGCAGCGCCCAGCAGCGCACGCTGCGCGGTGGATTTGCCAGGCGCCCTCATGGCACAAGGGTCCGGCTGTAGAACGTGGTCAGCGAGGCGACGGCGGCATCCACGTACTTCGGTACCCAGTAGGTTTCGATATGCGTAGCGCCCTCCAGCAGCACCAGTTGTTTGTCGGTGGTACCGGTGGCCTTGGCGAAGGCGTCCTGGGTCATGTACAGGCTGTCAGCCTTGCTGCCGGCAATCATCAGCAGCGGCTGGCGAATGAGCTCGATCTGGTCGGTGGCGTCCCAACGCATCAGGTCCAGCAGGCTGCTGGTGGTGTAGCGGAAGGTGGAGTTGGGATGGGCATGCGTCTTCCAGTAGTACGCATAGCCCTGCCGATACAGATCGAAGGGAAGCTTGGCGATCTGCTCGTCGGTGAGGTTGGCGTCGCCGGAGTACAGCACGTCGCCGCCGGCAGCTTCCTGTGCGCGCGCATTCGAAGCCTGCTGCAGGCGCTGCTGGATGGTGTCCAGCTGCGAGTCGGCATAGCCGTTGCGGCGTACACGGCCAGAGTTGAACATGCTGATCGTGGCGACAGCCTTGAACCGCTTGTCGGTCTGCGCGGCCGCCAGTGAGTAGCCACCGCCACCACAGATGCCCAGCACGCCCAGGCGCGTGGTGTCGACCCAGGGGAATCGACTGATGAAGTCCGCCATGCCGTGAATGTCTTCGATACGGTGGGAAGGCGTGTCCACGCTGCGCGGCTGGCCGCCGCTCGCCCCCTGATAGGCCGCATCGGCGGTAATGGCGATATAGCCCTGCTCCGCCAAACGCTGCGCGTACAGGCCGGCCACCTGCTCTTTGACCCCACCATTGGGATGGGCGACCACGATGGTCGGGTATTTCCGCGCGGCATCGAAGTTGGCCGGCGTGTAGAAGTTCGCCGCGATCTCGATTCCATTGAGCGGATAGGAGACCGGATGGACGTTGACCTCGCTGGGCACATTACGCGTGATCGCACCTTCGTAAGCCAATTTGAAGGGGTTGAGCGTGTAGTCGGCGGCGGACGCGCTGCCTGCCGCCACGCCTAGAGACATCGCCAACAGCGTGGCGTGCACGATGTGCTTCATTCAAGTGCTCCCAGTTCGGACGTTACCCCTGCCGGTGCATATGGAGTGCCCACGGCGGCGGGGGATCAGGCGTCAAACTAACCGCCGTGCACTCATGGAAAAAGAGCATCAGCCGGATATCACTCATGCATGAATGATATGAATTATGAGTCGGCGGGCGACGCATCACCGGCGCGCCACATTCCTTTCATGGCGCGATCAATGCACGAGGCATTCCGGCTCAATGATCCAGATTCTTCTTCGCCAGGAACTCACTCACCAGATCGGCGATCTGAACGTTGTTGAGGTCCGAGAACAGGAAGTGGCTGTTGCCACGGATTCCCATGTCCGGCAAATGGATCAGGGTGACGTCCCCGCCCTGCCGATTGACCGCGTCGCGCCAAGCGCGGGCCATCTCCAACCGTGCCCGCCAGCTGTCCTGCGCGGGCAGGTCAACGGGCTTGTCAGGGATGTTGTCGCCATACAGCACCAGAATCGGGATCCGGGTCAGCGCCTTGAATTTCGCCGGCGAAACCACGGCAGGTGCGACGGTATCGAAAGCACTTGGAATCGGTGCTGGCGCATCGCCCTCTGCAAACACGAAGCTGCTGCCTGGCTCGAAGGCGACGATTGCGCGAACGTTCGGGCTCTTTATCGCCGTCATCCAGCCAGGGCCTCCCGCCTGCGAATGGGTAAACAGGATGGCAGGCCCTGTCTTCTGCAGCACGGCAGCTACCCCGTCAGAGACTACCTCGAGGTCGAATGGGCCCGTGTTGGGCGTGACCGAGCGAAAGAACTGGTCAAGGCTGGCCTCCCCTTTCGGGAATTGGCTTCCCTTGAAGTAGTTCGGCCAGAGGCCAATGCGGAACTGGTTGAACCACATCTGATCGTCTGCCACGGGCTTCAACGTCGCCTCGACCATGCTTCGGCCGGCTTTTCCTCGCCTCGGCTGATCGATCAGGTAGGTAGTGAAGCGACGACGCAGGAACAGGTTCTGGAAGCCCTCGCGCCCATCTGCAGTCGTTTCCCAACTCTTGGATGACTGGCCCGCGCCGTGCCACATTACGATCGGCAGCGGACGCGCGTTCACCGGCTTCTGGTAGAAGGCATAGACGTGATCGCCGTGGTAGCTCTGGCCCTCCGGACGCGAGGGCTTCAAAGGATCGAACGTGCCTGGCTCCGTCTTTTCCACGCCACCGGCGAGAAAACTTCCTTGCGCATCGATCTGCAGTGGCTCGTTGGCCATGGCGGTCGTGGGGCAGAGGGAAGCCGCCATCCAGAGCACTGTGGAGGGCAAGCCGAGCACCAGAGTGCGGAGGCGGGTGCGAGTCTGCATAGGTCACTCCGTGACAGATTGTCAGGGAAATCTACCTTCGGGACCATGCGAGAAGAAGAGCGGGAGTGCATATCACTCATGCGCGGAGGGTATAGATGCCTCATCGCCCAGATCACGATCCAGCATGCAGTCGATGAAGGCCCGCAACCCCGGCAGCATGTGCCGTCGGCTCGAGTAGTACGGATACAGACCGGGCACCGTTGGCGACCAGTCCGCCAGCACGCGCCGCAGTCGGCCATCGCGCAGTGCCTCGACGATGTCATCGTCGTTGTAGGCATACAGGATGCCGAGCCCTTGCAACGCCGCCGGCACGATGATGTCCTGGTGGTTGGAAATCACGCTGCCTTCGCCAAAAAACTCGACCGTTTTGCCCTTTTTACTGAATTCCCAGCCCGCGATCCTGCCGCTGCCGGGGAAGCGCCAATTGATGCAGGTATGACGACTTAGATCCGCAGGCGTTCTCGGTTCACCGTGGCGGGCAAGGTACTCCGGCGATGCGACGGCCAGCAGTTCGACATCCGGCGTCATCCGGACCGCCACCATGTCCTTCTGCAGGCGATTGCCCACGCGGATGCCGGCATCGAAGCCCTCTCCGGCAATGTCGCTCAAGGTGTCATCGATCACGATATCCAGCACCACATCGGGATGGGCCCGTGCAAAACGTCCCAAGCGTGGCGCGATCAGTCGCTTGGCGGCCATGCTGAGCGTATTGATGCGCAGCGTGCCCGAGGCGTGCGTGCGTGTGTCGACCGCCTCCGCCACGGCCGCGTCCATTTCACGCAGCATCGGCGCCATGCGTTCGTGCAGCCGCCGCCCCGGCTCGGTCGGAGAAACACTGCGTGTCGTCCGGTTCAACAAGCGCACGCCCAGCCGCGACTCCAGCTGGCGGATGGTCTGGCTGAGGGCTGACCGCGACAGCCCCAGGTGATCCGCGGCCTTGGCGAAGCTGGACCTGTCCACGACGGCGACGAACGCCTTCAGTTCTGCGAATTCAGCGCCGCGCATTGTGCACTCGTTTCTACATAGCCTGCTCAGATAGTAGGTGATTCTATTACCAGAAGGAACACGTCAATCTGGCGCCGCCCACCACAACGGAGACACCAGAATGCAAACGCTCGACCTTCCCGAACCGATCGCCGCCTATTTCACCGCGGACCAGCACGATGGCCGCGCGGTTGCCCGCTGCTTCACGCCGGACGGACGGGTGCTGGATGAAAAGAAGATCCATACCGGCACAGCCCAGATCGAGGCATGGAAAGGCGCTTCGTCTGCCAAGTACACCTATGTCGTGCAGCCTTGCAAGGTGGAGACACTGGATCGCACCTGCATCGTGACCAGCGAAGTGGCCGGCAATTTCCCCGGCAGCCCTGTCCAGCTGCGTTATGCCTTCACCCTGGAACGCGGCAAGATCGCCTCGCTGGAGATCGCGCCATGACGTTCGATCTGCAATTGGCAGGCAAGCGCGTCCTGGTGACGGGTGGTGCCCGCGGTCTGGGGGCTGCGGTCGTGGATCTGATGTCCAGGCTGGGTGCGCGTGTGGTGGCGT
>JAEYZR010000254.1 GCA_023427945.1 Pseudomonadota bacterium | reverse complement strand
TACGACGTCATGAACGACCTGATGTCCGTGGGCCTGCATCGTGTGTGGAAAGCCTTCACCATTGCACGCGCCGGTGTACGTCCCGGCATGAAGATCCTGGACATTGCAGGCGGAACGGGCGATCTCGCACGGGCCTTCGCCAGGGCCGCCGGTCCGCAAGGCGAAGTCTGGCTGACCGACATCAACGACAGCATGCTGCGCGTCGGTCGCGATCGCCTGCTGGACGCCGGCGTGGTGCTTCCCACCGCGGTGTGCGATGCCGAGCAACTGCCGTTTCCCGATGGCTATTTCGATCGCGTCACGGTCGCTTTTGGTCTGCGCAACATGACGCACAAGGATCGTGCGCTGGCCGAAATGCGCCGGGTGCTCAAGCCGGGCGGCAAGCTCATGGTGCTGGAGTTCTCTCGCGTGGCCAAACCGCTCGCGCCGGTGTATGACTGGTATTCCTTCAAGATCCTTCCCTGGCTGGGCCAACGCGTGGCGGGCGACGCCGAAAGCTATCGTTATCTGGCCGAGTCCATCCGCATGCATCCGGATCAGGAAACCCTCTCAGGCATGCTGCGCGATGCCGGGCTGGCACGGGTGCAGCACTTCAACCTGAGCGCCGGTGTCGTGGCCCTGCACGAAGGTATCCGCCTCGACTGATGCCATCCGGGCGCGTTCTGGCCGGCTGCTAAAGTGTGACTTCCGGTGCAAGCCGCTGAAAACGGTATGCAGGGTGGCATCGGACTTGCTCCCTGCAACTTGTGTGAACCCATCTTCACAGGCTATAGAGGAGAACGACTACAGATGATAGTGAGACGGTTGAGTGTGGTTGCAGTTGCTTTGTCGCTGTTGTTGCCCGGTGCTGCCAGTGCCAAGGACGCCGGTGCCATCGACGGGTACAAAACGAACGACTTCTTCAGATTCTGGCCCGAAGGCAAGAATGCCCCCGAAGGGCACAGGTTGAAAAAGAAGAACACCACCCCCTCCAAGCACATGTCCACCGCTGAATACGAAGCCGACGATGGATCATCGATGGCCAATGTCCGTATCGTGGGCTGGCCGATGAACAAGCCCGAGGCGGTCGCCAATGACGATGAACAGGTCGTCGAGCGCTCCATTGCAGGCATCCGCAAGAATATGGCGGATGAGCGTTGGCCCGATCCCGAGCAGTTCGAGATCGCTGCTGCAGGTCGCAAGCTTGCCTGCCTGCGCACGCCGCAGAATAAAAAGGCTGAAATGGTTTATTGCGTGACGCCCATGAAAGGCCGCGTGATGGAAATTCAGTATCTCGCTTCGATCGAGGCGCATGACAAGCGTGAACGCAATGACGTCATGCAGGGCTTCGTCCGGTCGCTCACGGAGCATATGGAAGCGGCGAAATAACGCTTTCCGCTCGGCGGGGGCGCATCGGACGCCCCCCTGGGCCCCGGCACGAGTGGCGGCCGGTGACACGAAATCCGCCGTCAGGCTCGCTCGTTGTGCACATGCGCATCATTTCAGTGCAGCCAGGCTGATTCGAACTTGTCGGCGCACGTATTGTCCGTTATTCTGTCAACATTCAGTTTTCTGTAAGGAAGGCGGTCGAGCGTAGAGCCACCGCATTCGAGGAGCCTCCAATTATGTCCAAGCGTTCGTTTTCCCGCTTCATTGCGGCGGCGCTCATCGCCGTGTCCAGCACTGCCTTGTTGGCCGTGTCCTTCGATGCCGAAGCGCGTCGCATGGGCGGCGGCTCGAGTGCAGGCCGTCAATCCACCAACGTGATGCAGAACCGTGCCGCCACCACGCCGCCGGCCGCAGCCCCCAACGCTGCCTCGACGGCCCGTGCACCCGTCGCCGGTGCCGCCGCAGGTACGGCTGCCGCTGGCGCACGTTCGGGCGCCTCGCGCTGGTTCGGCCCCATCGCCGGCATCGCCGCGGGTCTGGGTATCGCAGCGCTGCTCTCGCACATGGGTCTGTCAGGCGCCGTGGCCGAATTCCTGGGCAGCATGCTGCTGATCGCCCTGGTGGTGTTTGCTGTGATCTTCATCGTTCGCCGTCTGCGCAACAGCGGCCCCCGTCACGCCACGCAAGGTGCTTTCGGCGCCGGCAACGCCTCGCGCCGCGACCAGCAGCCCCAGCAACCCCTGTGGCGTGAAAACGCGGCAGCAGAACGGCCCGCCGTGGCACCTGCTCCCGTAGCGCCCGTGGCCGCTGCGCCGGTCGCACCCGCTGCGTCGTTCCCCGGTGTGGCCGCGACCGACCACGCCAGCGCTTCCGTGCCCAAGTCCGATGCCCAGGGCAACTGGTTCATTCCGGGCGACTTCGACACGCAGCGTTTCCTGGCTCAGGCCAAGTCGCAGTTCATCCAGATCCAGGGCATCTGGGATTCCGGTGATACCGACAAGCTGCACGACTTCCTGACCGACGATCTCGTGGCCGAACTCAAGCCGCAACTGACCGAGCGCGGCGCGACGCCCAACGTCACCGAAGTGGTTCTGCTGAACGCCGAGATGCTCGGCATCGAGACGGTTTCCGATGGTCACCTGGCCAGCGTCCGCTTCTCGGGCATGCTGCGCGAGCAACCCGGCGCCGAGGCGTTCCGCTTCGAAGAGGTCTGGAACCTCTACAAGCCCGAGTCGGGTGGCTGGCTGCTTGCCGGCATCCAGCAGATCCCGGTCGAATA
>JAEYZR010000205.1 GCA_023427945.1 Pseudomonadota bacterium | reverse complement strand
CTCAGAATGAGCGGGCGGCGTGTAGCGCTGGGGCGGCGCGACGGGTGCCGGGGGGGCGGGCGTCCTGGGCGCAGGCGGCTGCGCGGGCGCTTCGTCGAGATACTCCCGGCCATCGAACACCCTGGCGCAAACGCCGCAGCGGACCAGGCCGTTGCGGATGCGCAGCTGATCGGCGACGACTTTGAAGGTCGTCCCACATTGTGGGCAGCGTGTGGTCAAGGCCATGGCGGCGCCGCTCCCGGTCAGGGCTTTTGCCCGACCAGGCAGACCCAGCCATCACGCTCGGCCCAGACCGACATGACAAGCCAGGGTGCATAGGCCGCTGCGACCTCTTCTGCCTGACGGGCGAGCACGCCCGACAGAACCAGGTGGCCTGCGGGACGCACGCGACCGGCCAGCATCGGTGCCAGCACTTTCAGCGGATTGGAGAGGATATTGGCCACCACGACGTCGAACTGGCCATCTGGCAGATCGTCCGGCAGATACGCCTGCACGTCCGCCTGGTTGACCGAAGCGTTGTCCGCCGTGGAGGTGACCGCCTGTTCGTCGATGTCCACGCCGACCACGCGCTGCGCGCCCAGCTTGCATGCCGCGATGGCCAGGATGCCCGAACCGCAGCCATAGTCCAGCACTTCGCTGTCGACGGGCATGGTGCTGGCCAGCCACTGCACGCACAGATGCGTCGTCGGATGGCTACCGGTGCCAAATGCCAGGCCAGGGTCGAGCTCGATGTGGATCTGATCAGGCTGCGAGGCGTCCGAAGCGACGACATCGGCATGATCGCGATGCCAGCTCGGGACGATCCACACACGATCACCAATGTGAATCGGTGCGAATTGCGACTGCGTCAGACGCACCCAGTCGGAGTCCGGGACATCGCGCACCGACCAGTTCTCGCCGATCTGTGCGGTCAGCCCGCCTGCCTGCAGCAAGGCTTCAGGCGACACGTCTTCGGGCAGCAGCGCGATCACGCGATTCTGCCCCCAGGCCTGCACCTCAGGCTCGGTGCCCGGTTCGCCGAACAACGGCTGCTCCTGTTCGGTGTCGCTATCGGCGTCTTCCACCGATACCGACAGCGCACCGGCTTCCAGCAGTGCGTCCGACAGGGCTTCCGCCTGCGCCTCAGGGCATTGAATCAACAGTTCGCGCATCGCGTTCAGGGCCGTTGCGCCAGTTTGTTTTCCAGGTAGTGAATGCTCGTACCACCCTCGATGAAACGTGCGTCCTGGACCAGTTCACGGTGCAAAGGCACGTTGGTGGATATGCCTTCGACCACCATTTCGGACAGCGCGATGCGCATGCGTGCCAGCGCCTGGTCGCGGGTATCGCCGTAGGTGATGACCTTGGCGATCATCGAGTCGTAGTGCGGCGGTACGAAATAGCCGTTGAACACATGCGAATCGATACGCACGCCGGGGCCACCCGGCACATGCCAGTTGGTGATACGCCCCGGGCTGGGCACAAAGCGGAATGCGTCTTCGGCGTTGATGCGGCACTCGATCGCATGGCCCTTGAACGTGATGTCGCGCTGGCGCAGCGTGAATTTCTCGCCTGCAGCAATGAGGATCTGCTGCTGAACGAGATCGACGCCCGTGATCATTTCGGTGACGGGGTGTTCGACCTGGATACGCGTGTTCATTTCGATGAAGTAGAACTCGCCGTTCTCGTAGAGGAACTCGAACGTTCCTGCACCACGGTAGCCCATCTTCTTGCAGGCATCGGCACAGCGATCGCCGATGCGCTCGATCAGACGACGGGCCACTCCAGGCGCGGGTGCCTCTTCGATCACTTTTTGATGGCGGCGTTGCATCGAGCAATCGCGCTCGCCCAGCCACACGGCGTTGCGACCACCGTCGGCCAACACCTGGATTTCAATGTGCCGAGGATTCTCAAGGAATTTCTCCATGTAGACCTCGGGATTGTTGAACGCCGACGCTGCCTCAGCCTTGGTCATGGCCACTGCGTTGAGCAGTGCGGCCTCGGTATGCACGACCCGCATGCCCCGTCCGCCACCGCCGCCGGCAGCCTTGATGATGACCGGGTAGCCGATCTGGCGTGCGGTCTGCAGAACGGTTTCGGCATCGTCCGGGAGTGCGCCGGCAGAGCCTGGCACCACCGGCACGCCGGCTTCGATCATCGCGCGTTTGGCGCTGACCTTGTCGCCCATCAGGCGGATGGTTTCGGGGCGCGGTCCGATGAAAACGAACCCGCTTTTTTCCACGCGCTCGGCAAAATCGGCGTTCTCGGAAAGAAAGCCGTAGCCGGGGTGGATCGCTTCGGCGTCAGTCACCTCGGCAGCCGAGATGAGCGCGGGCATGTTCAGATAGCTGTCGCGCGAGGACGCCGGTCCGATACATACCGACTCGTCAGCGAGTCGCACGTACTTGGCATCGCGATCCGCCTCGGAGTGCACCACAACCGTTTTTACGCCTAGCTCGCGGCATGCGCGCTGAATCCGCAGCGCGATTTCGCCACGATTGGCAATCAGAATTTTTTCGAACATATTAGCCAATCACATACAGGGGTTGACCGTATTCCACAGGCTCGCCGTTCTCAACCAGGATTTCCTTGATGACGCCGGCCTTGTCGGCCTCGATTTCATTGAGCAGCTTCATCGCTTCGATGATACACAGGGCGTCGCCCTCTTTTACCGTCTGCCCGACCTCAACGAAAGGCGAGGCGCCGGGGTTGGGCGAGCGATAGAACGTACCGACCATCGGCGCCTTCACGACATGACCCGACACCACGGGACCGGGTGCTTCAGCAGGCGCAGCGGCAGCCGAGGCTGCGGGTGCATGAGCGGCCGGCGCGGACTCGGGTTGATGGTAGGCCACTGGCTGCAAAGCCTGCGAAAACTTGACGATGCGAACCTTGCCTTCGCCTTCGGTGATCTCCAGCTCGGCAATGCCCGATTCGGCAACGAGGTCGATCAACGTTTTGAGCTTTCTAAGATCCATGTGTACTTCCCGAAAATGTGAGGCGCTTGAAAACAGCGGGAGATCCAGCTGGCGCGCAATGCTTGTTTAAAAAAGTCCGGCTTGTATCAAGGGACGTGACGAGCAGCATTCGTGTCTGGCGATGACGCCATTCAGGAGTGACGCGCGGCATACCGCAGGGCAGCGTCATATCCCGCCTCCCCCAGCCCGCAAATCACGCCCAGTGCAATATCGGACAAATAAGAGTGGTGGCGGAAAGGTTCGCGCCGGTAAACGTTGGAGAGGTGCACCTCTATGCAAGGAATTCCCACACCGGCGATCGCATCCCTGATTGCCACACTGGTATGGGTATAGGCAGCAGCATTGATGATGAGAAAGTCGCAACCCTCACTCTTGGCCTGCTGAATCCGGTCGACCAGCGCACCCTCGTGGTTGCTCTGAAACGTGAACGTTCGCACGCCCAGGCTGTCGCCCAGCGTTTCGAGATCCCGATTGATATCACCGAGCGAGCGAGATCCGTATATGTGCGGTTCGCGGGTGCCCAGCAGATTCAAATTCGGGCCATGCAATATCAATATGCGTTCAGCCATGGGGCGATATGCTGCAAGTCCGTCGATAAGGCTGGTTTTTACGATAATTCACGTCATTTGTCCATATCTTCGCCGACGGACCGACCCGACCTCAACCAACCAGGTGTCTTTCGATGTCTTCTGGATCGATCTGCCCCAGAACATGATGGAGTATGCGCCCTTCTTCGTCCAAAACGAGCGTAAATGGCAAACCGCCCTTGGCATTGCCCAACTGACGAAGCAGGTCCACACCGCCTGTCTCTGCGACCAAAAGCGGGTAGGTAACAGGCACTTTTTGCAGGAAGGTGCGAATATTAGCAGCGGAATCAATGCCGATACCGATAATTTGCTTATCCGGATGGGCATCGGCCAGCGCCTGCAGGTCGGGCATTTCTTTCACGCAGGGCGCACACCAGGTGGCCCAGAAATTGACCAC
>JAEYZR010000160.1 GCA_023427945.1 Pseudomonadota bacterium | reverse complement strand
GCAGGCGGCTTTCCCACAACTGGCGTCCGGTGGTGACATCGTAGGCGCGGATGTAGTAGTCCAGCGTGCCCGTCAGAAAGGCCACGCCGCCCGCTGTCATGATGGGGCCGCCCAGGTTGGGCACACCCATCTTGAAGGGCGCGGGTACAGGCGAGCTGTCGCGCACGGTTCCATTCACATGGCGCCATGCAATGGTGCCATCGGTCAGGTCAGCGCCCGCGATCATGCCCCAGGGTGGTGCCTGGCAGGGCAGGCCCAGCGGCGAGACGAAGGGCTTGAGCTTGATGGCGTAAGGCGCACCGAAGTTCTCGTTCAGCGCCGGCAGGCTGCCTTCCGGCGGGTTCTTGCCCTGAACGTAAAGCGTGGTGTCGTCCTTGCGTGGGATCAGCGTCGAGGTGAAAGCGAGGTAGGTGGGTGTGGTGAACGCCACTTGCCGTTGCGGGTCCACAGCAATCCCGCCCCAGTTGAACACGCCGAAATTACCCGGATAGATCAATGAGCCCTT
Organism: Pseudomonadota bacterium; assembly: GCA_023427945.1. Classification (GTDB taxonomy): domain Bacteria; phylum Pseudomonadota; class Gammaproteobacteria; order Burkholderiales; family Burkholderiaceae_B; genus Schauerella. Next base: position 11,203 of record JAEYZR010000160.1, on the reverse strand, counting down.
CAGGGACGGCGGTGTAAAACGCCCTTCGTATTGCAGGCGATGAAAGGCAATGCGGCAGGCCAGTTGATCGAACAGCGTCACGCCCCACATGTCGGCTCCCGTCAGTACGGGCGGGTCGAACGACAGCCGGGATTTGGGCTGAGTGGGCGCGGCACGGTCATCCTTGATGGTGCTCTTGGGTGCGGTGCGTTCGGTCACCGGCAGGATGGGATTGCCGTTGCGCCGGTCCAGCACGAACAGTTCGCCCTGCTTGGTGGGCTGCACCAGGGCCGGTACCGTCTGGCCATTGATGGTCAGGTCCAGCAACGAGGGTTGGGCGGGCACATCGTAGTCCCACAGGTCGTGGTGCACGGTCTGGAAGAACCACCGCACCTGGCCCGTGGCCAGGTCGAGCGCGACGACCGAAGAGGAGTAGCGTGCGCTGGCCTCGCTGCGCTTGGCGCCCCATTGGTCTGGTGGCTGGTTGCCCATCGGCACATACACCATGCCCAGGTTTTCATCCACGCTGGATATGGACCAGCTGTTGGGGGAGTTGGGCGTGTACTTCTGGCCCGCAGCAATCGGTTTCGTGTCCGTGGGATTGCCGGCATCCCAGTTCCACACCAGGCGCCCGGTCTGCACGTCGAAGGCGCGAATGACGCCTGACGTTTCCTTGGTGGACACATTGTCCAGCACGGTGCCACCCACGATGATCAGGCCGGCGGCGATGACAGGCGGCGAGGTCGAATAGTAGGAGCCGGGGTTCACGTTGGGCATGCGGTCCCAGAGGTCGATCTGGCCGGTGCCGTTGCCGAAGTTGGTGCACACGGCGCCATCTTCGGGATTCAGGGCAATGAAGCGCCCGTCGGCAGTGGGCATGAACAGGCGGGCATCGCAGCGTGCGTGTTTTTTGGTGTCGCGGGCGGCAACGGGCTGGTTGGCAGGCGGCTTGTCCGCCGGAGCCGTACCGGCGTGGGATGTTGCGCTGCCAGGCATGGGGGCCTGGGCAGAAGCGGGCGACGACGCCTGCGCCGCGGCCGGTGCACCCGCTGGCGCGAGCGCCGCGGGCAGGCCCGACAAGGGCGAGCGACCGGCGCCCGGAGAGTAGGACAGGCCCCGGCAGGTCAGGTGTTGCAGCGCCAGTTTGTCCTGGATTTTCGGGTCGTAGCGCCAGATTTCATTGCCCGTGGTGGCGTCCAGCGCGATGACCGACTGGTGTGGTGTGCACAGGTAGAGGCGGTTCCCGATTTTCAGCGGGGTGACTTCGAAGGTGGTTTCTTCGGGATCGCCCTGACGGCCTCGGGTATCACCGGTGTCGTAGCGCCAGGCCTGGGTCAGTTGCCCGACGTTGGCGGGCGTGATCTGTGCCAGGGGTGAGTACCGTTGCCCGGCGCCCGTACGTCCGTAGGCCTGCCATTCTCCGTCCTGAGGGTCGGCCGATATCGCGGCACCCGATCCGTTCTGAGCCGGGGTTCCCGCGTTGGCGCGTGCTGCGGAGTTGTCTGCCACCTGGGAACGGGGCAGTTCGCCTGGCACGCCATGGACGTCGATGAACCATGAGCCTACTGCCACCGCAAGAAAGGCGGCGAGCGACAGACTGAGCGGCAGTGCCGCGCCCCTGAAGGGATGCAGCCCCGAACTCTGGGCGGCTATGGGGGTGCCTGTGTTGGCCGTCACGCCGCCGTAGCTCTGGCGCGCACTGATCGTGGGCATGCGAAAAGGCGTGCGCAGATTCCTCAGCACCCATGGCATGAGCAGCAGCAGGCCCACCACGAAGATCACATCGCCGCGTGCGGCCAGCGGCCACCAGTCCAGCCCCGCTTCCCACAGACTCCACAGAAGCGTTGCCACCACCAGCAGCGCGTAAAGCACCAGCGCGCCGGCCCGCGCACGCATCAGCATCAGGCCGGATGCGCCCATCATCAGACCGGCGAAGGCATAGAACCATGAACCCTTCAGCGCAATCAGCCAGATCCCACCGCACAGCAGCACGACACCCAGCACTATCAGCAGGGCCCCGGTGAGCCTGAGGGCGGGACTGCGTCGTGTGTCGTTCATGATGGTCATCTCCTGGAACTCGCACCTGCTCGGGCGTGACGCCTCGGGAATTCAGTTGCAGCGCACTCTCTTATACAGAGGTGGCGGGCGCTCTGCAAGCTGCACGGCGTCCAGGATCCGGCGCCTGCATGGCGTCAACCGTTCTTGGTCGCGAACAGCCAGGCTTTGTAGTCGTCCAGATCACCGTCGAAGGGCTTGACCTGGCCGTCTGCGACGATCACGAATTCGTCGGTCGTGGCACGCAGCAAATGTCGGTCGTGCGAGACCAGGATCAGCGTGCCCTCGAACTGGGCCAACGCTTCGGTCAGCGCTTCCCGGGTCTCGAGATCCAAGTGGTTGGTGGGTTCGTCCAGCAGCAACAGATTAGGGCGCTGCCACACGATCAGCGCCAGGGCCAGGCGCGCTTTCTCTCCCCCCGAGAATGGCTGGATCGACGCGGTGGCCATCGGGCCGGCGAAATTGAATCCCCCCAGGAAGTTGCGCAGTTCCTGTTCGCGCACGGTGGGCGCGATTTTGCTCATGTGCCACAGCGGCGATTCGTCATGGCGCAGCATCTCCACCTGATGCTGGGCAAAATAGCCCACGGACAGACCTTTGCCCAGTGTGGCGTCGCCCGCCACGGGCGCGATCTCGCCGGCAATGGTCTTGATCAGGGTGGATTTACCCGCGCCGTTCACGCCGAGCAGGCCGATGCGCTGGCCCGTCTGAAGTGAAAAGTTGATGTTGCTGATGATCGTGCGGGCCGCGCCTGTCTCTGCATTGCGGTAGCCCGCGTCGACATGATCGAGCACCAGCAGGGGATCGGGCGCGCGCACCGGTTCGCGGAACTGGAAAGAAAACTCGGCCACCGCACGCAGCGGGGCGATCTCTTCCATGCGTGACAGCGCCTTGATGCGGCTTTGTGCCTGGCGCGCCTTGCTGGCCTGGGCCTTGAAGCGGTTGATGAAGGATTCCAGGTGGGCACGCTGGCGTTTCTGCTTTTCCTGTTGGCCGGCCATCAGCTCCAGCGCCGCGGCACGCTGGCGTTCGAACGAGGAATAGTGGCCCGAATAGCGTTTGAGCTTGCGTTCGTCGATGTGAACGATGACACCCACCACTTCGTCCAGGAAATCACGGTCGTGGGAGATGATGACCAGGGTGCCCGGATAGCGTTTGAGCCAGTCCTCGAGCCAGATAATGGCGTCCAGATCCAGGTGGTTGGTGGGTTCGTCAAGCAGCAGCAGGTCCGAGGGGCACATCAGCGCCTGCGCCAGATTCAGGCGCATGCGCCAGCCGCCGGAAAACTGGGTCAAAGGCAGATGCATTTGATCCATCGAGAAGCCCAGCCCCGTCAGCAATTGCTCGGCGCGCGACTGCACCGTGTAGGCATCGGCGTCGGCCAGCGCGCCGTACAGTTCGCCTATGGCCAGGCCGTTCTCGGCGGTTTCGGGCTGGCTTTCCAGTTGCGCCAGTTGCGCTTCCAGCGCGCGCAGCGTGGTGTCGCCATCGATGGCGTAGTCCAGTGCCGAACGTTCCAGCGCAGGGGTTTCCTGCGCGACGTAGGCCAGACGCCAGTTCGGCGGGTAGCTCAGTTCGCCCTGGTCGGGGGCGAGTTCACCGCGCAGCATGCTGAACAGGCTCGACTTGCCGGCGCCATTGGCACCGATCAGGCCGATCTTGTCGCCTGGATTGAGCAGCAGATCGACGTTGTCCAGCAGGGGTTTGACCCCGCGGGCAAGCGAGACGTGTTGAAAACGGATCATGGGGGAGAGGGCGCGGCGAAAGAAGCGCGAAGGCGAAGTAACCCGCTAGTGTAGCAAGGAGAGCTTGCACGTTCGTGGCCCACTACAATCGGCGTCTTCGTCAGACGAATGAGTCGATGTATGGATGGCTCGATGCTCAGCCTTTTTATTTCCGCCTTTCTGCTGGGGCTGGTCTTCAACGCCGCACCCGGTGCCATTCTGGCCGAGACGATACGCCAGGGCCTCGCCGGCGGGTTCCGGCCGGCGCTGGCGGTGCAACTGGGGTCGCTGGCGGGCGATGCGACGTGGGCCATCATCGGCCTGGCGGGCGTCGGGTTTCTTTTTCAGCAGGAAGGCCTGCGCTGGCCCATCGGGCTGGCAGGTGCCGCGTATCTGCTGTGGCTGGCGTGGGATGCCTGGCGCAGCGCAGGCACGGTGCCGGACGCAGGCGCGCCATGTACGGATCAGGCTGCGACAGGCAATGCCCGCACGCCGGGCGCTGGCCGGTCACCATTGAGAAGCGGGGCCCTGATTTCGCTGACCAATCCGCAGAACGTGGTGTACTGGGCCGCTCTTGGCAGCGCGATGGGGGCGGTAGGCGTCACCGATCCGGTCTTCGCGGATTACGCGCTGTTCTTTCTCGCGTTCATGACCTCGTCGGTGCTCTGGTGTTTTTTCTGCGCGGCTGTCGTCGGACGTATCTTCGGCGGGGCCAGCGCCATGTGGGCCAAGGTGACGTATCGCCTGTGCGCGCTTGCCCTGTTTGCGTTGGCCCTGGGATCGGTGCGCAACCTGGCTGTCGCACCGATCTGAACACGCATGGGCCTGGTCTGTCCGCGTGGGCTTACCGGCGGATCATGCGCTGTGTGATGTCGTCTTTCCAGACGTACCGGTGTATGAGCACCATCGCGATGTGCCCGGCGATCAGGGCAAGCAGCGCCCATCCCAGCAGGCCATGCAAGGCATTGCCGGGCGCCATCAGCGCAGGGATCTGAACGCCCGTGGGCTCGAATATCTGCATGCCGAACGGGGCAAACCCACGCCCGCGGCCATAGGCTCGAACGATGGCCAGCAGGGGTACGGCGATCATCAGGATATACAGGCACAGATGCCCGATGGCGGCCAGGCGACCCACCAGGTTGGCGCCATGAGGTGGCCGGCGGCGCAGGTTGAACAGACCCCATGTGCCGCGCAGCAGCACCAGCACGAACAGCGCGGATCCTATCGAGTGATGGGTGCGCCAGAAAAAAAGGGCGATGTCTGTGTCCTTGATGAAGACACGCAGCACGCCACTCGTGAATTGCCACACGAACAGGCAGGCCATTGACCAATGCAGGAAACGGGAGATGTAGCCGTATCCTTGTTCATTGTCGCGCCAGTGCTCAGGTCTTGTCGCCACAGAATTCTCCAACGGTAATAAGGAATGTCGATTGACCATTCGATTGCCTTTCGGTTCATTTTCGAGGGCGCAAGCACGATATCCGGTCAGATCAGCAACGAAATATACCTGCGCGTCACGCGTTTTCCAGGCCCGGGCGTCCTGTGCGGCGGGCAGAATGCGGGAAATTACGTAATATCGTCATCGGATAACGCCGCAATACCTCGCTGTCCTGGCACGTACCAGACATTGCAGAAGAACCGAATGGAGAGACAGATGAACGAAGTGCTTGTGACCCGTCACGGCGGTACTGCCGTGTTGACACTGAATCGGCCCGAAGCCCGCAATGCACTGAACCTGCCCATGCGCGATGCGCTTGCCGCGGCGATTGACGAGGTGCGCGACGATCCTGCCGTGAAGGCGGTCGTGCTGACCGGCGCGGGCGGTCATTTTTGCGCCGGAGGCGACGTCAAGCGCATGGCTGCAGGCGCCGATCGCCCGACCGATGGCCTGGCCAGCCGCGAGGGCATGCGTGCGATCTACCGCTGGTTCGATCAGTTGGTCGATCTCGAGAAGCCGGTCATCGCTGCCGTCGAAGGCTCGGCATTCGGAGCGGGACTCTCGCTCGCTCTGGCTGCCGACTTCGTGCTTGCTGCGCCCGGCGCAAAATTCTGCTCGGTGTTCAGCCGGATCGGCCTAGTGCCCGATCTGGCCGGGCTGTATCTCCTGCCGCGCGTGGTGGGGCTGCCGCGTGCCAAGGAACTGGTCTACAGCGCCCGCGTCGTGGACGCACAGGAAGCGCTCAGCCTGGGTATGGCCTACGAAATAGCCGAGGATGTGCAGGCCGCCGCCTTGACGCTGGCGGCTCGTTTTCACGATGCGCCCACGGGTTCGATCGGTCTGTCCAAGGCGATGCTCAATCGCACCTTCGAGACCCAGCGCAGCGATATCTATGCGCAGGAAGCCATGGCGCAGTCGCTGTGCCGGGAAAGCACCTATCACAAGGCCGCCGTCAAGCGCTTCGTGGAAAAGCAGGCGCCACTTTATCAGTGGGACAAGAAATAGGACTGCGCGGCGCTGTCAGGCCGCACGCCCCGGGGCGGTGCATGCGGCGGTGCTGATGCGATCATCCATGTCGGCGGCGTCGCGCAGGTTACCCGTGCGGTCGTGCTGAACGACCAGCAGGCGGGAACGCCGCCAGGCGAACAGGCGGCGCGAGGGAAGCCGGGTGAATCGGGCGACATCGCCTGATGTGCTGTCCTGCCTGCCGGGATCCTTGTCTTCCTTCTTGCGGATAATGTGCCGGATCGGAGCGACCAGCAGCATGACTGCGAAAATGCCCGCGACCAGCAATGCATACAGTCCCAGCAGCGAGACATCCTGAGCGCTCTCGGTCGGGCGGACGAAGTGGCGCCAGGCGTACAGCACCATGCCCGACCAGAAAGCCGCCAGCAGCACGGGGCGCAGGATGTGCAGCCAGAAGTACATGGCATACGCGTGATAGGCCGGACGATTGTCGCGAAAGGATTTCAGGGGCACACGTGCCGCGTCCAGGATGGGGTCCTCGCCCGGCTCGCTCCATGCGTGCGGGCGCACGCCCGGTCGTGCGGGGTCTTCATGGGTTCTTTGTTGTGTGGCTGGTGTCTGCAATGGCTGCAAGGTGCTCTCCTCGGTCAGGGCTGGTCCAGACCGCTCTCTTGCCGCGTCGTCGCAACAGAGTGATCGGCAGGGCCAGCACGGTTGTGATCATGTTGATGGACCAGAATGCGAACGGATACCAGATGGTCCATACGAAATAACGCATGAGGTCTTTGTCGTAATGCCGGTCGATCCACAGGCTGACCAGCATCTGCAACATGCATGTGATGCCCAGCAGCACACCGTGCCACTGGGGAAGTACGCCGACGGCATGCCAGGCTGGGGGCAACCACGGCCGGATCAGCGCGATCATCAGGACAAAAAGCATGGCGTAGGCCCAGACCACACTGGCAAGATATTCCAGGTAGATCGGCCACATCTTGATATTGCGCAGCCGCAGCACCTCGGCGGTGTGGCGGATCAGGCACTGAATGCCGCCGGTGGCCCAGCGTTGACGCTGGCGATACAGGCCGCGAACGGTCTCGGGCATGAGAATCCAGCACAGCGCGCGCGGTTCGAAACGCACCGTCCAGCCCGCGAGCTGGAGCTTCCAGCTGATGTCGATGTCCTCGGTCATCACGTCGGCGCTCCAGAACCTGGCATCGAGCAGCGCACGGCGCCTGAACATGGCCAGCACGCCGGAAACGGTGAACAGGCGGCCGAACAGTTGCTGGCAACGTTTGATCAGGCCAATGGTCGAGGAGAATTCGCCTACCTGCATGCGTCCAAGCAGCGAGGTGCGCGTGCGGATGCGCGGGTTGCCGGTCACGGCACCCACAGTGCCCGAGACCAGCATATGGCGCAGCATCCAGGCAATCGCATCGGGATGCACCAGCGCATCGCCATCCATGCCCAGAATGAATTCGCCGTTGGCCAGCGTGGCAGCGGTGTTCAGCGCGACGGCCTTGCCCTGGTTGCCGGTGTTGTGCACGACACGCAGCCGGGGATAGAGCAGCGCGAGTTCTTCCAGTACTTCGGCGGTGCCATCGATGCTGCCATCGTTCACCGCAATGACTTCGAAGTTCGGATAGTTCGTGCGCATGAGCTGTTCGATCACGTCACGCACGCATGCGACCTCGTTGTAGCAAGGCACGACCACGCTGACCAGCGGTGTGTTGTCCAGCAGAGGCAGAGGGTCTATGGCTTTGTGGCGGTCCCGCTCGAACACCAGCGCGTGCGCGATGCCCCCGCCGATCCATACATAGGCCATCAAGAAGGGGTAGTAGAAAACGTAGTCGAAGACAAATTGCACGAAACCCTGGCCAAACAGGAACTGGCTCATCGCGGGGCTGCCTTGGGTGAGTGGGAACGGTCAGTAGGCATGTTGTCTATGGGAAAAATCGGGACGATGGGGCGTGCGGGTGTGAGCGAGGGAGGCGTATCCAGGCCGTCGTTGCGATCCTGCAGGTTGGCGCGTACCGAGATGGCGTTGCGCACCGTGGCCAGATCAGGCTGGTTGTTGTGAAAGTCGTCCGGGTAGTAGGCCAGATGGCGTGCGCCCATCCGGTGCAGCAACGACCACTGTGCGGCCAGCGTGGCATCGGCAATGGGCTGGTTCGTGCGCCAGTCGCGGGCCTGGATTTCCATGACCGTCTTGTCCAGTCCAAGCGGCGTGGCCGCGACGCGGCGCATCATCTGCGCCAGCCAGGCCTGCGGGTCGGCGACGTTTTCCATGTAGGGCATGGCCATCACGGCGGTGTAGTCATAGGCCGCCAGGGACTGCGCATAGTTCTGGGCGAACCAGGATTCGGTCTCGGGCCGCATGACCGGCAACGCATAGAGGTTGCGTGCGGTCAGGATGCCCGGGCGCCATTGCCGGGTTCGAGCCGCCAGTTCGAGCGTGAAGTCCGTGAGGTATGCGGTTTTTTTACGCGCCCACAGATCGGCCCATTGCGGGTTCGCCTTGATGGCGTCGATGTCGCCAGGCAGACCCCAGTCTGCATAGGTGCGCAGCGCCTGCTGACTGACATCCTCATCGTCGCCAAGCATGGCATCGTCATGGAACAGCACGCCGGCAATCATGGCATGGCGGCCCAGGTCTTCATAGATATCGCCAATGAGCGCGCGCACTTCCGGGTCGAAAGGCGTGAGACGGTCATAGCGGTTCACGCCAGCAGGCACGGTCTGTACGGCTTGTCCACCTGCGGGCACGCTGCCCGCAATCATGGGGCCGTGCGGGCTGGCCCACATGACGCGCCGGTTGGCCAGCGGATGGCCCGCCGGCAGGTGAAACGCCATGACTGGCATCCAGGCATACACCTGCACGCCGGTGCGGGTGCGCAACTGCCAGGCCACGCGGTTGAACAGGTCGGCACGCATGGGCAGGTGGCGATTGGGGAAATACATGGCATCGGCCACGCCATCGCCATCCGGATCGGCATAGGCCTGCAGAAAGACACTGGCCGGTCCCACAGCGAGTACGCGGTCAAGCAGCTTCGATAGGTTCGCCTCCTGCTGCACGGGATCTGCGTCGTACACGTAATCCAGATCGATGTGCATGGCGCGGTTGATCGGAAAGATGCTGCCTTGTCCGGCGGGTGCCCGGAACAGCGTGTAGTCGGGTATCGGCATGTCGTAGGTCGCCAGACCGCGCCGCATGCGCGAAAGCGGAATGTCTGCCGTGTTCGGGCCTTCCTCCAGCGTCATGGCGATGGGCATGCCGGCGCGTCGGGCTGCCGCCAGCGCCGGTTCGGTGTAGGCGCCGTAGGGCCAGACCAGGGTACGCACCCGTGCACCGGTGCGTTTCTCGATCAGTGCCCGACTCTGACGCATGTCGGCTTCGATGCGCGTGATGTAGGCGTCGTGCGACTCATAGCGGCCGGTGCGTTCGTCGTAGGCCAGCGATGCGGCTGCGGGCTGCAGATTGCCTTGCAGATTGGCCTTGATCCCGGTGTGCATGGCATGCGTATGGCTGGCCAGTTCCACCAGGCCCGAGGCCGCCATTTCACGCGCCTGCGCCCATGTCATGAACGCTTCGCGCAACGGCGGGTTTTGCACGTTGTAGCCGCTCACCGACTGACCTGCCGGCACTTCGAGCCATTCGGTGACCAGCGCCATCACGGCAGGAAACCGATATTGTTTGAGCAAGGGGAATACTTTGGTGAACGCACTCGCGTAACCGTCATCGAAGGTCAACAGCACGGCTTGCGGGGGCAGAGGCTTGCCGCCGGTACGGGCATCGACGATCTGCTGCAGGCTGACCGGCGAGTGCCCGGATTGCTGCAGCCACGCAAAGAACTCCGACAGCGTGCGTTCATCCAGCGCGGTGGGCTCGGGCGCGGCCATGAAACTCTCGCGTACGTTCTCGCGAATGTCGTGCAGCGAGATCACCCTGAATGTCTTGCCGTCGTCCGGGTCGGGGCCAGGCATCCGCTGGGCCGATGCGTCCACGATCAGCAGGCTCGCACAGAGGGCAGCAACGAGTGTGAACAGTCGTCGAAAGGCAGCAGTACTCATTGCAGGGGAACCGAGAGAAGGAGGAAGACTTCACGACGTTTTTCGTCATCGCCGTCGTAGGGATGGCTGGAGATGCCCACGCCATATCGCACTTGCACGGAACGACCGATGTTCCATTCGTGGGCGTAGCGCAACGACCACGTCGGGCCGGTGCCTTGTCCCGATTGGCGGTAGGCGCCCGCCCCAGTCTCGAGCACCTGGAAGAACTGCCGGTCGTCACGCTTCCAGGTCAGCCATTGTGTGCGGGTGTTCAGTTCGACACCAGCGTCGCGTCGCGGACTGAAATAAGGCGTGTTGCGCAGGCTGTTGCTGCCAGTCTGCATGGACGCGGTGGTGTCGAACAGCAATCGCGGGCCCGTGATCCAGCGTTCGCGCCAGCTGAGTCCGAAACGGTTGCGTGTGTTGCCATCGCTGAATCGCATGCGCTGGTAGTCGCCCAGGAAACTGCGGGATTCGTTCACAACGTATTCGGCATTCAGGCCGGCCGAGCGCGCCGCGATATCGGCCCGCCTGGCCTTGTAGGGCGTGTCCAGGCTGTTGCTGTCGAAGGTCGCTCCCAGGCGCCATGCGTCGCTGGCACGATAGGTCGCCTGGCCAGCCAGACCCGTGCGATACGGGCCCCGGTTGGCCTGGGTCGCTTCGGCCTGCGCCGTCCATCGTCCCTTGCCCCACTGCGCGCCCAGACCGCTGCGTGCGAACCGCTCATGGCCATCGTCCAGCTCGGCACGGGCCAGCACCTGGCGGTAGTACAGCCGCCAGGTGTCATCGAACAGGCCGGTGCTTGCGCGAGCATCCATGCGCCATTCGCGATTGGCCAGTGCGCCGCCCTCGCGCGCGGCACCGGCGTCCAGATCGAAGCGCGGTGCCTGCACGGCCTGAAGCTCCCGTCGTGCATTGCGCACCGCGATCGAGTCGGGCGCATCCTGCGTCAGTGTCTCGGTCAGTTCCCGGGCCTGTCTGATTTCGTTCACAC
>JAEYZR010000144.1 GCA_023427945.1 Pseudomonadota bacterium | reverse complement strand
GACTTGCTGGGGCGTCGCACGCCCGCCACGGCCGCAAGCAGGTGCAGGTCGTGGTTGCCGAGAATCGACACGGAACGCGAGTCCAGTCCCATGATGCGGCGCAGAGACGCCAGCGATGCCGGGCCACGGTTGACCAGGTCGCCTGCAAACCAGAAATGGGATGTCTCGTCGTCTTCCAGGCCCGGACGGGCCAACAATGTGTTGAGCGGATCGCAGCAACCCTGAACATCGCCAATCGCCCAAATGTTTTTTTTCATGCTTTAACGCTATCTCCTGCCTCGCGCCGTTTGAAGATCCGGGCTAAATCTTGTTTGTATTCCATGCTGATCAACGCCCCCAGCCCCATGAGCAGGGCACAGGCGTTCGGTCCCAGCGCGGTCAGCCATGACGGCCAACCACTAAGCATACCTACATTGAGCGCCAGTTGGTTGAGCATGAAGAAGCCCACACCCAGCAGGATGCCGATGAAGACCTTGGCGCCCACACCGCCCTTGCGCGTCTGCATGAAGGCGATCGGGGCAGCAATGGTCATCATGACGATGAGGGTGAACGGATAGGCCATCTTGCGCCACAGGGCCACCGTCTGGCGTTCGGCAGACAGGTTGTTGTCGTCCAGGTAATCGATGTAGTCCAGCAGGTTCGTGATGGACATGCGTTCTGGTGTCAGCACGCGGGCGAGCAGGCGCTCGGCAGTCAGGCTGGTGTCGAAAGAACTTTCGGCTTCCTGTTTCACTTCCAGCAAAGGTCCCTTTGGTGGGTTGCCATCCTTGAGTGCGTCGTCCGCGCCGGGGGTCAGGACGTGGTTGGTGACCTCTTCGAGCACCAGCTTGCCGTCATCGAATCTCCCGGCCCGTGCCGTGGCGACAAAGTGCAGTTTCTGGCCGACGCCGAATTCATAGAGTTTGACATTGGCGACCCGGCCGCTGCTCTGCAGCTCACCCACGTTGATGATGCGCATGCCATGCCCGGAGGTCGGCTCCTTGAACCAGTAGCCACTCTCAAAGCGCCCCCCGCCCGCCTTGCCGCGAAATTGCAGGCTTGCTTCACCGCTTTTGACTTCGGCCATCGGCGTGACGTATTCGGAAAGCAGGGTGGCGCCGATCACGGCGGGGATCGTGATGATCCACAGCGTGACCATCAGCCGCATGCCGCTCACGCCCGAAACGCGCAGGATGGTCAGTTCGTTGCGCTGGGCCAGGCCGGCCAGCGCCAGAATGGCGCCGATCAACAGACCGATGGGCAACAAGTCGTAGAGCCGTGTGGGCAGCGCCAGAGCCTGCATGTAGAACAGTGCCGTCAGCGTCAGCTTGTCGCCGACGTTGTCCAGATCGTCGACCAGCGCGAAAAACGTGAACAGGCCCAGTAACGCGACAATGACCACGAAACAGGAGCGGTAGATTTCACGAGCCAGATAGCGGCGGGCAGTTCGCATGGGGTAATGGAGACACAAAAATGAAGGGCGCGTACGACCCGAGTTGGGAGATTAACCCAGCAATTTCAAAGGTGCAGCGTCAGGGTATTTCAGCATCTCGCATTCTTCGCACGTAAGTGGCGGTGCGTGAGTTGAGATAACGCGTTGCCCGGTTGCTGTCGTAGAAGCGGGGATTTGGCAGCATCGCCGCCATACGCGCCGCCTGCGACTCGCTGAGCCTGGATGCATCGACATTGTAGTAGTGTCGTGCGGCGGCCTGTGCACCGAATACACCATTACCCCATTCAGCGACATTCAGATACAGTTCCAGGATGCGCTGCTTGGACATGGTGTGTTCGATCATGTAGGTGAGCACCAGCTCCTGGCCCTTGCGCAGATAGGTTCTCGACCCCGACAGGAAAAGGTTTTTGGCGACCTGCTGAGTGATGGTCGAACCCCCACGCATGCGCGCACGCCCCTGTTCGGCCTGTGCCTGGTTGTACTCCCACGCCTTGCGTATGGCTTCCCATTCCACGCCGCCATGCGCGAGAAAATTCGCGTCCTCGGCGGCGATGACTGCCCGCTTGAGCGAATCATTGATGTTGCCGTAATCGACCCATTGGTAATTCAGGGTGGCTTTGGGATTCTTTTCCTTCAGGCGCGCCAGTTCCTGGCGCATCACCGAGGTCTGAGAGGGCGGTTGAAAACTGTAGTAGACGACCGAACAGAAAAGCCAGAGTTGATACAGGATGATGATGCACAGAAGCGCCATCACGACGCTGGCAAAGACGCGCCACCAGGAACGCCCGGTCTTGGCCGGCCGGTTGCGCGTTGCCATGGGCCGGCGCGCACTCATCTGCTCATATCCAGTTCAGCGCGCAGGCTGGTCAGCACCGGTGCGATGTCCGGGCGCACGCCGTGCCAGATCAGGAAGCTTTCGGCGGCCTGGCCAACCAGCATGCCCAGGCCATCGACAGCATGTGCCGCGCCGTCTGCCTGCGCCTGCCGCATGAAAGCGGTGGGCCTGGCGCCATACATCATGTCGTAGGCCCAGGCCCCTGGCGCGTAGAGTCCGCCGGGCAGGGCGGGTGCCGCGTCGCTCAGGCTGCTGGAGGTGGCGTTGATGACGATATCCCAGCCTCCGGTCCGCGCAGCGTCGTCCAGCGCACCAGCGCTGAGCTGCGCTGGCTGGCCGAACATCTCTACGAGCTCGTGTGCACGTTGCGCCGTGCGATTCACGACATGTATGCGCCCTTGCGTGGCCTGCAGAAAAGGCCCTAGCACCCCTCGGGCTGCGCCTCCTGCACCGACCAGCAGCACATTGGCCTGGGGCGACCAGGCGCCCAGCCGGATCAAGTCGTTGAGCAGTCCGACCCCGTCGGTATTGCAGCCCTTGATACGCTTTGCGTCGTGCCACAGGGTATTGACCGCACCTGCCTGCGTGGCACGGGCGGTGAGACCCGACGCCGCCATCGCGTGTGCGCGTTCCTTGAACGGTACCGTGACATTCAGGCCGCGCCCGCCCTGACCGAAAAAATCCGTCACGATTTGCTCGAAATCATCTATCGGCGCCTCGATACGGACGTAATTGAGTGCGATGCCCGTCTGTTGTGCAAAGCGGGCGTGTATGTCGGGCGAGCGGCTGTGTGAGACCGGGTTGCCGATCACGGCAAATTGTCCTGCTGAAGAAAGCGATGTCATGGCGCTTGCGTGTCCAGGGTGTCGTTGACGAAGTTCCACGTGCGGGTGATGGCCAGCAGGTCTGTCGTCGCGGCCAGCTCTGCGGGGAAGGCAGGGTAGGGCGCGGCCAGTTGCACGATCCTGCGTGCCGCCAGATTCAGTTCCGGATGCTCGGCCGGGCGATCGATGACGGCGTCGGCCACACTTCCGTCAGCGCGTATATAAACCGTCATTTGCAGCGACCCGTAGGTTCGTCCCCGGGCCTGTTGCGGGAAATGTCGAGTCCCTACGGCCTCGATCCGGGTGCGCCAGGCATCGACGTAGGCAGCATGTAAGGCCAGGGCGGCCGAGGGCGCCACGAACTGTTTGCGGGGCGCCTGGTTATAGGCCTGGATACGTTCGGTCAGGGCGGCGATCTGTGCATTCAGAACCACACTTTCCTGATCGGTCTGTGCGTTGCCGGGTGCCTGGCCATCAGGCCAGGGGTGGGCGGTCGACTTTTCCGGGGGGGCAGCGATGCGTGACTGGAGTTGCGTCATCAGCCGGAACTGTTCGGCCTCCAGCGCTGCCTGACGCCGTCGCAGCGCTTCGAGCACGATGGTATTGGGGGCTTCGCCCGTGCGAGGCAGGGGCGAACTCGCCAAGCCGCTCTGCGCGTTGCCGCCGCCGTCCACGTTGGCCTGGGCCAGCACCTGCGGTTGGCTGGGCGCGTCCTGGGTGCGTGCGTTGACCAGGGCGACTTCCAGCACCGAGGGAGGCATCGGCCTGGGGGCGGGGGCGCTCGCCTGCCAGGCCATCAGGCCAGCATGCACGAACAGCGAGGCCGCCAGACCGAGCCACAGGTAATGTGGCGCTGGCGGGTGAGTGGCGCCCACGGGGAACGCAGAAGGAGAGGGCTGTGGATTGGCGGTCACACGACCATTCTAATCGGCTAGGGCTGGATCGGTTGCGCCGTGTCCCCGGGTGGTTCTGCTGCGAGGGGCGTCGGATCATCCATGGCGGCGTGGCTGATGAATCGCAGGTCGGGTTCGAGCGCGAATTCGTCCACGCCCAGAATTTCAAGTTCGACTTCGGTGCCCCGCAACAGTGCCGGCATGCCACCCACACGCGCCACCAGCGGCGCGTGGGCAAATCGCACCAGATCGTCGCGCAGGACGTGGGCGGTCGTGCGAGTGATGCCCTGCTGTTGCAGCCAGCGCAAGCACCAATAGCGCTCCATGCTGTTCTGGAAATCGGACCAGGCCGCATATTGCGCATCGAACGCGCCGATGATGGCGAAGAGATCGGGGTCACGCGGCTTGAAAGGCGCCACCAGGCGCGCCGAGACCCCGTGTTCGACTGCCGCAATCAATTGCCATTGATTCACAAGATCGACATAGCGGCGCAAGGGCGAGGTGCACCAGGCGTACTGGGGCACGCCGATCGCCTCGTGAGGAAGGGCCTGGGTGCTCATGCGCACCCGCCCGGCCTGTTGCGACCGATAGATGCCCGGCAGGCCATACTCGGCCAGTAGTCCACCCCACAGGTTATTGGCGAGAATCATGTATTCGGCCACCATCCGGTCCAGCGGCGCATTGCGCATGCGTGGCAGGATGCGCACGGGGGTATCCGGGTCTTCCGGGCTGCCGTCCAGATAAAAGCTGTACTCGACCCGCGAATTGTTCTCGGGCTTGCCACGAACCTCTTCGCGCTTGCTGGAAAGCTGCTTGGCCAGTTGCCAGAGCGGACGCAACCACTGGCCGTACGGAAGCTCGGATGTCGGGTCATCCAGAGCCGCCTCGGTGACCTGCGCATCCAGCATGTTGTGGCGCAGGTTTTCGCGTACGGTGATGCGTTCGAGCCGGGTTTCGGAATGAAGGATATCCCCCGTCGCGAGATCTGCCGTGACATAGAGCGAGAGCGCCGGCACGCAGCGGCCGGCATCCAGCGAGAAAGCCTGGATGACTTCGTCTGGCTGCATCGGGATCTTGTCGCCTGGCATATAGACGGTCGACAGGCGTTGGCGGGCCAGCTTGTCCAGGTCGCTGCCCTGGGTGACCGATATGCCTGGCGCGGCGATGTGTATGCCGATCCGGGCTTGCGTACCCTCCAGCATCGTGACGGACAGCGCATCGTCGATCTCGGTGGTCGTCACGTCGTCGACGGAGTAGATCTCTGCGTCGGCCAGCGGGAGCTCGACCGTGGGGGCGGGCACCTCGACCGGTGCAAAGCCGCGACCACGCGGGAAGTAGTTCACCAGGAATTTGCGCAGGTGAACGGCCAGCGGGTGTGGCCAGGCGCCCAGGTCCATCAGCACCTTGTCCACGGGGGCACGCAGTTGCGATGCGGCGGCCTCCAGCGCTTTCCAGGCCTGAGTGTTCTTGTCGGGCTTGGCAAGAACGCTGTCGGCAATCGCCGCGATTTCAGGGGGCAACGATCCGGCCACGATCTCGTCGATCCAGGCCTGTTGCTGCTGCGCCTGCAACTGCTTCTTCTCGATGGCGGCCAGTGCAGCTTGAAGAATGTCGGGGGGGGCCGGGCGATAGCGACCACGTCCCCTGCGGTGAAAGTATGCCGGCGCACCATGCAGCCTGATCAGCGTGGCGGCGTGTTCGACAGGTGTCGCCGTGTGCCCGAAGTAGTCCGTTGCCAGCGCCTGGGCATCGAACTCGTCCTGGGGGGCGCATTCCCACAGGAATGTCAGGTCCAGCGTGTCGGCCAGTTCTGCAGCCCGCGCCATCAGTTCGGCCGGTTCGGGGGCCGCAAAGGTGAAGAGTGTGTTGCTGCGCTTTATCTTGCTGCGCTTGCCCGACTCTGACTCGACCTGCAGGCTTGCGTCGGTCTCCGACATGATGTTGCCTGCGCGGAAGTTGCCGTCGTCGTCATATAAAACATACATAGTGATAAAGGTCCGTCTGTCGGACAC
>JAEYZR010000110.1 GCA_023427945.1 Pseudomonadota bacterium | reverse complement strand
TTCAGACCTTGTATGACCTGACGCCGGTCGCCGCCAGCAGTGCGCTTTCGGGCTACATGCTGGCGGCCGCGGTCGGCATGCTGGCGGGTGGTTTTCTTGTGTCGTCCCGCCTGAACATCGAATTGATCGTACTGGTCGCACTCGTTCTTGCCGGCTGCACATTGGTGTGGCTTTCGCTGGGCGGCGTGCCAACGCTGCTGGCTGCGCCCATCGTGGCCTTGGCCGGGTTCTGCGCCGGCGTGGCCGGCCCTTCGCGCGACATGCTGATTCGCAGGGTCACGCCGCCCGGTTCGATGGGCTCGGTCTATGGACTGGTCTACTCGGGTATGGATATCGGCTCTGCAGCCGCCCCGCTGGCTTTCGGCTTGCTGCTGGACCGGGGCATGACCAGTGGTCCCTGGCTCGGGGCCGGCATGGCATTCGTCGTGGGCGCTGTGCTGGCACAACTTATCGCCCGACACGCACGCAGGCTGGGCCGCTGAGGCGCTCGTTCCAGCCCCTTCAGCGGCCGCGCCGCACTATGGCAGACCGGCTTGGGGCAGCAGCGCCAGAGGCAACGCTCCTGCCACCTGCAGGGGTGTGACCGACAGCGCTTGAACTCACAGCCCTTTTATCGACAGCCCTCTAATCGACTGCGCTTAATCGACAGCCCCTTAATCAACAGCCCTTAATCAACAGGTTGCGCTGACAGCGGGTGGATCATTGGCGCGAGGTTCGCTCGTTCACCGGGGGGGCGGCGGTTTCGGTGCTGCGCCAGGGATTGATGTCCAGTCCACCCCGGCGGGTATAGCGTGCATACACAGTCAGGGTTTTTGGATGGCACGTGCGCATGATGTCGTCAAAGATTCGCTCAACGCAATGTTCGTGAAACCCTGCGTGTTGACGAAACGAGACGATGTAGCGCAGTAACTGGGCGTGATCGATCCGTGGGCCGGCGTAGCTGATCTGGATACTGGCCCAATCGGGCTGGCCAGTGACCGGGCAGTTCGACTTCAGCAGGTTGGAAACCAGAACCTCGTCAACCGTGTGCGCTGGATCGGCGCGCAGCAAGCTGGCTTGCGGCAGATATTCGGTGATGGAGATGTCCTGCCCATCGATCGATTCACCGCTCAGTTCGGCAATCGTGGTGTTCGTGCGAGCGGCGGTGGCGTGTATATCGACAGCGACAGGAGCCCCTGTTGCTGCGCTCAAGTCCTGGCGCATCCGGTCGCTCACCTCATCGGCACTGGAGAAGCGACTCTGATTGAAGCTGTTCAGATAGAGCTTGAATGACTTTGATTCGACGATGTTCGGCGATTCGGCGGGAATGACGAATGTGGCGGTCGCCACCACAGGTTTACCGCTGGGGTTGAGCCAGGAAAGTTCATAGGCCGTCCAGATGTCTACGCCCGCGACTGGACGAGGTGCGTCGGCAGACAGCGTGGCACGATTCTCTGTGCGTGAGATCGGGAACAGGAGCGAAGCATCGTATTCATCGACATAAGGCGATGACTTGCCCAATGGCGAGGCTTCCAGGCTTGCCGGTGCGGCAGCGCGCGCGGCCTGACCGCACTCCTGATGTTGTTGTTGTTGTTGTTGTTGTTGTTGTTGTTCCAGCGTTGAGCCTTCCTTGTCATGCTGGGAAACCGGCGGCATCGGCTGTGGATGCTGCGAGTCCTGGGCGGATGTGGCGGCAGAGGTCGATGTGGAGGTATTGAAAGAAGACATAGGCAGATCCGTCGGCTGATGCCCTATTGTACCCATCTCAAATTCCGTTTTTCACAATATGGAACGTTCACGCTCGCCATGAAAACGTTTGGTGCGTCGCCGCGTACCTTCGTTTCGCTCGGCAAATTATCATTTCGTAATATGGAAAATATTTAATAAGATACTGATTAATATGAATAAAAAATAAATCTTATATAAGAATAATCGTGATCGTGCGATGCAGCACTTCCGTAGACTGATGCCATACATCTACGCGCATAGAGCGCATTTTCGGGAGAGCACCATGAGCACACGTGAATCGCAGGTTCGGCAACTCCAGCAACGCTGGGCAGAGTCGCCACGTTGGGAAGGCATCAAGCGCGGCTACAGCGCGCAAGAGGTGGTCAAGCTGCGCGGCTCGGTCGCCGTCGAACACACTTTGGCGCGCGTGGGTGCCCAAAAGCTCTGGAAGCTTTTGAACGAAACGCCGTACGTGAACGCACTCGGTGCGTTGACGGGGAATCAGGCCATGCAGCAGGTGAAAGCAGGGCTGAAAGCCATTTATCTGTCAGGTTGGCAGGTCGCAGGGGATGCGAACGGCGCAGGCGAAATGTATCCGGACCAGTCGCTTTATCCCGTGAACTCCGTTCCCGACGTGGTGCGTCGAATCAACAATGCGCTGACCCGCTGCGACCAGATTCAGTGGGCCGAAGGGCGCTCGTGCGAGGACGCAGATTATGTGGATTACTTCGCCCCCATCGTGGCTGACGCCGAAGCAGGATTCGGTGGCGTACTGAACGCCTTCGAATTGATGAAGGCGATGATTCACGCGGGTGCGGCGGGTGTGCATTTCGAAGATCAGCTGGCTTCGGTCAAGAAGTGCGGCCACATGGGTGGCAAGGTGCTGGTGCCCACCCGCGACGCCGTGGCCAAGCTCGTTGCGGCGCGCCTGGCTGCCGATGTCATGGACACGCCAACCGTGCTGATCGCACGAACCGATGCCGATTCTGCCGATCTGGTGACTTCGGATGTCGACGACAACGACAGGCCTTTCATCACGGGCGAGCGCACACCGGAAGGATTCTTTCGCACGCGTGCCGGTATCGATCAGGCGATTTCCAGAGGCTTGGCGTATGCCCCCTATGCCGATCTGATCTGGTGCGAAACATCCACGCCGAACCTGGAGTATGCGCGCACCTTTGCGCAGGCCATTCATCGCCAGTTTCCAGGCAAATTACTGGCCTATAACTGCTCGCCCTCGTTTAACTGGAAAAAGAACCTGGACGATGACACTATTGCCCGTTTCCAGCGCGAACTGGGTGAAATGGGCTATGCCTTCCAGTTCATTACGCTGGCCGGATTCCATGCGCTGAACTATGGCATGTTCGAACTGGCCCATGGGTACGCGCGCGAGCAGATGAAATCGTTCGTGGCCTTGCAACAGAAGGAGTTTGCTGCGGCCGATCTCGGTTTCACTGCAGTGAAGCATCAACGCGAGGTCGGTACAGGCTATTTTGATGCCGTCACCCAGGCGATCGAAGGTGGCAGATCGTCCACGACCGCGCTGACGGGTTCCACCGAACAGGCGCAGTTCGAAGTACATGCGTAGCGTGTAAAAAAACAGGGGCCGATGACGTACGCCATCGGCCCCTGGCTAGCTCTGCGGAAATCAGACAGCCTGCACTTCACCCACTTCCTGTTGGGCATCGATGACGGCGACGGCCGTCATGTTCACGATGCGACGAACCGTTGCGCTGGTCGTCAGGATGTGCACGGGACGTGCAGCACCCAGCAGGATGGGGCCCATTGCAATGCCGTTGCTACCGGTCATCTTCAACATGTTGTAGGTGATGTTGCCCGTATCCAGGTTGGGCGTGATCAACAGGTTGGCGCGTCCCTTCAGGGTGGTGTCCGGGAACGCCTTCAAGCGGATGCTTTCGGACAAGGCGGAGTCCGCGTGCATTTCGCCGTCGACTTCCAGCTCGGGGGCGCGTTCTTCGATGATGCGGCGGGCTTCGGCCATCTTGCGCGAGGACGCCGAAGGCCGGCTGCCGAAATTGGAGTGCGAGAGCAGGGCAATCTTGGGGATCACACCGAAGCGCTGCATTTCCGCCGCCGCCAGGATCGTCATTTCCGCGATTTCGGCGGCCGTGGGATCCTCATTCACATGCGTATCGCAGATGAACAGTGTTTGCTCGGGCAGCATCAGGATGTTCATGGCAGCATAGGTGTTGACGCCTTCCTTGCGGCCAATCACTTCATCGACATACTGCAATTGCTTGTCGTAGCGGCTGGCTGCGCCACAAAGCATGGCATCGGCGTCGCCGTGTTTGAGCAGCATTGCACCGATCAAGGTGTTGTGCTTGCGGATCATCGCCTTGGCGACGTCAGGCGTCACCCCATCGCGGGCGCGAAGCTGGTAATAGCCCGACCAGGTTTCGTTGAAACGGGCGTCGTCCTCGGGATCCACGACCTCGATGTTCTGACCATGCTTCAGGCGCAGGCCGAATTTCTGCACGCGCATCTCGATCACGCCAGGACGGCCGATCAGAATCGGGAAAGCCAGGCCCTCGTCCACGACGGTCTGTACCGCACGCAGCACGCGCTCGTCTTCGCCGTCGGCGTAGACGACACGCTTGGGCGCCTGGCGGGCCTGCAGAAACAGCGGGCGCATCAGCTGACCCGAGTGATAGACGAACGCCATCAATTTCTGGCGATAAGCCTGCATATCCTCGATCGGGCGCAATGCCACTCCCGAGTCCGCGGCAGCCTGTGCCACAGCGGGCGCAATCTGGACGATCAAGCGGGGGTCGAACGGTTTGGGAATGATGTATTCGGCACCAAAGGTCAGTTCCTGGCCGGCATAGGCACGCGCCACTTCATCGTTCTGTTCGGCTTCGGCAAGTTCAGCGATGGCTTTGACGCAAGCCAGTTTCATCTCTTCAGTGATGCGCGTTGCACCAGCGTCCATCGCACCGCGGAAGATGAACGGGAAGCACAGGACGTTGTTGACCTGGTTCGGGTAGTCCGAGCGTCCGGTTGCGATGATGCAGTCCGGGCGCACGGCCTTGGCGTCTTCCGGGCGGATTTCGGGATCGGGGTTGGCCAGTGCCAGAATCAAGGGCTGATCGCCCATGGTCTTGACCATTTCGGGCTTGAGCACGCCGGCGGTGGAGCATCCCAGGAACACGTCCGCATCGCGCGTGACGTCAGCGAGCGTGCGCAGGTCGGTGCGCTGAGCATAACGGGCCTTGTTCGGCTCCATGTTCTCGTCACGGCCTTCCCAGATCACGCCGCGCGAGTCCACGACAAAGATGTTCTCGCGGCTCACGCCCAGATGAACCAGCAGGTCCAGGCAGGCGATAGCCGCCGCACCTGCGCCCGAGCACACCAGCTTGATTTCGCCGATGCGCTTGTTCACGACCTTCAGGCCATTGAGAATGGCGGCGGAGGAAATGATGGCGGTGCCATGTTGGTCGTCGTGGAAAACGGGGATCTTCATGCGCTCGCGCAGCTTCTTTTCAATATAGAAGCACTCGGGAGCCTTGATGTCTTCCAGATTCACGCCACCGAGCGTGGGCTCCAGTGCGGCGATGATCTCCACGAGCTTGTCCGGATCGTTCTCGGCCAGTTCGATGTCGAACACGTCGATGCCGGCGAATTTCTTGAACAGGCAACCTTTACCTTCCATCACGGGCTTGGCAGCCAGCGGACCAATGTTGCCCAGACCCAGCACAGCCGTGCCGTTGGTGACCACACCTACCAGGTTGCCGCGCGAAGTGTATTTCGCCGCCGCCTCGTCGCCTTCGTGGAAGATCGACATGCACGCTGCCGCCACGCCAGGAGAATAGGCGAGTGACAGATCGTCCTGGTTTGCCAGCGGCTTCGTCGGTGTGACCGAGATTTTGCCTGGGGTGGGATAAGCGTGATAGTCAAGCGCCAACTTGGTGAAGGTATCGTCCATTGCCATTTCTGTAAGCCTGATGTTGTAGTGGTAAGCAAAGATTCAGGGCTCCGTATGCGGTGTTGCTGTGATTTGCGGAGCAGTTGCATCTGGTCTGATTGCATCACCACCGCCACCGTCACCCGGGCCTCCTACTATTTCAACAGAATCTGACACATGTTGCTCGGATGTCGGCAAGAACTTGTGTGAAGAACAACTTTTAGTCTGTCCTGCGTTCCTAAACTG
>JAEYZR010000078.1 GCA_023427945.1 Pseudomonadota bacterium | reverse complement strand
CACGACTGCGGCGCGCCAGCAGGACATCTGCGACGCGCTTGCCGCGACGGCGAAGACGATCGCCTCCGACACGCAGACCCATGCACAGGCCACCATCGCGCAGATCGAAGGTCTGGTGCAGGCGGCCGCCGAAGCGCCCAAGGTGGCGGCCGAGGTGGTGGTCGAGGTACGTCAGAAACTCTCCGAGAGCATGGCACGCGACAATGCGATGCTGGAAGAGCGCAGCCGGATGCTCGAAACACTGGGTTCGCTGCTCGATGCCGTGAACCATGCTTCGACCGAGCAACGCACGGCGGTGGATGCACTGGTCAGCACGTCGGCCGACATGCTGGACCGGGTGGGCACGCAATTCACCAGGCAGATCGAAGCCGAGACCGAAAAGCTGACCGGCATCGCCGAGAAGGTGACGGGCAGCGCAGTCGAGGTTTCCAGCCTGAGCGAATCGTTCGGCTCGGCTGTAGCCAGTTTCAGCGAGTCCAACGACAAGCTGCTCAGCCAGCTTCAGCGCATCGAAGCCTCGCTGGACGCCACCGCCACACGCAGCGACGAGCAACTGGCCTACTACGTCGCACAGGCCCGCGAAGTCGTCGATCTGAGCATTCTTTCGCAAAAGCAGATCGTGGAGAACCTGCAACGGCTGGCAGGCGCTGCCGATGCCGGGAAAGCCGGCAAGGGCACCGACAAGGCTGACGATCAGGTCGATCAGAAATGAGAGAAGACTTCGACGCGGGTGCCGATACGACTGTGCCGGTCTGGGCCGTTTTTGGCGACCTGATGGCTGTGTTGCTGGGCGCTTTCGTTCTGGTGCTGGTCGCTGTGATCGGCTTGCAGCTCGAACTGTCGGCCAAGCTCGAAAACGAGGTCGAACAGCGGCAGGTCGAACAGAAACGACGCGAGACGCTGGAGCAGGAGCTTGCCGGTCCGTTGGCCTCGGGACGCGTGACCTTGGTAGATGGGCGCATCGGGATCAGTGGCAGTGTGCTCTTCGCTCTCAATTCCGCCGAGTTGCAACCCGAAGGACGCGAGGTGCTCATCAGTCTGATCGAGCCGCTGTCGAATTACCTGAAAACGCGGGGCGAGGTGCTGATGGTCAGCGGCTTCACCGATGATCAGGTGGTGCGCGGAACGAACCGGCGCTTTGCGGACAACTGGGATCTGTCAGCGCAGCGTGCGTTGACGGTGACACGTGTGCTCATCGAGGAAGGCATCGAGCCCGACGCCATATTTGCCGCGGCATTTGGCGCCACGCGGCCCGTAAGTTCCAACGATGAAGAAGAAGGGCGCGCCCGGAACCGGCGCGTGGAAATTGCACCTGTGCCACGTCCCAGCGTCCAGCCGACCGAGTCGACCGAGCCGACCGAGCCGACTATCGGCTCGGCATCTAACGCGGGTCGGGCGCCGAATGCCGGCGATACAACCGCCTCTGGCCAGGCGCCGAATGCGGGCAGTGCATCCCCCTCTGGCCAGGCACCGAATGCGGTCGATGCCTCCGCCCCTGGCCAGGCGCCGAATGCGGGCGGTGCACCCGGCCCTGGCCAGGCGCCGGACGCCATGCTCGCACCACGTAATGCACAGGTGGCACCGTGACGCGCTCCCCGCCGGATGCTGCGCAGCGCCCTCTGGCGCAGCTGCTGGCCTATATCAATGGGCCAGCCAGGTTTCAGGTCAATGACACGGCCAGACTCGAAGGTGCTGGCGCCGGGCAGTCCGATGCAGCCAACGCGCAGACAAGCGCGGCCTCACTCAAAGTGCAAGAACAAAAGGACCTGGCGGCGGTGCTGCGCGCTTCCTATCCTGAATTGCCGCTGATCGACGAGTTCAAGACGCGCTGGATTCAACTCAGCGCCAATCGCCAACTGGAACAGGCGCAGGAACAGGTGCCTGAAAATGCGGGGCCGCTGCATTCGAGCCGTCTGGTGACGCGCTCACTGGCGCTCATGGATGAACTGTCGCCCGATTACCTGCACAAGTTCATGGCGTATGTGGACGCGCTGACGTGGACCGAACAGTTCCTGCTCAGCAGGGCCGATGCGCAGGCTGCTGCGCGTGCGGCAAGTGGCAAGAGCACCAGCAAGGACAGTGTCGGCGTGGGCGAGAAGCCCAAGGCAAAAAAGCGGGCGGCATCCAGACCCAGGTCTGGACCGAAGGCCGGCTCATGAGTCTGGTGATCCGCCAGAGCCTCTGAGGTGCCGACGACATCTGGTGATCCACCAGACCCGCTGACATGCCGACGAAGTCTGGTGATCCGTGGAGACTGCTGACATGCCAACGGTGCGGCACCTGAAGATGCCGCACCGTTTTTTCCATCAACGTGTGGCGGGCAACTGGATGCGCACCACGGACTCGTTGGCGTCCTTGGGCTTGTCCTTGTTGTTTTTCACCGTTGCATAAAGCACGTTGCGCGATTCATCCAACGCCAGGCTTTGCGGATTGTCGGGCAGGTCGATCGTGTCGATCAGCGCGTAGGTCGTGCTGTTGTAGATCGAGATCTTTCCACCGTCGCGGCTGGTGACGTAGAGGCGCTGGTTGGGGGCATCCAGACGGATGGCCAGCGGTCCCTTGGGTGCGGGCAGGCTGGCCAGTTCGCGGCCGCTACCCACTTCCAGCACCAGCACGCGGTTGCCCGGGTGGGTCGGCTTGAAATTCGGCGCGGCCTTTTCCATCCATTTGCGGATGTTTTCCGCACCCTGATCGGTGATGAACAGACGATCACCCGCCGGGTCGTAGGTCAGGTTCATCGGCTGAGCCGCATCGGTCTGGATACGACGCGTCACTTTCATGGTGCGCGTATCGACAAGTACCACTTCGCCCAACAGGTTAGACGTGAAGATGCGATGGCGTTCGGCGTCCAGGAACAGGCCAGGCGCCTTGGCGCGGCCCAGGCCCGGGATCGTCTTGATCACGGTCATCTTGCGGGTATCGACCACGAACAGCACGCTGCCTTCGGTGGAGTGGCCCGTCACGTACAGACGTTGGCTGGCGGGGTCGATGACCAGTTCGCGCAGGTCATGGCTGTAGGATTCCTTGCCGTCCTTGCCGCGCACCTTGTTCATCAACTGGATCACACCCAGTACGCGATTGGATTTGATGTCCACCACCGTGACCGAGGTGTCCACGGTGTTGCCCACGTACAGGCGGCCCGTGGTGTCGTCCAGCACCACGCCGAACGCCTTGCGCTCAAGCGCAATGGATTGCTGGACGGCCAGTGTCTGCGGGTCCAGGCGCAGCACTCTGGAGGGTGCCGAATCGGCGCCGAAACCACCCGAGGAGGCAACAAAAACGGCTTGCTCCGAGGGGCTGTAGGCCAACTCGTACAGGCCGCGCGCGACGTCGGCACGGATGACATCCTGGCGGGCCTGTGCGGTGGCCGCCGGCGCGTTCTGTGCCGATTGCGGGGTGTGGTTCGAGGGGGTGCCGCAGGCGGCCAGCAAGACTGCCAGGAGGGCGGCGCCGGTTGACAGCCTGAGTGTTGTGATGGTTTTGGCCATGATGTCCTTAGCGAGCGTGAGGCGTCTGCCAGGGTCGGCAGACGGGATGGCCCTGCAGACCGCAGGCAGGGCAGGCCGTATTCTCGCAAATGAAAATCATTCCTGCAAATATGAATATTCTCATCTGTTGTCATCGAGTGCCGCTTCGATGGCTTTCAAGTCATGATCGAGTTGAATGCGCATCACGCGCAGCAGTTCCTGGGCATTGATGGAAAGCGGCGAACCGGGCCGGAACACCAGCAGGGAACGGAAGGTCACGTCGATGGACAGTCGCTTGATGCGCAGGCCGCGGCCGATGTAATCCAGTGCGGTGACCGGATGGATCATGCCGATGCCCAGGCCTTGCATGGCAAATTCGCACACCGAATACGCATAGGGCGTTTCCAGTATGGGGCGCAGCGTGTGCCCATGTTCCAGCAATGCGGCTTCCAGTCGCCGGCGGCTGGCGTCTTCGGGGTTGAGCGCCAGAAAGGCATGCGCGGTCAGATCGGCGGGCTCGATGACTGGCTTGTTTGCCAGCGGATGCCGCGCATGCATGACGACGACACCCGGGACTTGGACGAAATTCGAATGCTCCAGCCCGGCCACGGAAATTTCATCGGCCATCAATCCGAAGTCGAGCTGCCCGGCACTGACCTGTTGCAGTACCTCGCGTGAGCTCATGATCTGGAAGGACATCTGGATACGGCGCGACTGGAGCTCGAAAGCGGCTATGGCGCGTGGCATGAAGCCGGCGCCCAGCGCGGGCAGGCAGCCTATCGCCAGGCGCCCCACGCCAAAAGACTTGAGGCTGCGGATGCGATGCTCGATCAGTTCGAACCCGGCAAAACAGCGGTCCACCTCGATCAGCAGTGCATGGGCCTCCTGCGTGGGGACGAGACGGCTGCGTACCCGTTCGAACAGTCGAAGCTCGGCATCGTCTTCAAGCCTGCGGATCGCCTGGCTGACCGCCGGTTGCGAAATGCCCAGCAGAATGGCGGCCTTGCTGGTGGTTCCGGCACGCATGACGGCTCTGAAGATCTGAACGTCGCGCATTTCCATGTATAAGCACCACTTATTGATTTATTGCTTTCGATTGTTGAAATGATAGTTGAAGCGGGACAAACTTGGACACATTCACATTCAGTCATGTCCAGGTAGCCTCATGAGCACTCACTGCCCTCCCGACAACGGTCCATCGCGTGCGTTTGGCAGTCTTTCGCCAGCTGTGTGGCGTGCGTCCACCGTCGTGTTCGACAACTTGCAGGATTTCGTCGAACGCAAACATCGACAGCCCGATGGTTTCAGTTATGGGGTGACGGGCACGCCGACCAGTCGCTTGCTCGAGGACCGGATCGCGCAGCTGGAAGGGGCCAGCCATTGCGTAGTGGCGCCCTCGGGCGCGGCAGCCTTGATGACCACGGTCATGGGTTTTGTACGCGCTGGTGATCACCTGCTGCTCTCGGCCGCCTGCTACGGTTCGCTGCAGGCCTTCTGCGACAACTGGCTGGCCAGAATGGGTGTGCAAGTCGAACGCTATGCCCCGTCGGCAGGCGCGGACATCGCAGAAAAGATACGGCCCAACACTCGCATGATCTGTATCGAGGCGCCCGGTTCGCTGTCGATGGAAATGTGCGACGTGCCTGCGATGGCCGCCATCGCACGCGAACGTGGTGTGTTGACCATGATGGACAACACCTGGGCCAGCCCACTGGGATTCCGGCCTCTGGAGCATGGCGTCGATTTCAGTATCGAGGCGGCCACCAAGTTCTTCAGCGGTCACTCGGATGTACTGATGGGGGCGATCAGCACGAACGATCCCGAGCATTATGCAGTGTTGCGCGATGCGCAAAGCACGCTGGGCCAGCAGGTCAGCCCGGAAGACTGCTTTCTGGTGTTGCGTGGCCTTGAAACCTACCCTCTTCGACTGAAGGCGCAGAGCGCAGCCACCCTGGAGATCGCTACCTGGCTGCAGGCGCAGCCCCAGGTCGAGCGTCTGTTCTATCCGCCGCTGCCTGGTGATCCCGGGCATGCGCTCTGGCGCCGTGACTTCAAGACCGGCGGCTGCCTGTTTTCCATGCAACTGGCCCCGGCCGACGAGTCGGCATTCAGCGCGTTCTTCGATGCGCTCCAGACGTTCGCGATTGGTGCGAGCTGGGGGGGCGTGCACAGCCTGGCGGCGTACTACCCCGCAGCCATGCAGGCCACACGCGACTACCCGGTCACCGATCGTCCGCTGGTGCGTCTGGCGATCGGACTGGAGGATATCGATGCGATCAAGAACGACCTGGAAAGCGGCCTGAAGGCTTTTTCCGGCGCGCTTCGCCAGGCTTGACTTACCCAGGCCGCAAAGACGGCAGCTATCAAACCAGGGCCATGTGGCCTGATCTACGACATAAAGGGAAAAAAATGTACGGGTCCATTCTTCGCGCAAAACTCACCGGTGCAGGCCGTTACGCCGCAGCAGCATGCATCGGCGGCGCCGTCCTGCTGGGGGCATTTTCACCGAGTACGCAGGCCGCCAGCACGCGCGACACCATTACTCAGAACAAGAGCCTGACCATCGGCATCCACAATCGCGCTCCCTGGGGATTCCGCGGCGAGAGCGGGGCCGCCACGGGCTTTCACGCCGATCTGGTGCGCGCCGCATTCGAACGCATGGGCGTGAAGGAAGTGAATTTCGTGATCACGGAATTCGGCGCATTGATTCCGGGCCTGAACGCGGCGCGTTTCGACATGGTGGCGTCTGGCATCGCGATTACCCCTGATCGTTGCAAGGCCGTGGTCTTCAGCGAGCCGGATCTGGCGGTGGGCGACAGCCTGATCGTGAAGGCCGGAAATCCATTGAATCTGCATAGCTACGCCGACATCACGGCCAATCCCAAGGTTCGCCTGAGCGGCGGGCGCGGTACGCTGAATTCCAAGAATGCGCTGGATGCCGGTGTGCCTGCCTCACAGATGACCTATCTGGGCGACGCGCAGGCCATGCTCTCGGCCATCATGGCCGATCGTGTGGATGCCGCCACCCTGTCGGCACCCAGCGTGGTGGGTCTGCTGGCCGACCCCAAGCTCAAGGGTGTGGAGCGTGCCACGCCCTTCACCGGCCTGGTTCGCAATGGCGTACCAGCATCCATGTACACCGCCATCGCGTTCCGTTCCGAGGACACTGATCTGCGCGATGCCTACAACGCGCAACTGGTTGCGCTCAAGGCGGACGGCACGGTTGAACGACTCATGAAGCAATACGGGTTCACCCAGGAAGACGCCGTGCCTGACGCCGTCACCACGGCGCGCGTGTGTGCCGGCGAATTCTGACTGTCTTTCAAACGGATCGCATCGTCATGGAAATAGCCGGAATCCTGGCTGGCATCCTGGAGGGTTTCCGCGTCACGGCGCTGGTGACCCTTTACGGGATGCTGTGGGCCGTTCCTTTTGCGCTCGTCACGGGCGTGGCGCAGCATTTCACGCAGGGAGTCACGCGTTTTGCGGTGACTTGCCTGATCGAGTTCTGGCGCAGTTCGCCCGTGCTGATCCTGCTGTTCGTCCTGTATTACTCGCTGCCCAGTTTCGGCATCCGGCTATCGAGCATGACGGTGGCGGCGATGGCGCTGGGATTGAACATTGGCGGCTATGGCAGTCAGGCCGTACGGGCGGCGCTGCAATCGCTGGATCGCGGCCAGGTCGAGGCAGGGCGGGCTCTGGGACTGCACCGTCTGAACATTCTGGTGTTCATCGAGTTGCCCCAGGCGGCCACGGCCATGATGCCGACCTTCGTCAATCAGTTCATCCAGTTGGTCAAGGGCACGGCGATTGTCTCGCTCATCACGCTGACCGACATGACCTTCCGTGCCAAGGAGATCTCCGAACTGCAATACAACCCGGTCGGTGTCTATACCTCGCTGCTGCTGGCCTATCTGATCGTGTGTTATCCCGCCACGCTGTTCGGTCGTTATCTCGAACGCCGGGTGCATATCCAACAGCGAGGCAACCGTGAAATTTAGTCTCGATTTTGCACTGTCGGTCGTGCCCACTATTCTGACCGGACTGTTCACGACCTTGTGGATCACGGCAGCGGCATGCCTGGGGGCCACGGTCCTGGGGTTCACCTTTGAAATCCTGCGTCGCAGCAACCGCTGGCTCGGTTATTTGATGCGCTTCCTGATCGATGTGATCCGCTCCACCCCTGTGCTGGTGCAGCTCTATTTCCTGTACTTCGTCATGCCGTTCTACGGTGTGACCCTGTCGGCGGTGGTGGTGGGCGTGGTGGGCCTGAGTGTGTACTACAGCGGATATCTGGCCGAAGTCTTCAAGGGCGGGATCGACAGCGTGGACACGGGGCAGTTCGAGGCCGGCAAGGCGCTGGGACTCAGGCGCCGAGATGTCGTGTGGTCGATCATTGCGCCGCAGATGCTGCGCAACGTGGTCGCCCCGATGGGAAATTATTTCGTCTCCGCGTTGAAGGCGACACCTTATCTTGCGGTGATTGCCGTGCCCGAAATGCTGGGCATTGCACTGGAGGTAGGTGCCGACTCGTTCCGCTATGCCGAGCCCATGATCGCCGTGGGCATCATCTTCCTCATTCTGGCGGTGGGCATCAATCAGCTCGTGCGACTGCTCGAGAAAAGAATGCTTGCTTCGTCAAAACGATAGGCTGCGACATGAACCCTGCTTTGAATACCGACCCGCCTGCAGTGAAGATCACCGGACTGAACAAGTCCTACGGAAACTTCCACGCCCTGCAGAATATCGACCTTTCCGTGGCGACCAACGAGCGCATCGTGATTTGTGGTCCCTCCGGCTCCGGAAAGTCCACGCTGATCCGGTGCGTCAACCAGCTGGAGACGCACGATAGCGGCACCATCGAGGTCAATGGCAATGTGCTGGGCAAGGGCACACCGAAGATGTACAGGCTGCGCCGCGACATCGGCATGGTGTTCCAGCACTTCAATCTGTTTCCCCATCTGACGGTGCTGGAGAACTGCACGCTGGCGCTGCGCAAGGCGCGCGACTTGACGCGGGAGCAGGCCAACGAAATCGCCAGGCACTACCTGGCGCGTGTGCGCATACCCGAGCAGCAGGACAAGTATCCTGGCCAGCTCTCGGGCGGCCAGCAGCAACGCGTGGCCATTGCGCGGGCGTTGTGCATGAATCCTAAGGTGATGCTGTTCGATGAACCGACTTCTGCACTCGATCCGGAAATGATCAAGGAAGTGCTGGAGGTCATGACCGACCTTGCGCGTGATGGCATGACCATGTTGTGTGTCACGCATGAAATGGGTTTTGCCCGTACCGTTGCCGACAGGGTGATCTTCATGGATGCCGGCCGCATCGTGGAGCAGGCCGATCCGGAAACGTTTTTCACTGCGCCCTCGCACCCGCGTGCGCGCCAGTTTCTCAGTCAACTTCTTTAGTCCGCCCCATCTGAACCCGAGGAAGCACGCCCACCATGTCTACGCCGAGCCGAGTCTGGACGCATGTCGATTACGCCGCGAACGGCAAGCAGAGCGGCAGCCTGCACGTTCCCATTTCCACCGATCTGTCGGCCTACGGCATGATTCAGATTCCGGTCGTCTGCCTGAAGAACGGCACAGGCCCCACGGTACTGCTGACGGCGGGCAACCATGGCGACGAGTACGAAGGCCAGATCGCCCTGATGCGGCTGGCGCGTGCCTTGCGGGCCGAAGACGTGCAGGGGCGCATCATCATCGTGCCTTCGCTGAACTTCCCGGCCGTACAGGCGGGACGGCGCAGTTCGCCGATTGACGAAGGCAACCTGAATCGATTGTTTCCGGGGCGGCCCAACGGGTCGCCGACCGAGATGATCGCGCATTATGTGCAGAGCGTGCTGTTCGAGTTGTGCGATCTTGTCATCGACCTGCATTCGGGCGGACGTTCGCTGGATTATTCGCACAGCGCGTTGGCGCAGCACAGCACCGATGCAGAGCAGCGCTCGAAACTGGAGACGCTGTTGACCGTATTTGGCGCGCCGCACAGCGTGTTCACTTCGGGCTCGGGGGGCGGAGGCGCGACCACCCTGTATGCCGCGGCCGCACAGCGGGGGATTGCTGCGCTGACGACCGAACTTGGCAGCGGGGCCACGCTGGATCCTGATGGCCTGCGTGCGGCAGAGCAGGGGGTGCGGCGAGTGCTGAAGCATTACGGCGTCGTGCCCGGCATCGATTGCCAGTCTGCGCCCGCCACCCGGTTTCTGCGTTCACTGGGCCCGCGGCACGCGATTTATGCGCCGCATGCGGGTTTGTTCGAACCACTGGTGGATGTGGGCGACGAAGTCGTCTGCGGGCAACAGGCGGCTTATCTGCACAGCATCGAAGACCCGCTGCGCGAACCGCTGGTGCTGTGTTTCACCGCCGACGGTGTGGTGTCATGCCGCCGTTTCCCCACGCTGGCCGCGCGTGGGGACGGGCTGTTTCATCTGGCAGCCTGATTGCTCGTTGGTGAGACGCGCTTGCCTGCTCGACGTGCGCGGCGGGTCGAACCCCGAATTCCTCAGGAAGCCATCAGGGCTGCCTGGAGAATGTCCAGTGCTTCGGCAAACAGCGCTTGCTCGATCGTCAACGGGAACAGGAAACGAATCACGTTGCCGTGGGCCCCGCAGGTCAGTAGCAGTAGACCCTGCTCCAGGGCGTGAGCCTGTACGGTTTTGGTGAATGCGGCGTCGGGCTTGCCGTCGGCATCGTTGAATTCCACGGCCACCATGGCGCCCAGCCCGCGCACATCGGCGATCTGTGGCACGTGTGCTTGCAGCGACTGCAAACGCGTCTTGAGTTGATCGCCCAGCAACTGGGCACGCTCGGCCAGCTTTTCTTCGATGATCACGTCGATGACCGCATGAGCGGCCGCGACGGCCAGCGGATTTCCCGCGTAGGTCCCGCCCAGACTTCCCGGCGCAGGAGCATCCATGATTTCCGCACGACCGCACACGCCGGACAAAGGCAAACCACCAGCCAGGCTCTTGGCGAAGACAGTGATGTCGGGCTGAACGTCGAAGTGCTCACACGCGAACAGTTTGCCTGTACGCGCGAAGCCCGTCTGCACCTCATCGGCGATCAGCAGAATGCCGTGTCGATCACAGATCGCACGCAGCGAACGAAAAAAATCGACCGGAGCCGGATTGAACCCGCCTTCGCCCTGGACAGGTTCCAGGATGATCGCGGCAACGCGGGTGCTTTCGATATCGCAGGCAAACAGGTTGTGCAGGGCCTGCAACGATTGTTGTTCGCTCACGCCGTGCAGGGCATTGGGAAAAGGCACGTGGAAAATCTCTGCGGGGAAGGGACCGAAACCCAGTTTGTAGGGCGCGACCTTCCCCGACAGACCCATGGTCAGCAACGTGCGGCCGTGAAAGCCGCCGCCAAACGTGATGATTCCGGGGCGACCAGTATGGGAACGTGCAATCTTGACTGCGTTTTCGACCGCTTCGGCACCGGTGGTAAAGAAGGCGGTCTTCCTGGCGAAATCGCCGGGCACGAGTTGATTGATGCGCTCGGCCAGCGCGACATAGGATTCGTAGGGAACGATCTGATAGGCCGTGTGCGTGAAGCGTTCGAGCTGGGCATGAATGGCGGCGACGATCTTCGGGTGGCGATGCCCGATGTTCAATACGGCAATACCGGCGGCGAAGTCGATGTAGCGACGGCCCTGGGTATCCCACAGTGAGGCATTTTCGGCGCGCTCTGCGTAGAAGGGGCACATCACGTTCACGCCGCGCGGCGTGGCCAGTTCTTTACGATGTTGCATGGAAACGTTGTTCATGAAGAGAACTCATTTGCTGTTTATTTCAGAGGGACTGCAGGAAGAGTGGGTTTGCCCTGGTCAGATCGCTGGGCTGGCATCGCGTCGCTCCTGCGGATCAGGCGTGCACCGCGTGGGCCGTACACGGCTCCAGGCTCTGGGAAGAGATTCAGGAAAATGAGGTACAGCGAACCACCTAGAAACAGCGCTATGGGTACGCTGGCGTCCAGCTCTCCAAAGATGTGACCCAGGGGGGCGACGAATTGCCCAGGCAGGTTCACGCAAGCCAGA
Source organism: Pseudomonadota bacterium (assembly GCA_023427945.1). GTDB lineage: Bacteria > Pseudomonadota > Gammaproteobacteria > Burkholderiales > Burkholderiaceae_B > Schauerella. The sequence goes on along the minus strand of JAEYZR010000078.1, from coordinate 8,521 downwards.
CCGGTCAGCGCTGCCGGTATCCAGGCGCACATGGCTCGCAGATTCCAGCCATGAAAGAACCAGTAGCTGCCCCCGCGCATGCCCAGGTTGAATACCTGAAGGTCGTCGGCCAGATAATGGCCGCGCCGTGTGATGTAGCCCAGGACCATGATGAGCATCCATGGGCAGCTGAAGGTACCGATCAAGGTCGCGAAGGTAGAGATGCTGCTGGTCAGGTTGAAGGCGAAGCGGCCGATGAAGATCAGGGCAATGGCTACGCCGCCGATCGTGATGGTGGCGCTGATGCGATTGAACAGTCGCGGCAGCATGCTCGATACGTCGATGCCCGAGCCATAAAGCGCCGTTGTGCCCGTAGACAGGCCGCCAATGAAGGCCAGCAGGCATATGGGCAGCAGATACCACCGGGGCGCGACGCTGAGCAGACCGCCGACGTAATCGTTGGCTTCGATGTAAGCGGGTGCCTGCGCAGCAATGATGGCGGCGGTGGTCAGCCCGAACAGAAACGGAATCAAGGTTGCGGCCTGGGCGCAACACACGGCGCCGATGATGCGATAGCCGGGCGTCTTCTCGGGAACGTAGCGCGTCCAGTCTCCCAGCGTCGCGGCGAAGGAAACGGGATTGCTCATGGCGACAAGGACCGATGCGATGAAGGCCGTATTGAAGCTGGTAGTGCCTGGCTGCAGCCATCCCGAGTAGTTGGGATCGAACGCTTTTGCAAAAGCGAACCCCCCCACCACGAACATCAGACTGGCCGACCAGACGGCAATCTTGTTGACCCAGAGCATGAAACGAAAGCCGTAAACGCACACCGTCAGCACGAGTATCGAGAACAGCAGGTACGCGGCACCGAGCGAAAAGGCATTGACCGGTATGCCGATCATTTCGTGCGCGCCGCCGACCAGTGCATCCCCGGAACTCCAGACCGCCAGCGAGAAGAACGCGATGGATGTCAGCAGGGCGAGGAACGATCCAATGATGCGTCCATGTATGCCAAAGTGCGCACCCGACGAGACGGGATCGCTGGTCCCGTTGCGCGCACCAAACAGCCCCATCGGGGCCAGCAGGCATGTGCCAGCCAGTACACCCACTGCGATGGCTTGCAGGGCCGCATGCAGCGACAAACCTATCAGGATGGGGAATGCGCCAAGCACGCAGGTCGAAAAGGTGTTGCAGCCACCGAACAGCAGGCGGAACACGTCTGCGGGGCGTGCATAGCGCGATGCATCCGGGATTCTCTCGAAGCTGAATGTCTCTATTTGAGTGATTTTTTTATCGGTCATGGTCTCCTCCTTGGTTTCAAGCTAAATGCTTCCTTGACGCGAGGGCGTGTGGGGGCCTTTCGAGTCGATAGACATCGAGGACATCATTGAGGAAGGCTTTGATAATGGATCGGTTGATGGCGTCACGTTTGATCGCCAGGTGTAGGGTGAGGTCGAGGTTGAAATGCTCGGGCGCCAGCGGCCTGAGCAGGTTCTGTTGCTGCAGGGGCGCGGCGTAATGAGAGGGGAGGTAGCCCAGATGGCTGCCAGAAAGAATCAGGATCAGTGCCGCTTCGACGTTGTCGGCATTGGCGGAAATGCGGCACTGCGCGAGTGCCTCAGGTCGTTGGGAAAGCGGATAGGTGCGTGACACCCATTCGTGGTTTTGCAGCTCGTGCGTGCTGGGCTGGGAGGTTGCCGGGAACAGCGGATGATTCCGGCCGCAGTAGACGGACTGCTGCTCGGAAAAAAGCTGGGTGTAGGCGAGGCGCGCAGAATGGCGCCAGAAGTAGCCGATCGCCACATCGAATTGATTGTCGAGTAATCCTTTTTCCAGTTTGCGGGCCGTTGCGCTTTCGATGACGATACGCACCGCCTGATCACGCTTGCGAAACAGCGCGATGGCATCGGCGATGCGTACTTCCTCCAGCTGGGGCAGTTGTCCGACCAACCCTAACGACAACGTGCCGATAAGCCTTCGATCCAGTTCTTGTACCTGGGTGGCAAAGTCGGCTGTAGCCGCGGTCAGCGTGCGAGCCAGTATTACGAAACGCTCGCCTTTCGAGGTCAGGCGAAAGCCGCCGCGGCCGCGTTCGCAGAGCCGGAAACCGATGCGGGACTCCAGGATGGACAACTGCGTACTGATTGCGGATTGCCGCATGCCAAGCAAGGGCTCAGCGGCGGTCACGCCCTGAGCATCTGCGACCGCCATAAAAATGCGGATCAGACGTAAATCCAGATCGGAGGTGTTGGAGAGCATGCCGTCGCGTTTGATATTGGAGGTGGGCGTGTAATGTCAGTCGCGTCGGGTGCTCACATGGGAAAGCCCATGCGTTTGATGCCGTTGATCCAGACCCGCTTCCAGCCGCCTTCGGCGTCCGCGCCGTCAAGCGCATGGAAGGTGATTCGGGCGCCTATCCAGCGCAGGGGCTCGGGCATGATGTATTCGGGGCCCAGCCTGGCCACATCCAGCTGCCGCTCGGGGCTGTCGCGGTCGAACAGAATGTTCAGCCCCATGGACGCACCGAAACGGCTGGCCGCGATGCCAAAGCCTGTGTAGCCCGCAACGAACACGGCCCTGCCGTTCAGATAGCGCTTGGCGAATACGGAGCCGCGTGAACAGTAGTCGATGGGGCCGCCCCACAGATGGGAAATCCGCACATCGACCAGTTGAGGAAAGGTCTTGTGGAATGCCTTCACCAGCCGGTAGTAGGTGTCGGGCTGGCCGTCCTGCGCCGGATTGGGGTTGCCGTCGAAGTGATAGCTGACGAGCCCGCCAAAGATGATCCGGTTGTCTTTTGTCAGTCTGAAATAATTCAGCTGGGTACGCGTGTCGTAGATGCCCTGGCGATTCTGCCAGCCGATACGGGCGAGCTGCTCACCGCTCAGCGGTTGAGTCGCCAGCACGTGATCGCGAACCTGCATCACGCGTCGATTGATGTCGGGGATTCCCACCTTGGCGGTGCCGCTTGCCAGCGCCACGCGTAGCGCGGTCACGCTGCCCTCGGGGGTTTCCACATAGATGGCGTTGCCGGTTTCCGAGATGGTCCTGAGCGGCGTGTTCTCGTAGAGGCGCACGCCCAGCGACAACGCTGCGCGTTTCAGGCCCCAGGCCAGCTTGGCGGGGTGTACGGTGCCGCTGCGGTGGCGTGACCACAATGCGCCCTCGAACAGCGGCGAGTTGAGCTGGGCACGGGTCTGATCGCGGTCCAGTAAGGTGACGTCGTGGCCGTGCTGCCTGTGCAGTGAATAATCGCCCTGCAGATGCTGCAGGTGAGCGGGGTCGACCGCCACGGTCATTTCGCCGTTCCATTCGATGTCGGCATCGATGCTGTAGCGTCTGAGCGCTTCTTCGAAACCATCGAGATTCTGCTTCCCGAGCTGTTCCAGTTTGTCGATATCGGCAGGAAAGACACGCACGGCATTGGGTAGCCCGTGCATGATGGAGGTCGAGATGATGCCGCCAGCACGGCCCGAGGCACCATACGCCACCTTTCCCGCTTCAATCAGCACCACATCCAGATCCGGCATCTGCTCCTTGGCCTGTATGGCCGTCCAGAGACCGGTGAATCCGCCGCCTACGATCAGCAGACCGGCCGATGTGTCTTCCGTGAGCGCAGGTTCGGCAGACGGGGCTTCAGGGTTGTCGAGCCAGTACGGGAACAGGCGCGCATCGCTCAATGCACGCTGTATTCCCAGCGTTGATCCGGGTGTGGCGGTTTGCATGGGCGTCACTCTTGTTCAAGCAGTACGTAGAACTTTTTGGCGTCTTCCAGTGTTTCCCAATGGCCTTCGAAACCGGGGGGCACCAGATGGGCCTCGCCAGCCTTGAACTCCTTGCGGTTGCCCTCGATGTCGGTCAGGGCAATGCGGCCTTCCGTGATGAGGAACGCTTCCGTCGATGTCGAGGGCGGGAAATCGACAGCGCCAACCTTGCCTTCCCACCACCCAATGACGTAGCTGCTACTTTTGCCCTGTGCGGCTCGCCAGTCGCTTTCATCCATTCCGAAGTCGAGCCTGGTGAAGGTGCCCGCCGACGCGCTGAGGGTCTGGATGTCCTTGATTAATTTGGTCATTGTGTATGTGCACCAATGTAGTTATCGAGAGGGTGCTAATAGATTAGAGAGAGTCGACAGGAATGGATGCCCCCCCCAAAGGGGGGCATTGAATGAAAGCGGTGTGCGAATTCCTCTATCCTGTTTGTGCAGCGTGGTCGATCGATTCGCGCTGCACGCCGTAACAGTGCCGAATGGGTAGGGCAGCGTGATCCGCATTCAGAATGACCACAGCGATGAGAGCCAGAAGCTTCCTTTCAAGGCGCTTGGCGAGATCGTCGAGTGTGTCGGCACGCCGGATTTCGTCTCTCGGCTGGCGCAGTTGCTCAACCGTGTATTGCCGCTCGATGTCGTGCACATCGAGCGCTCGCGGCGGGATACGGCGATGCCCATGGGATACCGGTGCGAGTGGATAGGCAGCAGCGGCATCACCATGCAGGCCAGCGAGGTCTCTGCCGTGATGGCCCTTTATTACGACCGTTTCTTTCACGTCGACCCTCTGTTTGCGGGCATACGCGGCAAGCCGGGTACGTTGCTGGTACTGCGCGACATCGCGGCCATGCCGCTAAGTGAGTTCCGTCAGCGCCTGTTCGACGATGTGCATATCGCACATGAATGCGTGGTCGCGCATGGCACGCGGTACGCGCAGCACTCGATCGCGCTGGAGCGTGACGAGCGCCGTCCGCCCTTCTCACTCGATGAATTGAACCGTCTGCGCCAGATCAGCGACTTCCTGTTTCCGTTGCTGGAACTGCATGGGTCGCTCACAGCCGCCAGGCACAGCGCGCACATGGGTGGGGTGGTCCATCCGCTGGCGTTGTTCGACCGCCGACTCGCCATTCAGGACGTGGCGTTGTCGCGGCGTGAGTATGAAACCTGCAAGCAGCTCATTTCGGGGAAAACGGTTCCGGAAACGGCGGACATCCTGGGCGTACGTGCCAGCTCGGTCGAGTGTTATGTGAAGCGCGCCTTCGTCAAGCTGGGTGTACATACCAGACGTGAGCTGTTCGCGTGGTGCCAGACACCTCCTGACGAATGATGCGCGAGCATGAGCCGCTTCGGACATGCTCTTCTGGCACGCAGAGGCGAACCCCATTGCAACGATGATCTGTGATGTAAAGGTTCCGATTTCTGGATTTTTAAAAGCGGACGGGCTCTCTATGATCACCTCCACTTTATTGATGGAAAGGAGTGGCGACATGGATTGTGAAACCCGTCCGTTCAACCAGCCCATGAGTGGAAACGAGATGCCGCGCTTTGGCGCCATTGCCACGATGATGCGCCTGCCGTGCGCGCAGAGCGTCGAGGGACTCGACGTGTGCTTCGTGGGTGTGCCACTGGATCTCGGCACGTCCAACCGCTCCGGCACACGCTTTGGGCCACGCCAGATACGTTCGGAATCGGTCCTGATCCGCCCCTACAACATGGCCACGCGCGCTGCGCCGTTCGATTCGTTGCACGTGGCGGATATCGGTGACGTGGCGACCAATCCCTTCGATCTGAAAAACTCGGTCGAGCTGATCGAGCGCGCCTACGACGACATCGTGGTCAACGGTTGCCGCCCGATCACCCTGGGCGGGGACCACACCATTGCCTGGCCGATCCTGCGTGCGCTGCACAAGAAGTATGGCAAGGTCGCGGTCGTGCATGTGGATGCCCATGCAGATGTGAATGACACGATGTTTGGCGAAAAAGTCGCCCACGGCACACCGTTTCGCCGCGCCGTCGAAGACGGCCTTTTGCAATGCGACAAGGTGACCCAGATTGGCTTGCGCGCCACGGGCTATCACGCCGACGATTTCGATTGGTGCCGCAAACAGGGCTTCACTGTCGTGCAGGCCGAGGAGTGCTGGCACAAATCGTTGGTGCCGCTGATGGCGCAGGTGCGTGAGCGTGTGGGCGACGCGCCTGTCTATCTCAGTTTCGACATCGATGGACTGGATCCTGCCTTTGCACCTGGAACGGGAACACCGGAGATCGGCGGGCTGACCGTGCAGCAGGGCCTGGAAATCATTCGCGGGATGCGCGGACTGAACATCGTCGGCTGTGATCTCGTCGAAGTGTCACCGCCCTATGACCTGGCCGGCACGACAGCGCTGGTCGGTGCCAACCTGGCGTTCGAGATGCTGTGCGTGATGCCTGGCGTCAACTATCGCTGAAATCGAGGCTTCAACATGTTTGCCATACCCTCTAAGTATTCCCTCACGCTGCCAGCGGCCCGCGTCGCAGGAAACGCCTGTCACTCGTCGGTCGAGACACCCATTTTCAATGCGGCCACCGGCGCGGTTGTCGGCCGCCAGGAAGCGGCCTGTGCTGAACTTGTCGACAGGGCCGTGTGTACGGGCCGCACCGCGCTTGGCGGCTGGAAGGCAACGACACCCGCTTTTCGCGGGAGCCTGTTGCGACGCATCGCCAGCCTGGTCGAAGCAGAACGCGAAGCCCTGGCTGCACTGCAGATGTACGTCAGCGGCAAGCCGCGTGCGGAGGCCGAGGCGGATGTCGGTGATGTCGTGGCGACATTTTCCTATTACGCCGACTTGTGCGAGGACTCGCGAGTCTTCGCCGACGAGACGCTCAATGTGCCGAACAAGGCCGTGAGGGCCGCGCGTTCATACGAGGCGGTGGGTGTGGCGGCGCTTATCGTGCCCTGGAACTTCCCTATGGTGACGACGGCATGGAAGCTGGCGCCAGCGTTGGCGGCAGGTTGTACCGTGGTGCTCAAACCGTCCGAGTTGACCTCTCCGGCCGAGCATGCGCTGCTGGATATCGTGAGCCGGGCAGGCGTGCCGGCCGATGTGGTGAACATCGTCAACGGCGGTGCCGACGTGGGTGCGCTGTTGACCCAGCATCCGCTGATCGACAAGGTCTCCTTCACAGGCAGCACGGCGGCTGGTAAGAAGGTGATGGTCGCCGCCGCTGAAAGTATGAAGCGGCTGACGTTGGAACTGGGGGGGAAATCCGCATTGATCGTACGCGAGGATGCCGACATCGACGAGGCCGTTTCCCTGGCAATGCAGGGGGCCTTCGCCAACGCCGGTCAAATGTGTTCGGCTACGTCCCGCATCCTGGTTCATGACGCTGTCTATTTGCGTTTCATGCGTGCGCTGGAGCAGGCGGTCGGTTCGCTTGTCGTTGCCGGGCCCGATGCCTCCGACTCTGTCATGGGCCCCCTGATTTCCGAAAGCCAGCGCCAGCGTGTGCAAGCCATGCTCGATTCAGGCCTGGAGCAGGGCGCTCGAATCGCCTTCTCTGGTCAGGTGGCGGCTGATGCGGGCGCGGGCTTTTTTTTGGCGCCTGTCGTGGTGGCCCTGCCGGCGCTCGATAACCTTTTGTGGAACGAAGAGATCTTTGGGCCCGTTGCGTGTGTACGATCGTTTTCAACGGACGAAGACGCCATCGCCCAGGCCAATGACACGCTTTACGGTCTCGTTGCGACCGTGATCACACGGGATGATGGGGTGACCGAATACTATCGTGGGCGATTGCGCGCAGGGCTGGTGTGGATCAACACACCGCAACTGATCTTCCCGCAGGTGGAATGGGGTGGCCTTGGCCTGAGCGGCATGGGGCGAGAACTCGGCCTGGCGGGATTGCGTGCTTATCAGGAGTCACGCCACGTCGTTCGAGGAATCCGGCGCTGCAGCCCCGATACCCCACGCTGACGGCGCGTGGGGGTGGGCGGTTTCACCGGTTAGTCTGACTGCCTGTTTACTCGATGCGGGCGCCCGAGGCTTTCACGATTTCCCCGGCGAGCTTGGCGTCTTTTGCCAGCAATTCCTGGAACTCGGCCGCTGGCATGGTGCCGGCTTCCAGGCCCAGGTTGGACAGGCGCTTCTGGACAGCGGGGTCGGCCAGGGCTTTGCCCACTGCTGCGTTGATGCGCTCGATTTCCTCGGGCGGTGTGCCGGCGGGGGCCAGCAGACCAAACCACGAATCGAAGGCATAGCCGGGCACGCCGGCTTCGGCGACCGTGGGCAGATTGGGCAGGAAGGGCGAGCGTTCAAGGCCTGAGTAGGCCAGCAGTTTGATGCGCTGGTCGTTCTGGAAGGCCAGCATGCCCACCGTGGCGCCGGTCACGATTTCCACGCGTCCGGACAGCACTTCGGTGATCGCGTCGCCCGTGGACTTGGTGGGAATGTGCTGCAGTTCGACCCCTGCCTTTGCCGCCAGCAAGGCGGTGGCCAGGTGCGAGGCGCTGCCGTTGCCGGCCGAGGCGTAATTCAGTTTTCCGGGTTCGGCGCGGGCACGCTCGACCAGCTCCTGGATGCTTGTGATGCCCGAGGGAGCCGAGGCACCCACGACATAACCCGAGCGGCCGACAAAGGACACACCCACGAAATCCTTGACCGGATCGTAGGGCAGTTTGGTGTAGAGGTAGGCACCCAGATGATGGCTGGCTGCCGAAAGGACCAGCGTGTTGCCGTCGGCGGCCGACTTGGCCACGGCATTCGTGCCCACGCTGCCACCGGCGCCCGCGCGGTTTTCAAC
>JAEYZR010000010.1 GCA_023427945.1 Pseudomonadota bacterium | reverse complement strand
CCGTTGCCGTTGCCGTTGCCGTTGCCCGGATCATACGAGTCGATGCCGGCGGCGCGAGCAATGAGACCTGCAAGGCAGGTCGCGATCCACAACTGGTGGCGGTGCTTCAGCCGTCCCACCAGACTATCGTAGGGCGCCACATAGGGCATGGCCACGTGTACCTGCGCAAACGGTGGCGGCTCGCGCAGGCACTCCCAACAGGGGGCCTGAGGCGTCATGCGGGGCAGGCCGCAACGAGGACACCTCAACCTGTACGGCCCTTCATGATGGGCGTCGTCTGCGCGCGGCGCAGGCGAGCGAGTCGAGGCAGCACCCGCACCGACACTGGATTCCGCTGGCAGCACGCTGCGCCCCTCGAACCAGTCCAGGTCGCCCAGGCAGCCTGCGCACAGCCGCAAGCCTGCCACTCGCCCCTCGCACAGGGGGCAGGCGGCGGGGATATGGTCAAATATGCTGAACATGCACGGATTTCATCATGTGCACCCTGACATGGCCGACCGAGCGCGGCACTTTTGTCGCTTCCGATTTTCTAGCAAGCCTCTCCAGATGTCCGTCGATCCGACTCCTCCCCTGCCTTTGTCCAGCGAACATGTGGCTTTGCAGTTCGCCCGACGCGGCGATCTTGCCGCTGCGCAATTTCTGTATGGCGAAGTGGCCACACGGATGATGGGTCGTCTGAACTACATCCGGGCCACACCGCAAGTGCTGGTGGATGCCGGCTGTGGGGCGGGGGCCAACTACGCTTTGCTGCACGAAAAGTATCCACAGGCTGCCTATACGGGTCTGGACCAGGCGACGACGCTCCTGGAAATGGCACGTAAACAGCATGCGCCACGCACGCTGCGCAGTCTGGTCGGCAAGGTGACCGGACGTGCGACGCAAGCCCCGCGCTTCATCCAGGGCGATCTGGCGGCAACGGGGCTAGCCCCGGAGAGCGTGGATCTGGTGTGGTCGAACATGGCGCTGCACTGGCACCCGCGCCCCCATGACGTGCTGGGCGAATGGCGGCGCATACTGAAGACCGGCGCGCTCACCATGTTTTCCTGTCTGGGCCCCACCACGCTGATCGAATTGCGCAATGCGCTGGCCAGCGCAGGGCTGAAGACGCAGACGCCGACGTTCGTGGACATGCACGATTTCGGCGACCTGTTGATCGAGCGGGGTTTTTCAGATCCCGTCATGGATCAGGAAGTGCTCACGCTGACCTATCGCACGCCGCAGAAACTGCTTGAAGACGTGCGCGCACTGGGCGGCAATCCGGCGCTGGAGCGCAAACCTGGCCTGGCATCACGTCAGTGGCGCGACCGGTTGTTGGAGGCGCTGGAGGCGCAGCGTGGTGAGGATGGTCTGATCAGGCTGTCCATCGAGGTCGCCTATGGGCATGCGTGGCGGGCGGGCTCTCGCCGGAGTTCGGCGACGGAGACGCGCCTGTCGGTGGACGCCATCGGCGGACGTCGCTGATCGCAGCCAGCGACGCCCCACGACATCAGTGCAGCGTATCCGGTGCCAGCAATGTCGTGTCGGAACTCGCCAGGGTCTGCACATTGAGGACCGGCTCAGAATTGGCCCGGATGCGTCGGCGCTCTGGGGAGGCGACGGACTGTTCGGCAACGGCCCGCGTGGCCTTGAAGGCGTGGGTCATGCTCCTGACCATCGCGGGAAGGCTGCGGGTGCGGTGAAACTGATTGCGCATCCATCGGGAGTCCGTACCCTGGGTCGCGGTCTCGTCGCGCAGTGCCAGCAACATGTCCCGAGTGCCCAATTCCTCGGCGATGGGGAGCAGACGGGCAAAGGTGGTGCGCAAGTGATCCACCAGACGCTGGCGCTCGCCCTGGGGCGTCACATAATTGCCCTGGACGCCAAAGCGGCAAGCCTGGAAGGTGTTGCTGCGATAGGGCAGCCAGACATCCCCGACCGTCTGCTTCTCCCGCGAGACCATGACGGCAAGCGCCTGTACGAACGCGGCAAGCTGGCAGGCGCGCTCGACGGTCAGAGGCGTATCGCACACGCGCAACTCGACCGTGCCGAAATCAGGCTTGGGGCGGATGTCCCAATACAGATCCTTGATGGACTCTGCCAGGCCGCAGTCCTGCAGTTGCAGGACGTGCGCCTCGAATCCGTACCAGTCGACGATGTCGGCAGGCATGTGGCCCGACAGCGGAAAGCTGTTCACAGCATTCAGGCGCGAACATGCAAACAGTGTGTCCACGCCTTCCGAATAAGGCGACGAGGCCGAGAGCGCGATCAGATGAGGCACGTAGGGCGAGAGCCGGCGAGTCAGGGCAATCGCTTCGTCTCCGGTCTGGACGCCGATGTGGATATGCTGGCCGAACACCGTGAACTGGCGTGCCAGATAGCCGTACATTTCCGCCAGGTACTGAAAACGCGGCGTGGGCGAGATGTCCCGCTCCTGCCAGCGCATGAAGGGATGCGCACCGCCTCCGCATACCGACGTGCCCACGGCCTCTGCAGCCTGGCACAGCACGTCGCGCATCTCACGCATCTCGCTCTGCAGAGTCAGCGGGCTGGCGTGAACGGATGAGTTCAATTCGATCATGGAGCGGGTGATCTCGGGCTTGATGCGGTCGGCCATCGGATGGCCCCCGATCTCGGCCAGCAGCTCGTCAGCCGTGGAGGTCAGATCGAAACCGACGGGATCGACGAGTTGCAGCTCTAGCTCGATTCCCAGCGTATTGGCTGTGGAAGGGGTGAAGATGATCTGGCTCATGGTTGTCTCCCGGGGTTATGACCCCCTCGGTTGTTCTGTGGCCCGGCACACGCCAGACGGCTCCATACAAGCAATTTTCAGACTCATTGTGTACCCAGGATGGGGCGCGCAATGTGACAGCAATGTGATTTTTACTGAAGATGAAGCCGGATCGACGATGATCGCCACTTATGCAGGAACGATATCGGTGAGCGAGTGCTCACATGCAAGCATTCATGGGGCTTCGCAGGCATCGGTGTGCGCATCGCGTGTAAATCCGCTGGCATTCGCCGCAACCCGGCTGGACGGGGGTTTTCCCTAGCGGCGCCAGAAACCAGGTGTGAGCAGGATGAGTACCGTGAAGAATTCCAGGCGGCCGATGAGCATGGCAAAAATACAGATCCAGGCCTGAAAGTCGGTCAGGCTGGCAAAACTGCCCATCGGGCCCAGGCGCCCCAGCGCCGGCCCGGTGTTGTTGATGGTGGCCAGCACCGCTGAAAAGGCTTCCTCGGGCGGCATGCCCGAGGCAAACATCACCCCCGTCAGGATGAGAATGGATGCGCCGTAGACCAGCATGAATGCAGCCACGGAGGACAGTACCCGGGGATCGACCACACGATCGTTGATACGCACGGGACTGACGGCGTGGGGGTGCAGCATGGTGACAAGCTCGGCACGAACCTGCTTGAGCAACAACACGACTCGCACCATCTTGATGCCGCCCCCTGTCGAACCCGCCGATGTCGCGAATCCCGAGAGCACGAGCAGGAAGATCGGGATGCCTAGCGGCCAGAGGGTGTAATCGGTGTTGGCGTAGCCGGTGGTGGTGGCCACCGATATCGTGGTGAACACGCCGTAGCGCAAGGCTTGGAGAGGATCCGGATACACGTGCGACAGGTACAGCCCGAGCGAGACCAGGAGCGCCGCCACGACCAGCAGCGCCAGGTAGGGCATGGCTTCGGGGCAGCGCAGATAGGCTGTCAGGCTGCGATAGCGCCAGGCAGTGAAGTGAGTGGCGAAGTTGATGCCGGCGATGACCATGAAGATCATGGCGACGACCTCCACCCCCACCGAGTCGAAGTAGGCAAAGCCTTCGTCCTTGGTGGAGAAGCCGCCCAGGCCCATCGTGGTCGCCATGTGGCACCAGGCTTCGAACCATGAGAGCCCCACCGCCCGGTAAGCCAGGAAACACAGCAACGACAGGCCCACATACACCGCATAGAGCGCCTTGGCCGTGCTGGCGATACGCGGCGTGAGCCGGTCGTCCTTCATGGGGCCGGGCGTTTCCGCACGGAAGACCTGGTGGCCCCCTACGCCCAGCAACGGGAGGATGGCCACGGCCAGCACGAGTATGCCCATGCCGCCCACCCAGACCAGCGTGGCGCGCCACAGGTTGATGGACATGGGCAACTGATCCAGACCCGTCAGGATCGTGGCGCCGGTGGTCGTCAGCCCCGACATCGATTCGAAATAGGCATCGGTGAAAGAAAGCGGGATGCCGGCACGATCGAAGTAGATCAGAAACGGAATGCTGGCCAGGGCCGGCAATCCCAGCCAGACCAGGGTCACCAGGGGAAACCCGTCACGCGGGCGCAGCTCGGCCCGAAAACGGCGCGTCGCTGCCCAGAGCAATGCACCGAACCCCAGCGCCGCCAGCATGCCATCGATGAAGGCGTCTTGCGCACCATCGGCATACATCAACGCGACCACGGTGGGCAGGATCATGGTCGATGCAAAAAGCATCATGGTCAGCCCGACCACGTTGGAGATAGCGAGCAGGCGTTTCATGGCGTCAGAAGAAAGAGGCAGAAACCTGGAACAACTTCTCGACGCGCGCCATCTGGTGTCGTGAAGGCACGAATACGATCACATGGTCATCGGTCTGTATCCGGCTGTCGGCGTCGGGAATGATGATGTCCTCGCCGCGTACCAGTGCGCCGATCGATGCACCGGCAGGCAGGCGGATCTCACCGACACGCCTGCCGACGACCTTGGAGGTCTTGTTGTCGCCATGCGCGATAGCCTCGACCGCTTCGGCGCCACTCTGGCGCAACCGGTGCGCCACGACCACGTCGCCACGCCGGACATGGCGCAGCAACTCGCTCATGGTGGCCTGCGACGGCGAGATCGCAATATCGATGTGGCTGCCCTGCATGAGCTCGCCGTAGGCCATGCGGTTGATCAGTGCGATCACCTTGCGTGCGCCCAGGCGCTTGGCCAGCAGCGAGGACATGATGTTGTCCTCGTCGTCGCTGGTCAGCGCGATCCAGGTGTCCATGTCTTCGATGTTCTCGCGAGCCAGCAGGGCCTCGTCGGTGCCGCTGCCGTTCAGGACCAGCACATTGCTGGGCAACTGGGTGGCCAGGAGGGTGCAGCGTTCCGGGTCGCGCTCGATCAGACGCACACTGTAGTTGTCTTCGGCGAGTTCGCGCGCCAGGCGCATACCGATGTTGCCTCCGCCAGCGATCATCACGCGGCGTACTGAACGCTCGGCCACCCGCAACTGGCGGATGGCACGCCGGGCATGCCGGGTATCCACCACCAGCACCACCTCGTCGCCGGGCAATATGACCGTGCCGCCCACTGCAGGCACGCTACGGCCGTCGCGCACGATGTCCACGACCTTGACCGAGACGTCGGGCCAGGCTTCGCGCAGGCTGTCCATCGAGTGATTCGCCATCGGGCTGCCTATGCCCACCCGGACGGTCAGCACGCTGACGCGACCACCCGCGAATTCGACCACCTGCAAGGCTTCGGGAAATTCGATCAGGCTGTGCAGGTAGTGGGTCACGCTGCGTTCGGGACTGATGACGGCATCGACGCCAAAGCCGCTCTCCAGCAACTCGGCGTGTTCGGCGAACTCGGCCGAGCGCACCCGTGCAATGCGACGGGGGACATTGAACATGAGGCGCGCAATCTTGCAGGCCACAAGATTGGCCGAATCGAGCGCGGCACAGGCGATGAACAGATCGGCGTCTTCTATGCCCGCAGCTTTCAGAACGGAGACCTGGGTGCCGTCGCCGTGCACCACCCGCAGATCGAAGCGCTCCTGGAGATAACGCAGCCCTTCGACGTGCGTGTCGATGACCGTGATGTCGTTCTGCTCGGACACCAGGTTCTCAGCGACGCTGGTGCCCACGCGACCAGCCCCCAGGATGAGAATCTTCATGTGCTGCGCTTGCGCGCCGATTCGATGCCGAGTTGCTTGAGCTTGCGATACAGGTGGGTGCGTTCCAGGCCGGTTTTCTCCGACACGCGCGTCATGCTGTGGTTTTCGCGACCCAGGTGGTATTCGAAGTAGATGCGTTCGAATTCGTCGCGTGCATCTCGCAGGGGTTGATCCAGCGTGATGGGGTTGAGCAGACCATTGTTGGCGCCTCGATCGACGGGTTCGGGCACCGGTGCGGCCGCCTGCGGGACGGCATTGCCAGCCGCCGGCGAGAAGCCCCCTGCCGGCGCAGCCGCCGGGGAATAGTTGCCCCCGGCGATCGGCTGGCCGTACATGGTGCTCTCGCCCATGCTGTCGTGGCGCATGCCTGCCACGGGAGCGCCGAGGTCGCGCCCAGCCATGCCGACTTGAACCGGCGGGTTGCGCCCACGGGCCAGCCCGGAAGAGATGGTCTTGAGCAGACGCTGCAAGGTGATCGGCTTTTCGAGGAAATCGATTGCGCCGATGCGGGTGGCCTCTACAGCAGTGTCGATGGTGGCATGGCCACTCATCATGACGACCGGCATATCCAGCAGGCCTTGCGAGCCCCACTCCTTCAGCAGGCTCACACCGTCGGTGTCCGGCATCCAGATATCAAGCAGGACCAGGTCGGGCCTGGAACGCAGACGGGCGCTACGCGCCTGGGCTGCATTTTCAGCAAGCTCGATCGTGTGTCCTTCGTCGTAGAGGATCTCCGATAGCAACTCGCGTATGCCGATTTCATCATCAACCACCAGAATTCTGGCCATAGCGTTTTCCACCTATTGCGTAGCAACATTATCCTTATCTTGCACGGTGGCGTCCAGCGCACCCGCCGGGGCCAGCCGCGTCATCAGAATCGACACTCTGGCCCCTCCTTCCTTGCGGTTCGCCAGATCGATACGCCCACCGTGCTCTTCAACTATTTTGCGTACGATAGCCAATCCTAACCCAGTACCATGCGCCTTAGTAGTGACATAAGGTTCAAAGGCCCGTTGCAGCACCTGTGTGGAGAACCCCGGACCACTGTCCTGGACGGTAAAACGCAGCAGTCGCTGCTGCACGCCGTCGGCATCGGTGATGGTGGTGAGCTTGGTGCTGACCTGGACCGGCTTGGGCTCGGGCAGGTCGGCGATCGCGTCGCGAGCATTGCTCAACAGGTTGTGAATGATCTGGCGCAACTGCGTGATGTCACCCTCGATGGGAGGCAGATCGGGGGCCAGCGACACCTCCAGCATCATGGACGGCCCTGCGTCGCGCGCCATGCCCTCGACAGGGTCCCAACCGTACAGGGTCAGCACGTCGACCAGCAGTGCATTGAAATCGATGGCCTGCATGACGGTTGCCGGCTTGCGCGCGAACTCCCGGAAATCGTCGACCATGCTTTTCAGCGAAGAAACCTGATTGACGATGGTATTGGTCGCACGCACCAGCATTTCGGCATCGCGCCCTTCCAGCTTGTCGTGCAGTTTCATGGCAAGCCGCTCCGCCGAGAGCTGGATGGGTGTGAGCGGGTTCTTGATCTCGTGAGCCAGGCGGCGGGCAACCTCGCCCCAGGCCACGGTACGGTTGGTGGATATCACCTCCGTGATGTCGTCGAAAACGACCAGATATCCCGTGCCGCGCCCATCCGACTTCAGGTGCGAGCCACGCGCCAGCAAAGTGAGTACGGTGGGCGTGTTGGTGAGCGCAGGGCCTGCGTGCGGCGAAGCGGCCACGCAGGGCGCTGCGTCACCGCTGTTCGGCGAGGCCAGGGTGATTTCGAACTGCTGCTGCCAGTGCAGACGTTCGGACTCCACCGCGCTGTGCGTCGAAAACGCATCCCTGACGATGCGGGCGAATTCCAGCATGCCATCGACGGTCTCCAGCGGGCGACCGATGACCGAGCGCAGATCAGCCTGCAGGATGGACTGCGCGCCAGCATTGACGGTGGTCACCCGGAACGACTCGTCGAACACCAGCACGCCTGCCGAAAGATTGGAGAGCACGCTTTCGAGATAGACGTTGGAGCGTTCGAGCTGGCGTCGGTTGCTCTCCACCATGCGGCGCGCGTCCTCGAGCTGGCGCGTCATGGCGTTGAATGAGCGGGTAAGCTGCCCGACCTCGTCCAGGGCGTTGGGTTCAGGCAGGGGTGTGAAGTCACCCACACCGACCGCCTGCGTGCCGCCAGCCAGGCGCAGCAGCGGCTGCACCAGCCGTTTGGCAAGCGCCAGGGCCACGGCAATCGCCCCGAACACGGAAAGCAGCAGGGCCAGGGTGAGCGTGATGCCGTAGAGCTTGCGCAGCCCCAGGCGCGAAAGAGAGAGTTCCTGGTAGTCCCGATAGCCTTGCTGAACCCGGTTGGCGTTCAGCGCAATGGCCGCCGGCACCGCCTGCACCACCTGCAGCCAGCGGGCATCGCTTTGAGTGCCTGTCAGGCTGTCGACCCGCCCGATGGGGTCCAGCGGGACGATGACCCGCAGGTGCAGGCCGGTATCGGTGGTGGCGGAGGTGGCGGCCGACGTGGTGGGCGAATCGCTGAGTGAATCGTCCACTTCGGCCGCCGCATACGGCTGCCCACGGCGCAGTTGATTGAGAATATTCGATGGGGTGGCCGCGGGCAGCAGCTTGCCGTACTGGCTGCTCGAGTAATAAAGCGTGCGGCCGGAAGTACTCATGATCTGGGCTTCGGTCAGATCGCGGGCTTCGCGCTGCTGCGTCATGAGCGCCACGAAGCTGCTGTCGGGGTTGCGCATCAGCTCGGCGGCCATCGCGCGGGTGCTGCGCTCGAGTTCGCCCAACTGGTTGTCCAGGGCCGCACGGCCAAGGTTCAGCCCGGCCTCCAGCGCATTGTCGACCTGGACGTTGAACCACGACTCGATGGAGCGTGACATGAACTGCAGCGACAGCGTGAAGATGAGCGCACCAGGCAAGACGCCGGTAAGCACAAAAAACAGGGCCAGGCGGGCGGTCAGGCGGGCCCCGAACAGCCGCCTGCGCATCTGCCTGAGCAGGCGTGTGGTGAGCGCCAGCACCCAGACGAAGAGCGCCATCGCGAACACGCCATTGACCACCAGCAGCGAATCGTAATATTGCGCGAAACGCGAGGCGTTGCCCGTGGACCAGGCCAGCAGCGCGAGCAGCAGCAAGCCGCTCAGACTTCCCACGATGATCGCGATACGCAGCAGCGACTTCAGAAGGCGA
Source organism: Pseudomonadota bacterium (assembly GCA_023427945.1). Taxonomy (GTDB): domain Bacteria; phylum Pseudomonadota; class Gammaproteobacteria; order Burkholderiales; family Burkholderiaceae_B; genus Schauerella. Next base: position 14,833 of record JAEYZR010000010.1, on the reverse strand, counting down.
CTGTTTACCCTCATTCCTTGACCTGCGTCTGGGGGTCGATCGAGAAGCTGAAGCTCGTCCAGGGTGTACTGATCGACCATGCGCTGCTGTTCAGGGCATTGACCTGAAGCGGCCTGGGCAGCAAGGAGTTATCCAGACGCAACCGCATCTGCCCTTCGTATTTCGTACCGTGCGCAAAATCGGCCGAGCTGGCGAGATCCCAGTTACGCACGTTGCGCACTACCAGCAATGCGTCCTCCAGCGAGCTGACAGGAAAACTGAGTTCGCCCTGCCCCACCCGCCACTGGCGTGTCAGCGCGTTGAAGACGATGCGCCAGGTCATGCTGGTGTCCAGATCCACCCGGTCGAACCACCACCAGCGCGAATGACCTACCGTGAGGTCGGCGGTGATGTATAGCGGCAGGCCGCGCTCGGCAGCGTCGCGCACGGCGCTGGTGAGCGGAAAATCGATATCGGCATCGACCAGCAGCCTGCCACCGTCCACGCGCAGTTCGATACGTTCGATACGCGGCTCCGCGTCCTGTGCGTGCACGGGCGGCAGTTGCGTGAACAGCATCGTCAAGCACAGGAGGAAGCGGGTCAGCATCGGCATGTGCGGCTAGGGATCAGGGCAATGGTCCTATTCTTGGTCAATCATGCGCGCTTGGCAAACAACGCGTAGAAAAATCCGTCTCTATCGGTGCCGACTGTCGCATCCGCCACATCGCCGGCGATGGGCAGCAACTGGCCCGGTGCCGCCAGACGCTGGCAGTCGTCGTGGCGGCGCTCGAAGTCCGCCGCCATCTTCACGCCTTCGGCAGGAAAGATCGAGCAGGTGACATACAGCAGCTTGCCGCCGGGCGCCACGGTGCGCCAGAGGTTGTCCAGTATCTTGCGTTGCAGGCGCGCCGTGCGGGCGATGTCCTCGTGCTGGCGCAGCCAGCGAATGTCGGGATGGCGGCGCACGATGCCCGATGCGGTGCAGGGCACGTCGGCCAGGACGGCATCGAAGGGCTTGCCATCCCACCATTTGTCCAGGTTGGCGGCATCGGCGGCGGCCAGGGTGACTTTGGGTGTGCGCAGGCCCAGCCGTTCCAGATTCTCGTCCACGCGCGCAAGGCGCGAGGCATCGGCATCGAGCGCCAGCAGTTCGATGTCGGCGATTTCAAGCAGATGAGCGGTCTTGCCGCCGGGCGCGGCGCAGGCGTCCAGCACCCGCATGCCGTCGCTGACCTGCAGCAAAGGCGCAGCTTCCTGTGCCCCGGCATCCTGCACCGACCACCAGCCTTCGGCATAGCCGGGCAGTTGCGTGACCGGGCGGGGCTGGGTGACGATGATGCCCCATTCACCCACGGGCTGCGCCGCCACGTGCGCCTGCTCGAAGGCTGCCAGCACGGCTTCGCGAGAGTTGCGGCGGCGGTTGACCCGCAACGTCAGGGGCGCCGGACGCTGGGCGCCGGCCAGGATGTCCTGCCATTGCTGAGGGTAGACATTGCGCACCAGATCGACCCACCACAACGGGTGGTTCCAGCGTGCCTCGGCATTGCGTGCAATATAGTCTTCCACACCCTGGCGCTCGCGCAGGAACCTGCGCAGGCTGCCGTTGATCAAGCCCTTGAAAGGCACCATGTCGGGGCGCGTGTCGGCGGCACTGACGGCCTGGTCCACCACGGTATAGGGCGCGTACGCGGGCATGGCGGCCGTGGCATGATCGATCATTGCCGCCTTGCTGGCGGCGTCGGTCGGCTTGAGCAGCGCAATCGACACCTCGATCAGGGCATCGAGCAGACGATGGGTGAGCGGGCGAGTGATGAGCGCGGACTTGACCGCACGCGCCCAACCCAGATGACGCATGGTGTGAAACGACAATGCCTGCACGGCAGGGCGCAGCTCGGACGGGACATCGGCCAATGCCTCGGTCATGGATCGGCCCTCGCCGACGGCCTGGACGACCTCGGCACACGCCAGGAGAGAAGCGGAAAGCGGCGCGCTCTGGCGCACAGGGGATGTAGACATGACCAACGACTATGAACGACCGGCAATTCGGACTAATGCAGTATGGTAACTGGAACCGGCCGAGGCAACGGGGACACAGATGGCAAACCGTCCAAATTGCCAGGCCGGCATCAGCAGGGCAATGGTGCGACGGGGCTGTTTGTTGCGCTCAGTGTGGCCAACCGGGGAGTCATCCCACGCGTTCGGGACTCGGCCCATCGCAACTTTTTTGTCAGGGCCATTCGGCATCGCCAGGAGATGACGCGCCTGACACGCAGTAAGTGTTGCGAGGCCACACAAAGCATCGTTCGTTGTAGAAGCGTGAGGAGCAAAGGACGTAGGTGTTGCGCTCGCGCACGATGGCAGCGACCGACTGGCCACCCGCTTCAGAAACAAGAAAGTTCTTCGCGCTATGCACGATGTCGATGTACTCGTGCAAATTCCTGGTCTGGCAACGGGGCAGATCCTGAAGCGCTTCGGCGCCATACTGTCCAGCGTAGAGGCTGGTAAGCACGACTAGCTCGGACCGGTCGATCTGATACCACTGGCACACGTACCGCACGAATTTCTCGATCGTTTCCGTGCTGAAGGGCTGTGATGTCGATCGTGCGTCGACCACCGTTTTGCCCGCGAAATCGGGCCTCGCACTGGGGCGGTAGGGGACATCGGGGCGCATCCAGTCAAAGCCTGGCCCGCTGGCAGGGAACTCCATGCCATGGAGCTTGGCCACGCATTCCACGGGTGACCGGCTGAATTTTGCGATCTTGAAGAAGTCCTCAAGCGGCCATCGCAACTCCCCAACGTTAGGCGTTTCATCGGTAAAGCCATCGAGATAGGGGTTGTCTTTCCAGACCAGGTCCGGGATCTCAGGATTCCGGGAAAATGGCTCGCCGTGGTTCGTGATGGACGAAAGCAACACCTTGTCCGCACCATAGTGCTTGTAGAGCCTGGGCAGAAACGAGTAGGCGAGATGATCCCCCAGTCCACCCGCATGAATTCCGAAGACGATCGTCTGTCCACTGAAACGGCGCTCTGTCTGCCTTTTTCTAAGCCAAGGAAACACGCTCCACCTCCGTTGATTCTGCGAGGGGCCGCCTCGTGGGCGACCGCCGCAATTGGCCTCAAGTTCTCGAAATGTACCGTGGCGCCGGTCTGCTCGCACAGGCAGATGATGACTGCGCTGCCCTTCCAGTGCTCGTGATCTCTGGCTGATGAAGCGGAAGGTCTGCTGCTGGCGGGTTGGCCGATCCAAGATTCGCGAGTGTCCCATTTGCATCGACAGCACCGGAACTGCTTAGCTTAAATGATGAGCAACAGCTAAACTATCGAGCAATACGCGCAAGGTCGAGCCGCGCGGACGCATCGACGCAGAGCATGGCGAGTGGCGCCTTGAGCTCTATCTGATTCCAGCCCTTCTGCGGGCCGCCATTGGCCTCGAAACGGTCAAACCTCGGAATCTTGCAAAGCCTTGGGCGAGAAACTAGCCTGCAGGCGACACAGAACACGGTGAAATTTTGGAAATAGCTGAAAAATCAAGAGATTATGGGTCTTCTAAAGACGGAAAACCTGCGCGTGTGGGGTTCGTCTCCCTTGGCTGTCCGAAAGCCCTGGTCGATTCCGAACGCATTCTGACGCAGTTGCGTACCGAGGGCTATGTCGTATCGTCCTCCTACGAGGATGCCGATGTCGTGGTCGTCAATACCTGTGGATTCATCGACAGCGCCAAGGCGGAGTCGCTGGATGCCATCGGCGAGGCACTGGCCGAGAACGGCAAAGTGATTGTTACTGGCTGTATGGGCGTGGATGAGTCGGTGATCCGCAATGTCCACCCCAGCGTGCTCGCGGTCACCGGCCCCCAGCAATACGAACAGGTAGTGCGCGCCGTGCACGCCGCGGCCCCGGCACCCGTCGACCACAACCCCTACGTCGATCTGGTCCCGCCCCAGGGCGTGAAACTCACGCCACGCCACTACGCCTATCTGAAGATATCCGAAGGCTGTAATCATCGTTGCAGCTTCTGCATTATTCCTTCAATGCGTGGCAATCTGGTCAGCCGCCCGGTGGGCGACGTACTGTCCGAGGCCGAGCGTCTGGCCAAAGCCGGCGTGAAGGAATTGCTGGTGATTTCCCAGGACACCAGCGCCTATGGCGTGGACATCAAGTATCGCAGCGGCTTCTGGAACGGTCGCCCGGTCAAGACCCGCATGACCGAACTGTGTGATGCGCTCTCCGACCTGGGCATCTGGACGCGGCTGCATTACGTGTACCCGTATCCCAGCGTCGATGAAATCATTCCATTGATGGCGGCCGGCAAGGTGCTGCCTTATCTGGACATTCCGTTTCAGCACGCGTCGCCACGCATCCTGAAATTGATGAAACGCCCGGCGTTCGAAGACAAGACGCTGGCCCGTATCAAACAATGGCGCGAGGCCTGTCCCGACTTGACGATCCGCTCGACGTTCATCGTGGGCTTTCCTGGCGAGACCGAGGCGGAATTCCAGTACCTGCTGGACTGGATGACCGAGGCGCAGCTGGATCGCGTGGGTTGCTTTCAGTATTCGCCGGTGGAAGGCGCACCTGCGAACGAGTTGTCCGAAATCATCATTCCCGACGACGTGAAGCAGGATCGCTGGGAGCGCTTCATGGCCCACCAGCAGGCCATCTCGGCCGCACGCCTGCAGGCCAAGATCGGGCGCACGATGGATGTGCTGATCGATGAAGTGAACGACGATGGCGCCATCGGGCGCTCCAGCGCCGATGCGCCCGAGATCGATGGCTGTGTGTACGTGTCGACCGACCGTGAACTCGCCCCCGGCGACATGGTGAAGGTCGAGATCATGGACGCAGACGAATACGATCTATACGCCGACACTATTTGACGGTGCGCGCAGACAGCGCGTTTGCCAGAAACGACGTCGGCCCTGGAATGCTGGCTGCTGCTGGGAAGCTGGCTTCCCTCGGAGCGCTGGCTGCTTCTGAAATGCTGACTTCCCTCGGAACGCTGACTGCTTCTGCCAGAAATCAGACGGGCCGTGATGTCCTGAGACATACACGGCCCGAATAGACCCTTCGCGGTCTTGTCACTGCAAACCTGCCGTCTCGATCACTCGAGGAAATCCGCCAGATCGTCGGCGTGCTCTTCCTCGACGGCAAGGATTTCTTCCAGCATACGACGCGTGGTCGGGTCGTTGCCGCCGATGTAGTCGATCATCTGGCGATAGCTGTCGATAGCAATGCGCTCGGCGATCACGTTCTCGCGAATCATTTCCTGCAATGTGTTGGCTTCAACATATTGCGAATGGCTGCGCTTCAGCAAGCCCTCGGGCGAGAGATCGGGTGCGCCGCCCAACTGGACGATACGTTCGGCAAGACGGTCGGCGTGTTGCTGCTCTTCTGCGGCATGCTCGGCAAATTCTGCTGCAGCCGGCTCGGCGTTCAAGCCCTTGGCCATGAAGAAGTGGCGCTTGTAGCGCAGCACACAGACGATTTCGGTGGCAAGGGCTTCGTTCAGCAAACGCAGAACGGTTTCGCGGTCGCCGCGATAGCCGTCGGTGACCGCGCCGTCAGTGATATTGGCCCGTGCACGCTTGCGGATGGCGTCGACGTCCATTTCGAATTTTCCGGTCTGCTTGTTGGTCTGGGGCGTAACTGCCTGGTCCATGATCTGGCTCCAAAAGAAGGTATCTGACGCCGATGAATCTGCATAAATCGTGCCCGGCGGTAGAATTCCTCCTGGATGTGCAGCCTTACAGAAAGGGATTTGTTTGATGAGTCTGGAAAATATTTGCGTGTATTGCGGCTCCAACGCCGGCAACGATCCGATCTACCGGGAACAGGCACAAGCGATGGGCCGCGCCCTGGTCGAACGCGGCCTGGGACTGGTCTACGGTGGATCGCGTGTCGGCATCATGGGAGTGGTGGCCGATGCGGTCCTGGCGGCTGGCGGACGCGCCATCGGCATCCTGCCAGAAGCCCTGATGAAAAAAGAACTGGCTCACAAAGGGCTGACCGAGCTGCATGTCGTGCAATCCATGCACGAGCGCAAGACCATGATGGCGGCACGCTCGGACGGGTTCATCGCCATGCCGGGCGGAATCGGCACGCTGGAAGAGATATTCGAGGTCTGGACCTGGGCGCAACTGGGCTTTCACAACAAGCCTTGCGGCCTGCTGAACGTCGCGGGTTTCTACGACAAACTGGCCGGGTTCCTGGATCACGCCGCCGACAGTGGCTTCATGCAGCCGCAGCATCGGCAGATGCTGGCCCTGGAAAGCGATCCGAATCGCCTGCTGGACCATTTTGCCCAGTACGAGGCACCCACCGTCTCGAAGTGGATCAAATCGGACGAGTTGTGACGGCTGAAGGTACCGGGCGCCAGCGCCTGATCGCATTCGACTTCGATGGCACCCTGGCCGACACCTGGCCGTGGTTTGCGGACGTGCTGAACGAGGTGGCCGATGCCCACGGCTTTCGCAAACCTGAAGACGGCGAACGCAGCAGATTGCGGCACATGAATGCGCACGCCATTTTGCGCGCGCTTGAAATCCCCATCTGGAAGGCTCCCGGCATTCTTGCGGACGTGCGCCGTCGCATGCAGGCGGCCAGCCCCGATATCGACGTTTTTCCGGGCGTTCCGCAAGCCGTGGCCACGCTGGCAAAGACTGGCGCCATCCTGGCGCTGGTCAGCTCCAATGCAGAAGTCAATGTGCGGCGTATTCTGGGGCCAGCCATGTGCGTGCACTTCGACGCCTTCGAATGCGGGACGGATCTGTTTGGCAAGACGGCGAAACTCAAGCGTCTGCTCAAACGCTTTGACTGCGTGCCTGCACGCTCCATTCTGGTGGGCGACGAATTGCGGGACATCGAGGCGGCGCACGCCGCCGGCATGCGGGCAGGCTCGGTGGCCTGGGGCTACAACCATCCCGACGCCCTGCGCACCGCATCGCCCGATGTGTTCTTCGAGACGCCGGGCGAGCTGGCGTCGTGGCCGGGATGATTGGCTGGCGAGCGCCTCAGGCCTGCCAGCTTCGCACGAAGACATCCACGCTCTGGCGGCGCGCGCCAGGGCGCTGCAATTCCAGCAGCTTCAACACACCATCGGCAGCGGCCAGTTCGATGCCTTCGGGCGAACTGCGCACCACTTCGCCCGGTGCCTTGCCTGCCGCCGCCGCACGCGAGATGTCGTCGGTAAGGGCCAGGGCACGCCAGACCTTCACGGGTTCGGCCAGCCCCGGCAGGCGTGCCGTTGCCCCCGGCACGGGATCGAATGCACGAATGCGCCGCTCCAGCACCTGCGCCGGCAGGGAAAAATCCAGGGGGCTTTCTGCCCGGTCCAGCTTGGCGGCATAGGTGACGCCGTCTTCAGGCTGCTTTTGCGGATGCAAGGCACCTTGTTGGAGGGCAGCCAGCGCCTGAACGATGCTCTGCCCGCCGGCCTGCGCCAGCGCGTCGTGCAGTTGCGCAGCGTTGTGCGTGGGCAGGATGGGCACTTCGACACGCAACAGCATGTCGCCCGTATCCAGGCCCTCGTCCATCTGCATAATGGTCACACCCGTCAAGGCATCACCGGCCTCGATCGCACGCTGGATGGGCGCGGCGCCACGCCAGCGAGGCAGCAGGCTGGCGTGGATGTTCAGGCAGCCATGCGTGGGCGTGGCAAGCGTCCAGGCGGGCAGAATCAACCCGTAGGCGGCCACCACCATGACATCGGCCTGCACGTCGACCAGCGCCTGCCTGGCAAGCTGAGCATCGTCGGGGTACTTGCCATCCAGTCGCAGGCTGCGCGGCTGCGCGACGGCAATGCCGGCATCCAGAGCGGCCTGCTTGACGGGACTGGGGGTGAGTTTCATGCCCCGCCCGGAGGGGCGGTCAGGCTGGGTCAATACCAGGGGGACGTCGTGGCCGGCATCCAGAATGGCCTGAAGCGCCAGGGCCGCGAATACCGGGGTACCTGCAAAGACAACACGCATCGAAATGGCCGCCTCAGGCACGCAGCGCGTCGCGCTCGGCTTTCTTGATCTTGGTGCGAATGCGATCCTGTTTCAGGCGCGACAGATATTCCACGAACACCTTGCCATTCAGATGATCGATTTCGTGCTGGATGCATACGGCCAGCAAGCCATCGGCGTCGATCTCGAACGGCTTGCCGTTTTCATCGAGCGCGCGGACTTTCACGCTGGCCGGACGTTCGACCTCGTCGTAGACGCCAGGAACGGACAGGCAGCCTTCCTCGTAGGTCTTGCACTCCTCGGAAGACCAGACGATTTCGGGGTTGATGAACACCTGGAGCTTCTTGCCGTCTTCAGAGACATCGATCACCACCACCCGTTCGTGCACATCGACCTGCGTAGCGGCCAAGCCGATGCCGGGAGCGTCATACATGGTTTGCGCCATGTCGCGCACCAACTGGCGAATACGGTCGTCGATGACGGCGACAGGCTTGGCGACCTTGTGCAGGCGTGGATCGGGATACTGGAGGATGGGTAAAAGTGACATGGCGGGCACCGCAAATTCGTACTGCCCCTGGCCGCACCCATGCGGTTTCTGGTCAGGACAGTCGTCAAAGGATTCATGATAGTTGAATCCAGGCCCGATTTCTAATAGGGACAGACTTGTCACGCTCGAGCGCCACGGGGCAGGTCGGGCGCGCACACTGCTGGTTTTCAGTCACCGGACAGCCTCCACCATGCCCCAGAATGCCCCCTGCGACGACCTCGCCGCGTGGCTGCGCCTGTCGCTCGAAGTCTCCGGCACCTCCGGCCTGCGCCTGCTGCGCCACATCGGCGGGCCTGAGCGCATTTTTGCCAGTCGCTGGCCGGAGCTGGCTCGCCATGTGGCGCCTGACCTGGCGCAACGCATGGCACGGCCGGCCGAAAACCTCATTGCAACGCGCATCGCACAGGCGCTGGAGTGGTGCGCCCGGCCGGGGCACACCATCCTGCCGGTCTCGGCGCCGGATTATCCCGCCCACCTGTTGACCATCGGCGATGCGCCTCTGCTGCTGTATGTCGACGGGCAGATGGGCTGCCTGAAGCACCCCGGCATCGCCATTGTGGGGGCCAGGCGGGCCACCATCCAGGGGCGTGAAAACGCGCGCACCTTTGCATGTGCCCTGGCCCGGCAGGGCCTGAACATCATCAGCGGCATGGCAATGGGCATCGATGCCGCCGCGCACGAGGGCGCGCTGGCGGCAGGGCCGACGGGGGCTGGCACGATTGCCGTGACCGGCACAGGCCTGAACCGCGTCTATCCGCGGGCACATGCCGCGCTGGCCGAACGCATTCGCCAGCAGGGCGCGCTGGTGTCAGAACTGCCGCTGGACATGCCTGCGCGGCCTCATCATTTCCCGATGCGCAATCGGATCGTGGCCGGACTCGCCAAAGGCATCCTGGTGGTCGAGGCCGCAGCCAAAAGCGGATCGCTGATCACGGCACGCCTGGGCAACGATACCGGCCGCGATGTCTTTGCCCTGCCCGGCTCGATTCACGCCCCGCTTGCGCGGGGCTGCCACGAACTGATCCGCCAGGGGGCCAAGCTGACCGAGACCGCCGAAGACATTCTGAACGAGTTCGAAGCCTATCCCGGGCCGTCCTCCGGCGTATGCCAGGCCGTTGCGGATCTCGCCTGCGATCAGGGCCGGGATCGTTCCGACGCATCGGGTGCGGCCCTGCCGACCAGAACCGCCTTTGCCCTTCAGGCCTGCATGGGCTATGACGCCATAGGGCTGGACGCACTGATGGCGCACACCGGCCAGGACGGTGCCGAACTGGCCAGTCAACTGCTGGCGCTGGAACTGGCGGGCACGGTCGTGCGGCTCGCAGATGGGCGCTATCAGCGCGTCCAGCGCTAATATGCGGGATACAGCGCAAGCGAACAGCCATGAGGAGACAGCATGAACCTGCCCGATTACGTCAAGATTGTCGAGGTGTCGCCGCGCGATGGCCTGCAGAACGAAAAGCAGATCGTGTCGACGGAAACCAAGATCGAACTGGTCGACCGTCTGACCGCAGCAGGCTTTCCCAACATCGAGGCGGCCTCCTTCGTCTCGCCCAAGTGGGTGCCGCAGATGGCCGACAGTGCACAGGTGATGGCCGGCATCACCCGGCAATCCGGATTGATCTACTCGGTACTCGTGCCCAACATGAAAGGCTTCGAGGCCGCGATGGCCGCCGGTGCCGATGAAGTCGTCATCTTCGGCGCGGCAAGCGAGGCCTTCTCACAGCGCAACATCAATTGCTCGATCGCCGAATCGCTCGAACGTTTCGAGCCCGTGGCGCGTGCGGCGCGTGACGCCGGTGTGCGACTGCGTGGCGCCATCAGTTGCGCGCTGGGCTGCCCCTATCAGGGCGAAGTGCCTGTCGACGCAGTGGTGGACGTGGCGCGCAAGTTCATGTCCCTGGGCTGTGACGAGATCGATGTGGCCGACACCATCGGCGTGGGCACTCCCGCGCAGGTTCAGCGGGTGATGGCTGCGGTGACCGAGCATGTGGACCCCCGCCACATTTCCGCCCATTTTCACGACACGTACGGCCAGGCGCTGTCCAATATCCTGGCTGCGCTGCAAAGCGGCATCAGCATCGTGCATACCTCGGTCGCTGGCCTGGGCGGCTGCCCCTATGCCAAAGGCGCCACCGGCAACGTCGCCACCGAAGATGTGCTGTATATGCTGCGCGGACTGGACATCGACACGGGTGTGGATTTCGACGCCACAGTGGACACCGGGTTGTGGATGGCCAGCCAGCTCGGGCGCAAGTCCAGCCGCGTGGGCAATGCCGTAGCCGCCAAGCGCGCCGCCTGATCATCGACGACAGACAGAACCCCTACTCATGTCCCTACCCTTTGCTGCCCCCTCCCCTGAAGAACACGCCCGCCTGGTTGCCGAAATCGGCCCACTGCCCATCAGTGGCCCCGCCTGGCCTGGATGGGTCAAGATCGTTGCCTGGCTGGTAGTGGCCGTGATGGGCGTGCAGATCGTGCGCACCCTGGGCATGCAGTCCAGCGACGTCACGTTCACGACGATGGGACTGATTGTCCTGTTCTGTTTCTTCGGTCTGGCGGTCGTTGCTTTCTACATGCAGCGATCCATCACCACGATCTCCGAACGGGGCCTGCAGCAAACCTGGATCATGCGCCGGGAGATCGACTGGGGCGAAATCCAGTTCGCCAAATTCGTCCCGCTGCTTTCATCCAAGCGGCTCATCGTGTTCACCCGGCGTGGCCGCCCCCTGGTATTCCAGGGCAGTACGCAGGAGCTTCAGGTGGCGTTCGCCAAGATCTCGCTGCTGTACCGCCGCAAGCCGCACTGACCGGGTGCAGGTCCGGCACGCCGGGCTGCGAGCAGCCCCAATCGGGCACGTGCACCAAGCTGCCCCGGTCAGGCATGTGCACTACGCCGCCACGACATCCGGCATGTCTGCGAGCAGCTTGTCCAGCGTGACGGGGTAATCGCGCACGCGCACACCTGTCGCATTGTGGATGGCGTTGGCCAGGGCAGCACTCACGCCGCAGATGCCCAACTCGCCCACTCCCTTGGCCTTCATGGGCGACGATATCGGATCGGTCTCATCCAGAAAGATCACGTCCTGATGCGGGATATCCGCGTGCACAGGCACCTCGTAGCCAGCCAGGTCATGATTGACGAAGTAACCGGCGCGGTGGTCGATGGCCAGGTCTTCCATCAGCGCGGCACCCACGCCCATCGTCATGGCGCCGATCACCTGACTGCGTGCGGTCTTGGGATTGAGAATCCGGCCGGCAGCGCACACGGCCAGCATGCGCCGCACACGCGTCTCGCCGGTCACCTCGTCGACACCGACTTCTACGAAATGCGCACCAAACGTCGACTGCTGGAATGTCTTGTCGAGTCCGTCGAATTCCACCTGGTCTTCAGCCACCAGCTCGCCCTGCGCGACCGCATCACGCAAGGCCGCGGTGCGGCCCGACGCATCGCGTACGGTTGAGTCGGTAAATTGCAGACCTTCGGGCGACATGCCCAATCGTTGCGCCACCGCTTCCCGCAATTTCACACATGCGGCATACACGCCCGAGGTCGAACAGTTCGCGCCCCACTGCCCACCCGACCCGGCGGATACCGGAAAGGACGAGTCGCCCAGATGCACGTCCACCTGGTCCACGGACACGCCCATCATTTCGGCGGCAGTCTGGGCAATGATGGTGTAGGTGCCGGTGCCGATGTCGGTCATGTCCGTTTCCACCTGCACGCGGCCCTCGCGGTCCAGGCGCACCCGGGCCGCGGACTTGGTCACCAGGTTGTTGCGGAAAGCAGCCGCCACACCCATGCCGATCAGCCACCGGCCATCGCGACGTGCGCCTGGGTGGGCAGGACGATCCTGCCACCCGAACTTCTCCGCGCCCAGGCGCAGGCAATCGACCAGACGCCGTTGCGAAAAGGGTCGGGAAGGGTTTTCCGGGTCGACCTGGGTATCGTTCATGACACGGAACTCGATGGGATCGAGATTGAGTTTCTGCGCCATTTCATCGATGGCTATTTCAAGGGCCATCAGCCCCGGCGCTTCGCCGGGCGCGCGCATAGCATTGCCCTCGGGAAGGTCCAATACGGCAAGCCGCAATGCCGTCATGCGATTGGCGCCTGCGTACAGAAGGCGGGTCTGCTGTGTGGCGGTTTCAGGCTGCCCGCCGGGCAGATCGCCCGACCAGCTTTCATGACCGATGGCGGTGATCTTGCCTTGCGCGGTGGCCCCGATACGGATGCGCTGGATGGTGGCCGGCCGATGCGTCGTGTTGTTGAAGATCATCGGGCGCGTCAGCGCCACCTTCACGGGCCGCCCGATGGCACGTGCGCCCAATGCGGCCAGCAGGGCCTCAGCGCGCAGGAACAGTTTGCCGCCGAATCCCCCGCCGATATAGGGGGAGATCAGGCGCACCCGGTCGACGGGGATGTCCAGCGTCCTGGCGAGATCCTTGCGGCTCCAGGCAATCATCTGGTTCGAGGTCCACAGCGTGAGCGAGTCGCCGTCCCAGGCGGCCATCGAGGCGTGCGGCTCCATCATGGCATGGGCCTGGTCAGGCGTGCTGTAGGTCTGATCCAGCGTGACGGGCGCCTCGGCGAAAGCACCCTCGAAATCGCCCGCCCGGGTGGCGTTGTCATCGCCTTTGGGGATGGTGGCGCTGCCACGCGCCGCCGCCAGATCGTAGGCGCCGTCGCTGCGGTGGTAGCTCACCTGGATCAGCCTGGACGCTGCCCGGGCCTGCTCCAGGGTATCGGCCACCACCAGGGCAATGGCCTGATGGTAATGATCGATCTGCGGCCCGCCCAGAAGACTGGCAGTGTTGTTTTTGCCCTTGCCGAGTTTGCCGGCGTTCTCGGCGGTGATGATGGCAAGCACACCCGGCGCCCGTCGGGCGATTTCGACATTCATGGCGGTCACGCGGCCCTTGGCGATGGCCGCACCCAGCACATAACCGCAGGCGGGCCTGGCGGTCTCGTGATGGTGCTCGTAGGCATAAGGCGCCTGACCGGTGACTTTCAGTGGGCCCTCTATCCGGTCGATGGCGTGCCCGACCACCTTCAACTGGTCGATCGGATTGGTTTGGGCGGGTTCGGTGAATTTCATGGTGTCAGGCCCTCTTTGGTGTCAAGGCACCCAACATGCGCCGCACGAGCGTCACTTTGAATGCGTTTTCCGGTGTCGTGCGGGCATCGGCCAGCAGTGCGTCGCTCAACTTGCCTCGATCACGCCCCGCATCGGACGCGGCCTCGGCCGCTTCGCTGCGCCAGGGGCGATGCGCCACACCGCCCAGCGCGACCCGCGCACTGCCATCGGGCTGAACCACTGCTGCCACCGACACCAGCGCAAAGGCGTAGGACGACCGGTCGCGCACCTTGCGGTAGATGTGCTCGCCACCACGCGGCCTGGGCAAGGTGACGGACGTGATGAACTCGCCTGCCTGCAGCGTGTTCTCGATCTCGGGCGTGTTGCCGGGCAGGCGATAGAAGTCGGCGATGGGAATGTGGCGCATGGTGCCCTTCGCATCCACGGTTTCGACGCTCGCATCCAGCACCCGCATGGCAACGGCCATGTCGCTCGGATGGGTGGCGATACAGGCATCGCTGGTTCCCAGTACCGCCATCTGGCGCGTCACCCCGCCTATGGCCGAACAGCCGCTGCCGGCCATGCGTTTGTTGCAGGGTTGGTTGGTGTCGTAGAAATAAGGGCAACGGGTGCGCTGCAGCAGGTTGCCCCCCGTGGTGGCCTGGTTGCGGATCTGTCCGGATGCACCGGCCAGAATGGCGCGCGACAGCACCGCATAGTCGCGGCGCACCCGTTCGTCGGCAGCCAGTTCGGTGTTGCGCACCAGACTGCCGATACGCAGTCCCCCGTCTTCGGTCGCTTCGATCTGGTCCAGGCCCAGGCCATTGACGTCGATCAGATGCGTCGGTGTCTCCACCTCCAGTTTCATCAGATCGATCAGATTGGTGCCCCCGGCGATGAAACGCGAACCCTGGGTCTGGGCGGCAATGCGAGCGGCCTCGGCTGGCGTGGCGGCTCGCTGGTAGGTGAATGGCCTCATGCCTGACCTCCCGCCACTTCGGTGACCGCGTCGACGATATTGGAGTAGGCGCCGCAGCGGCACAGGTTGCCGCTCATGCGTTCGCGGATCTCGTCGGCACTGAGCAGCGGCCGGGCGGTGATGTCCGCGCTGACGTGGCTGGGCACGCCGCGTTCGATCTCATCCAGCGCACCGACCGCAGAGCAGATCTGCCCGGGCGTACAGTAGCCGCACTGAAAACCGTCATGCTTGACGAAAGCAGCCTGCAGCGGGTGCATGGCCTGGGGTGTACCCAGCCCCTCGACCGTGGTGATGTCGGCCCCCTGAT
>JAEYZR010000013.1 GCA_023427945.1 Pseudomonadota bacterium | reverse complement strand
CGGCGATCCGAACGATCCGCTGCTGCAGGTGGCCATGGAGCTGGAGAAGGTCGCGCTGAACGACCGGGTCCAGGCCAGAAACCAGCCCCCCATCCGCACGCGCCTGCGCCAGGCCCAACTGGTCCGTGGATGCCTCGATATCGCGGCGTGTCAGCGCCAGCAGTGCTTGCGCGGCACGCAGTTCCACGTACTGGCGTGCGACTTCGCTTTGCACCGATAGGCGCACGTCCGCCAGCAGCGCGTTTGCCTGTTGCACGCCGGCATCCGCAGACTCGACGGAGCGGCGCACGCGACCCCACAGATCCAGCTCCCACGAGGCGTCGAAACCTGCCTGATAGAGCGCAAAAGGGTCCGACAGGACCGACACCAGGTCATCGCGATTGCCAGGGGCGACGGCGTCGACCAGACGGGTGCCTGCCGAATACTCGCTTTGGCGCTGACGCGTGGCCGCCGCATTGGCATTGACCTGCGGCCCGCGTTGAGCCGCCACGGTCGATCGTTGCACGCGGCTCTGGGCCAGGCGCAGGGCGGCCGTCTGGAGGTCGGGGCTGGCCTGGGCCGCACGTTGCTGCAGCGTGTCCAGCACGGGATCGTGAAACGCCTTCCACCAGTCCTGGCTCAAGGGGAGGTTCGACGACAAGGGCGCAGCCAGCGCGGCATCGGCGCTGGGCCGGTCGTGCCATGACGTGGGGGACTGGACTTCAGGCGCCTGAAAATCCGGGCCTACTGCGCTGCAGCCCGACAGGATGCCCAGCATGGCCAGGCACATGGGAAATGAAGGGGCGGCACGTCGCAGGCGAAGCAGGGGCAAATTCGTAAGGGTCATGGTTTCCAGGTCAGGCCAGTCGATTTCGGAACAGCCACGCTGCCAGGGGAAGCGAGAGGGCGGCGATGCAGAAGAAGGGCACGAAATCCTTCCATACCAGCGCAAACGGCGCGCCTTCCAGATAGACACGACGCACCAGGTCGATCGCAAAGCGCAAGGGGTTCAGATAGGTGGCGATCTGAAAACCTTCTGGCATGTTCTGTACCGGGGTGGCCAGCCCCGAGAGCAGCACCAGAGGCATGAGCAGCACAAAGGTGTAGAGCATGGCCTGCTGCATATTGGCCGAGACGGCAGACACCGACAAGCCCATGCCGACGATGGCAATGGTGAACATCGTCAGGCCCGCGAACAGCAGGAAGACGTTGCCTGCCATCGGCACTTTGAACCAGTACAGCGATACCAGCAAGATCATGCCGGACTGAAGCAGGCCGATGGCGATGGCAGGCAAGGCCTTGCCGATCATGATGGCCAGCGGCGTGTAGGGCGTCACCAGCAACTGGTCGAACGTACCCTGTTCCCGCTCGCGCGCCACGGCAAGGGCTGCCAGCATCATGGTCTGCATCATGCTCAACGAGGCAATCAGACCCGGCAGAATGTTCCATCGGGTCTCCAGATTCGGGTTGTACCAGGCACGCGTGGCCACAGTGACCGGCAACGGGGCGGCCTGGCCGATACTGGCGTTGAATTCGGCAACCACTGTCCGGATCTGGCCGGCGGCCGAACTAGCCGTCGTCGAGTTTCGACCATCCAGGATGACCTGGACCTGTGCGGGCATCCCGCCTTGCAGATTGCGTTCGAAATCCGAGCTGATGTGCATCACCAGCAAGGCGTCGCCGGAATCGATGGCCTGGGCAATGTCGCGTGCGCTGTCCAGCGTGGCCACGCGGTGAAACACGCCCGTGCCGTCCAGCCGCGACAGCAGTTGCGTGGAATAGCCGCTGCGGCTCTGGTCCAGCACCGCATACGGCACGCGTGTCAGGTCGTAGGTGGCGCCATAACCGAACAGCAAGGATTGCAGGATGGGCGGCACGATCAGCACGACACGGGTGGCCGGGTCCTTGATCACCGTCAGGAATTCCTTGATGCACAGGTTGCCCAGATGGCGCAGGAAAGCGAGCAGTTGGTTCATGGGTCAGTCCAGCCTCTTGCGTGTGACCATGCGTGCCGCACCAAGGACGACCACCGCATAGGCAAACAATATGGCGCAGTTCTTGGCGATGAGGGGCCACTGATTGCCGGCCAGGAACAGCGATTTCGTCAGCTCCATGAAGTAGGTGGCGGGCAGCATCTGTCCCACGATCTGGACCGCGACAGGCACGTTGCGCAGGTCGAACACGAAACCTGACAGCATCATGGCGGGCAGAAAACTCGCCAGAATCGCCAGCTGGCTGGCCAGGAACTGGCTCTTTGTCATTGCCGAGATCAGCAGGCCGATACCCAGCGACACGAACATGTAGATCATCGAGGCAAGGATCAGGATGAGCAGCGATCCGTGCAGCGGAACGTTGTAGAGCAGGCGCGCGGCGCCCAGGCACAGCACCAGTCCCAGCATGCCCACGCAGAAATAGGGGATGATCTTGGCCACCAGGATCTCCACGGGCCGCACCGGTGTGACGAACAGGGCTTCGAGCGTGCCGCGCTCCCATTCGCGCGCCATGACCAGGGCCGTCAGAAACGTGCCGACCAGGGTCATGATCAGGACGATCAACCCCGGCACCAGATACCACTTGCTGTCGTTGGCCGCGTTGAACCACATGCGATCGACCACCACCACGCCGCTGCCGTCCCCGGCCGCCCCTGCACGGCCTGCGCGGTCGGACTGTTTTTGCGCCCAGGTGGCAATTGCACCCTGGACATAGCCCTCGATGATCAGCGCCCGGCTGGGATCTCCACCTTGCGTGATCAGCTGAAGCTGGGCGTGGCCAGCGGCCAGGTTGCGCGAGAAGTCGCTTTGCACGACGACCATTGCATCCACCTCGTGGCGATCCATCATCG
>JAEYZR010000001.1 GCA_023427945.1 Pseudomonadota bacterium | reverse complement strand
CATTGAAGAGACGCAGACCGAGTATCTGGAGCGCGGTCCCCGTCGTATTTCGCCGTTCTTTGTGCCCGCTTCCCTGATCAATCTGATTTCGGGCCAGCTTTCCATTCAATTCGGCATGAAAGGTCCGAGCTACGCGGTCGTGTCTGCGTGTACGACCGGTCTGCACTGTATTGGCGACGCCACACGCCTGATCGAATATGGCGATGCGGACGTCATGGTGGCTGGCGGGGCGGAGTCCACTGTCTCGCCTCTGGGCATCGGCGGGTTTGCCGCCATGCGAGCCTTGTCCACGCGCAACGACGATCCCACCACTGCGTCGCGTCCCTGGGATCGCGACCGTGACGGTTTCGTGCTGGGTGAGGGTGCAGGTGTGCTGGTGCTCGAAGAGTACGAGCATGCCAAGCGTCGCGGTGCCCGCATCTACGGTGAAATGGCTGGCTATGGCATGAGCTCCGATGCGCATCACATCACCGCGCCGGACAAGGATGGTCCGCGTCGTGGCGTGCTCAATGCATTGCGCAATGGCGGCATCAATCCCGAAGAGGTGGCTTACGTCAACGCACATGGCACGTCCACTCCCCTGGGCGACAAGAACGAAACCGATGCGCTGAAGCTGGCGTTTGGCGATCATGCGCGCAAGCTGGTCGTGAACTCCACCAAGTCCATGACGGGCCACCTGCTGGGTGCCGCAGGCGGGATCGAAGCGGTGTTCACGACGTTGGCTGTCTACAACCAGGTGTCGCCACCTACCATCAATATTTTCAATCAGGATCCGGAGTGCGATCTGGATTACTGCGCCAATGCGGCGCGCGATCTGAAAATAGAGGTGGGACTGTCGAATTCCTTCGGGTTCGGCGGCACGAACGGGTCGATGGCCGTTCGGCGGGTTTGATACATCGTCGATCTTGACTCATTCCCTGTTGTCCTGCCGCATCGTGCTGCGCACGGTCAAGCCCGAACCGCAAGGCCGTCGGGGCTCTGGCCGTATGTCGTACGTTCGTCCCATGTTGAGCCGGTTGCGCCATCGCCTGCGCCGCCGGGGTTCGCAAGCCCTGGCGCCTCGGGCGTTGCGGCGCTTGCCCAGGGGGACCTGGCAGGCCCGGCTGGGCAGGCGCTGGCTGCCGCTTGAGCATATCAGCGTGCATCGCGGGCCAGGCTGGCTCCACATCGTCGGCCGCGCACCGTCTTTCTGCCTGGAACAGGCCGTGGCCGGCCGGATGGTGCAGGCGACAGTCTGGCGGCATCGTGTGCCGGCCGACGCCTGGCGCAGGTTGGCCGTGGCAGTGGGGGGCAACCCGACATGAAAGAGAACGATGTCGACGCCGAGCTCGTCGCCCGCGTCCAACGGGGCGACAAGAAGGCATTTGACCTGCTGGTACTGAAGTATCAGCGCAAGATCATGCGGCTGTTGTCACGCATGGTCCGTGATCCCCACGAAGTGGAAGATGTTGCCCAGGAGGCCTTCATCAAGGCCTACCGAGCGTTGCCGCAATTTCGCGGCGACAGTGCCTTCTATACCTGGCTCTACCGCATCGCCATCAATACTGCACGCAATTGGCTCGCTGCTCGGGGGCGTCAGCCCAGCACGCCAAATGCACTGGAAACAGAAGATGGTGAAACTTTTAACCAAACCGACAACCTAACCGACAACAGCACACCGGAATCGCTGGCCGCCAGCCGAGAGATTGCCGAAACGGTCAATGCAGCCATGATGGCTTTGCCTGAAGAGTTGCGGACCGCCATTGTCATGCGCGAGATGGAAGGTATGAGTTACGAAGATATTGCCCAGAGCATGAATTGCCCGATCGGAACGGTCCGTTCGCGCATTTTTCGCGCGCGTGAGGCGATTGCAACCCGTTTGCGACCGTTGTTGGGTACAGATCTCGAGCGTCGCTGGTAAGGAGCCGCAGTCATGCAAACAGCCAAGAGCCCAATCGAAACAATTGATACATCGCCCCGGCAATTGTTGTCCGAGTGGATGGATGGCGAGCAGCCCTTGAGCGAGACGTTCAATCTTGCGCAGGTCAATCGCGATACCTGGGACACCTATCACCTGATCGGCGATGTCATTCGCAGCAACGATCTGGGCACGCAGCCGTCCGCAGCCTTTCACGCGCGTCTGAGCCGTGCGCTCGATGCCGAGCTCCCGATCGTTGCCGCGCCACGTCGCACGGTGCTCCATCCCTGGCGTCTGGGCCTGTCGGGCGCGGCGGTGGCCGCGGCAGTGGCCACGGTCGTCTGGGTGTCGCAACCTTATTTCGGCGGATCATCCGATTTCGCACGCGAAGGGCAGGTCCTGGCTGACGCCAGCACGCCGCCGTTTGCCAGCGATGCCAATCTCTCTGCCTATCTCGAGGCCCATCGTCAGATGGCCGGCCCGAGCGCGGTGCGCCAGGTGTCATTCGAGCCGGCGATGGGGCGTTGATAGTCATGTCCTTAGTGACGGGATCGGTCGCCATGCAATCCGTGGGCGGACAACGGCGTATGCGCTGGCTCAACAGCGTGCTCATGCTGACCATGCTGGCCGTGCTGCTGTCTTCAGTGAGTCCAGCGTGGGCTGCTGCGCCCGCCGGTAAGCCGGCCGACGGCATCGCCTTGCTTGCACGCATGCAGGAAGCTGCGCGCAAGCTCGATTACACCGGTGTGTTCATGTACACGCAAGGCGACTTCACCCAGTCCTCGCGCATTACGCACATGATCGATGGCACGGGTTCGCGTGAGCGTCTGGAGATTCTCGACGGTGAGCCTCGCGAATTCATCCGGCACAACGACGACGTGCAGTGCCTCATGCCAGAGCGCAAGAAAATCCTGATCGAGCGTCGCCGTACCGACCGGTTTCCCGGGGTGCTGGTGGGCGATCCTGCTGGTCTCGCGGAGAACTACGATATCGAGGTCAGGCCGGGCAAGCACCGCCTGGCCGGGCGTGAATGCCAGGTCATCCACATCACGCCGCGCGATGGATCGCGCTATGGCTACAAGCTTTGTGCCGATCTTCAGACCGACCTTCTGCTCAAGGCCCAGACGCTGGACAGCGAGCGTGCCGTCATCGAACAGGTCATGTTCACCTCGCTGCGTATCGGAGGGGATATTCCTGCCGAGTCGCTGCAGTCCTCCTGGTCCACGAAGGGCTGGGAAGTGGTCAAGGCCGATATGTCTCCGGTCGATCTGGGCAGCAAGGGCTGGCGCGTTCCGCCGCCCAAGGGGTTTCTGCCTGTCATGCAGGTCGAGCGTGTGATGGGCCAGTCCGACCGGGTAGAGCAGGTCGTGTTTTCGGATGGATTGGCAGCGATCTCCGTTTTCATCGAGCCCTACGACCAGCGCGGCAGCGTACATAAAAAGC
>JAEYZR010000416.1 GCA_023427945.1 Pseudomonadota bacterium | reverse complement strand
CCTCTGACCGTGACCGGCAACACCGAGAAACGCGGCACCGAAGTTCGTTATCTTGCCGACAACGAAATCTTCAACAACATCGAATACCACTACGAGATCCTGGCCAAGCGCCTGCGTGAACTCTCGTTCCTGAACAATGGCGTGAAAATCCGTTTGATCGACGAACGCCAGAACAAGGAAGAGAACTTTGCCTTCTCCGGTGGTGTGCGCGGTTTTGTCGAATACATCAACCGCAGCAAGAACGTGCTGCATCCCAACGTGTTCGCCGTCGAGGCCGAGTCCAATGCGGGCGGCGTGAACGTAGGCGTGGAAGTGGCCATGCAGTGGAACGACAGCTACGCTGAAAACGTGCTGTGTTTCACCAACAATATTCCGCAGCGCGACGGTGGCTCGCACATGACCGGCTTTCGGGCAGCGGTCACTCGTGTGCTGAACAAGTACATCAACGACAACGAGTTCGCCAAGAAGGCCAAGGTCGAAACCACCGGTGACGACATGCGCGAGGGCCTGGCCTGCGTGCTGTCGGTCAAGGTGCCCGAGCCCAAGTTCAGCAGCCAGACCAAGGACAAACTGGTCTCCAGCGAGGTACGTCCGGCGGTGGAAGAAGCCGTCGCTCGTACGCTGGAAACCTGGTTGCTGGAACATCCGAACGATGCCAAGGCGCTTTGCAGCAAGGTGGTCGAGGCCGCGCGCGCGCGTGAAGCCGCACGACGCGCCCGTGAGATGACACGTCGTAAAAGCGTGCTCGAAGGCGCAGGGTTGCCGGGCAAGCTGGCCGATTGCCAGGAAAAGGATCCTGCATTGAGCGAGATCTACATTGTCGAGGGAGACTCGGCAGGTGGATCGGCCAAGCAGGGGCGTGACCGCAAGTTCCAGGCCATCCTGCCGCTTCGCGGCAAGGTGCTCAACGTCGAGAAGGCGCGTTTCGACCGTCTGATCCAGAGCGAACAGATCGCCACGCTGATCACCGCGCTGGGAACCAGCATCGGCCCTGACTTCAACATCGAGAAGCTGCGCTACCACCGCATCATCATCATGCCCGATGCCGACGTCGACGGCGCCCACATCCGCACCCTGTTGCTGACGCTGCTGTATCGGCAGATGCCGCAACTGGTTGAAGGGGGCTTTGTCTACATTGCACAACCGCCGCTGTACAAGGTGAAGGTTGGCCGCGACGAGCGCTATCTGAAAGATGCGCAGGAAGAGGCGCAATTCATGATGCAACTTTCGTTGAAGGATTCTGAACTGATCCCCAGCGAAGGTGCCACGCCCATCCGTGGAGAAGCGCTGGGCGAACTCGCCCGCCTGTACATCCTGGCCGAGGCCGTGATTGCGCGGGCATCGCGCCTGGTGGACGAAGCGGCGCTGCAAGCCATCGTTCAAGGCGTGGAGATCGATCTTTCTACTGAACAGTCTGCCCAGGCTTCGGCAGTGCGGCTGCGCGACGAAATGATCGATCCCTTGCTGCCTGCCCCCATCGAAGTCGAGGCCGAGTTCGATGAAGTCAGCGAGAAGTATCGCCTGATGATCAGCCGCATGCATCACGGCAACGTGCGCGTGAGCGTGATCGACTCGCACTTCCTGGAGGGCGCCGATTACGCCGCCCTGCGCAAGACGGCTACGACTTTCCTGGGATTGCTCGGCGAGAACGCCATCGTGGCGCGGGGTGAAGGTGACAAGCGGCGTGAGTTTGCCGTGAAGGAAGTGAGCGAGGCGGTGCTGTGGCTGCGCAAGGAAGCCGAGCGCGGCGTGAGCAAGCAGCGCTACAAGGGTCTGGGCGAGATGAATCCCGCCCAGTTGTGGGAAACCACGATGGACCCGACGGTTCGCCGTTTGATGCGCGTGCAGATCGAAGACGCGCTGGCCGCTGACCAGATCTTCCAGACGCTGATGGGCGACGACGTGGAACCGCGTCGTGCGTTTATCGAAACGCACGCGCTGCAGGCGGGCAATATCGATATTTGAATGGTGTGGGATCCCGGCGTAAGCGGGATCCTTCTCACCCGGTCGGATGGCTTGAAGGAAGGCCGCGCCAGGGCATGGCCTGCCCGCTCTGGCATCATGCACCCGCCATGCCCTCAATACGAGGCGCAGCTCGCGGGTGCTGTTCTTTGCCGCGCGATCCATGTTGCACAGAGGCGGGTGCCTCGCTAGACTCGCTCAAGCGCCTAGAGAAGGTCCCTGGAACATGAGGAGTTGCAGCGAATGTCACCCACTTTGAGCCTGAACGACACACAGGCCAACTTGTGCCGAAACCTGAGGGTGATCGTGGATCGTTCAGCCTCGGTGGCTGAGTTTTGCAGGTCGACAGGTTTTAACCGCCAGCAGTTCAACAAGTACCTTGCCGGCACTCATACACCATCGCGACGCAGTCTGATCAGGATCGCCGATCAATGTGGGCTTGGCGCACAAGACCTTCTGCTTGCTCCGCACATCTTCAAGGCGAAGCTTGAGCAGCGCGCATCACCAGACTCTCAAAGGCAGATCGGCGCACACTTCCGAAAGTTGGAGAACTTCGCCCGGAGTTCCGGCGACCAGCTGAAACCATTCGCCGGTACCTACTACCGCTACCATAAGTCGTCCATCTATCCCGGGAGCGTGGTCCGTGCGGTGACCACCATGTATCTGGACGAAGAGGTCATGCATTACGTCACCATCGAGTCTATGGTGATCGCCAATGATCACGGGAAAGAGCGATATCACTTCACCTATCGTGGGGTCTGTTACCTGATGGGTAATCGCGTGTTCATGTGCGACTATGAGAACAAGCAGTGCAATGAA
Source organism: Pseudomonadota bacterium (assembly GCA_023427945.1). GTDB lineage: Bacteria > Pseudomonadota > Gammaproteobacteria > Burkholderiales > Burkholderiaceae_B > Schauerella. Next base: position 20,982 of record JAEYZR010000416.1, on the reverse strand, counting down.
ATGACCTCGGCTATTTTGATGCCGCAGTTCCGCACGCCTATTCGCTATATGTTTGGCATTCATAGCGGCATCGCAGCTACCGCGTACGGTCAGGCCTATGCAACCAGGGTCGCTTTCGAAAGAGTCAGTGATAGCAGCAGGCTTTCCCGGAGGCTGTTGCGTAACGCGGCGCTGATCGAGCCGAGCGATCAGTCGATTCCTGTATCAGTGCGCCGCTACCTTGACGAATCAACGATCCTTTTCGCTGCCGTTTAAACGGCAGTCTGCAGCACGCTTCAGCTGAATCTCTCCGGGCGGTAGGGCGTGATGTCCAGGCCGGAGGCGCGCTTCGCAATACCATCGGCGATGATCCTGGCTGTAATCGCAGCAAACATCAGCCCGCTATGACCGTGGCCAAATGCAAAATGCGCGTTCGGAACCTTGGCGGTGGGACCCAGGATGGGCAGATAATCCGGTGTGGCTGGACGATTTCCTTGCCAAGGCGTGTAGCTGTCCACATTGATGCCAGGCATGATTTCTTGTGCTGCGTCGAGCATCAGATCGATCTTCGAGTAGTCGGCCGGGCTGCCCGGCATGCCGAATTCGGTAATCCCGGCGACCCTGATTCCGTGTTCCATTTGGGTAATGGCAATTTTTCGGTCGACCCACATGGTTGGAACGCTGAGTGCCATGCCGGGTTGGTCCAGCATGGCGTGATATCCCCGCTCGGCAACCAGCGGGACAGGCGTGCCCAGCAGCTTCGCCAGGCGACCCGACCAGGCGCCAGCGGCGATGACCACGTGATCGGCGGGAATGGCTCCACGAGTCCCCTGCACGCCTGTCAGCTTTCCATCCTGAAGACCCATGGATTCGATGGCATCGCGCACTACCGAGCCTCCTTGTGAGACGAAGTGAGCCACCAGCTCCTGAGAGAGCCTGAGCGGATTGACCACGTGTCCCGCGTCGGGTGTATAGACCGCGCAAGCCACCTTGGGCCCCAGACATGGTTCCATGTCCAACGCCTGGCTTCGCGACAGCCTGTTCATTTCGATGCCGGCCTGGAACTTCAGCCGCATGAGACTGGCCTCGCTGGCCAATGCCTGCTCACTACGGTATGCGAACAGCCGACCCGTCCACCGCAAGTGGGCGCTCAGGCCGGCTGAAGTCAGCATATCCAGGGTTTCGGGGTACACCCTTGCGTTCAGTTCAGCCGCCGCCGCAGCGATCTGCGCCGTCTTGTCCGGTCGGCTATAGCTGAAGTAGCGCCAGAACCAAGGCAGCAGCGCTGGAAAATCCCGCCATATGATCGACAAGGGCTCCTTTGGGTTGAGAAGCATGCCGGGGATTTTCGGCAGCATGGCGGCGCTCGGAAAGTGCGCATTGCCGCACAGTGTTCCAGCGTTGCCGAACGAGCACTGGCTACCCGGCTCTTCCCGATCCACCAGGGTAACGTCAAGGCCTTCCTTCTGTAAGCGCAGCGCACACGCAATGCCGACTATGCCCGCTCCGACCACGACGACGCGAGTCATCTGCTAGCCCGCCTGGAACGTCTTGGGTTTGACGGGTCCGCGCATGAAGCGCTTTATGGAGTATGGCGCGGTGTCAAAGTCCACAGGCTCTCCGAACATCTGCTTGGCCAGCAGAGAGGCACTTGCGGGCGCCGCCGTGAGGCCGCAGTGACCGTGGCCGAAGCAGGTGTACAGCCCATTGAGGCCAGGGACCGGGCCAATTACCGGCACCGAGTCCGGGATGGATGGTCTGTGGCCCATCCAGTACTTTGGCGCACCATGCTCGATCCTGGGAAAAAGTCTTCTGACCTTTTTGATCAACACTTCGCAACGCAAGGGGTCTGGTGAGGCTCTCAGCCCGGCAAGTTCTACCGTTCCTGCCAGGCGCATGCCGACATCCATCGAGTTCAGACCAAAGTAACCCGTCTTGTGCAGGATAGGGATGGCCAACTGCACCGAGGCATCCGGAAGCACGACGTGATAGCCTCGCTCGGACTCCAGGGGGACGTGGATACCGAGGTCGGCGAGCAGCTCGTGCGAGGCTGCTCCGGCGGCGATGATCACCTTGTCGGCTTTCCTGACTTGCCCTGACGAGGTCATCACGTTCCAGCCTGCGTCGTGATCGGGCCATATCCTGAGCACCCTTTCGTGAGCGACGCGGGCACCCGCTTGCAAAGCCTCCTGTAGTACGGCTTGGCAAAGGCGGCCGGGATTGACGGTATGACCGTTTCCCGGGATCAGCAGGGCGCGTCCGACATCGGCGGCGATGCCTGGGTAGATATCCGCGATGTCTGAACGGCTGAGTGGCTTGACCTCCACGCCGAAGTTTGCACGCAGATCGTCTTCGACAGGCGTAGGGAAGTGGCCGGCTCCTTCCCAGATGTATACCTGGCCGGTGCGGCGGATGAGAGCGTTGTAGGTCGATTCGCCCACCAACGCACGCCACTCGTCGAAGGTGCCGTTGTGGATCTTGCGCATCGCCTCGCTGCTCGCATTGACCTGCTGGCGGTTGCTCGCCCTGAGCCAGCCAAACAGGAATGGCATCGCTTTGAGCAGGTAGGAATGACGCACCCTGAGCGGGCCTTCCGGGTCCAGCAGCCAGGATGGCACTTTCTTGTACATCCCCGGCAACGCGATCGGCATTGCCGTGTCAGCGACCAGGAATCCGGCGTTGCCGTAGGAGGCCCCGTTGGCAGGGGGGAGCTCATCGACGATCAGAACCTGGTCGCCACGACGGGCGACATTCAAGGCAACGGACAGGCCTACCGCGCCGGCGCCGATGACGATAGTTTGACTTTGCGTGTTCATGATCTCTTGAGGTCTCGATGCGAATCAGTGACTGAGAATGCGGGACAGGAACGACTTTGCCCGGTCGCTGCGCGGCGCGCCGAAGAACGTATCAGTCTGCGCTTCTTCGACAATCTCTCCGCCGTCCATGAATACCACCCGGCTGGCCACCTTCTTGGCGAAACCCATCTCATGGGTGACTACCATCATGGTCATGCCTTCCCTGGCGAGTTGCACCATGACATCCAGCACCTCATTGATCATCTCGGGATCCAGAGCCGAGGTGGGTTCATCGAACAGCATGCAGATTGGATCCATCGCCAGGGCGCGCGCGATGGCCACCCGCTGCTGCTGGCCACCCGAAAGCTGGCCGGGGTACTTGTGGGCATGTGCGGTCAATCCCACTCGTTCCAGCAACGCCTGGCCTCTTTGCATGGCCTCGTCCTTGCCACGCCCCAACACTTTGCGCTGTGCCAGGCAAAGGTTCTCGATGATGCGAAGATGCGGAAATAGTTCGAAGTGTTGAAAGACCATCCCCACCCTGGAGCGCAATGCTGGCAGATCCGTGCCCTTGCGATGCACGTCGACACCATTGACGATGATCTTGCCGTCCTGGATCGACTCCAGCGCATTGACAGTCTTGATCAGTGTGGACTTGCCGGATCCGGATGGTCCACAGACCACCACGACTTCTCCTTTGGCAACGGAAGTGCTGCAGGCTTTCAGTGCCTGGAATGTCGGGCTATACCATTTGCTAACGCCCTGAATCTGAATCATAGACATCTTGCTGTTCCTGATAAATTAGTTCGGTACGCTGATGCGGCGCTGGAGCAGTGCCACCAGGCGCGACGCCGTGAAGCAGATGAGGAAGTACACGGCTGCCGCAAACAGGTACATTTCGACCAGCCGGCCTTCTCGCTGGGCGACCTTCGTCACGCCGCCCAGGAAATCCGTCAGGGACAGGACATATACCAATGAGGTGTCCTGAAAAAGCACGATGGTTTGTGTCAGCAGCACCGGGGCCATATTGCGGAAAGCCTGCGGCAATATGACGGTTCCCATCGTATGGAAGTACGACATGCCCAGCGCCTGGGAAGCGTGTATCTGCCCCTTGGGAATGGATTGAATACCCGAGCGAATGATTTCGGAGAAATAGGCCGCTTCAAACAGCACAAAGGTGACGATCGCGGAGTTTCTTGCGCCGACCTGCATCGGTATCGACAGTCCGAATGCCCATTGCCCCAGGTACGGCGCCAGGAAATAGAACAGGAAGATGACCAGGATCAGGGGGAGGGCACGAAATATGTTTACGTACGTGGCGGCGAATTGCGGCAAACCCGGAATGGATGACAGCCGCATCATGGCCAGGATAGTGCCCAGGATGATGCCGCCAATCGTCGCAATGACGGTCATCGTCAGCGTAAACGTCATGCCCTCGAAAAAAACGTACGGCAGGGCACGCCAGATTACGTCGAAGTCGAAATTTGAAAACATCTGGGTCAACCCGATACGATGAAGCCAGGGATGGCTGTGCGGCGCTCAAGCCAGCGCATGAAGGCAGTGATGACGAGATTCAGCACCAGATAAATGATGGCCGCCGCCGTGAACGCTTCGAACACCTGGAAGGTGAACTCCTGCATTGCGCGAGCGCGGCCAGTCAACTCAAGTAAGCCGATCGTCATGGCAATTGACGTGTTCTTGATCGTGTTCATGAAATCGGAGGTCAAAGGCGGCAGAATGAGGCGATACGCGACAGGCAGCAGCACGTATCGATAAGTCTGAAACCTGGTCAGTCCCAAGGCCGTCCCCGCCATGTTCTGGCCCCTGGGTAGCGCCTGCAGGCCGGCTCGCACCTGCTCTGCCACGCGGGCCGACATGAAGAAACCGATGGCGCAGACCGCCATGAAGAATGGGCCGTTGTCCATATTCTTCAGCCAGTCTCCCAATGCCTTGGGGACCACCTCCGGCAGCACGAAGTACCAGAGGAACAGCTGCATCAGCAGGGGTATGTTCCGGAACAGCTCGACGTAGCTGGTCCCCAACAATCGGACGAAGCGATTGGGAAGGGTGCGCGCGATGCCCACCACCGATCCCAGGAGAAGCGCCACAATCCAGGCACTGGCCGCGGTGGTGATGGTCCACACCAGTCCATCGAGCAGCAGTGCGTAATGGGGGCGCCCCTCCAGGCCTATGTCCCAGAAAACGCCCCAGTTCCACGAGTAATTCATGATGGTTTCCAACCAGAAAATGGGCGTGCATCACTGCGGCACGCCCCACACTGCAGTCTTACTTGGGATAGGTACTGAGATCAAAAGCGTCTGTCGGGCTGGCGAGGGTCTTTTTCAGGGCCTCGCTCATCGGCAGGTTCATATTGATGCCCTTTGGCGGCACGGGTTGCATGAACCATTTGTTGTAGAGCTCAGTAATCTTGGGGCTCTTGTACAACTCCGCCGTCGCGGCATCGACGAGCTTTTTGAATTCCGGGTCATTGCGTCGGACCATCGGTCCGTACGGCAGAGGCGGACCAAACTCTCCGGCACTCAGGGCATATCCGGCTGGATCCTTGGAGCTTGCGATCAGGCTTGCCAGCAGAACATCGTCCAGCGCAAACGCGTCGGCGCGTCCGGTTTCGACCATGAGAAAGCCTTCGGCATGGTCCGTGCTCGACAGGATGCGCATACCCAACTTCATTTTTTCATTGAAGTCGTAGAGCAATTTGAGATTAAGCGTGCCTGCGCTTGAAACGACCGTTTTACCCTTCAGGTCTTCGATCGACGACAAGTTCGAACTCTTTTTCGCCAAGTACTTCATGCCGGACATGAAGTAAGTGTTGGAAAAGCTGACTTGCTTCCAACGTTCCTCGAGGTTGCCGTCCGATGCGCACTGGATGTCGTTAGTGCCATTGGCCAGGAGCGGCATACGATTGGTCGAGTTCACTGGGCTATAAGCCACGCGCAAGTTTGGAAGGTCAAGCTCCTTCTTGATGTATTCAACGACATGCATGCAGATGTCGATGCCGTATCCGACCGGCCGCTGATTGCCGTCAAGATAGTTGATCGGAATCGAGACCTCTCGGCTCGCGAGGGTGATCGTGTTGGTGTCGCGTAGTTTTTTGATGGTGCCGCTTTCTTGCGCCACGGCGAAACTGGCGTTGACTAGAAGGACGGCAGCAAGGCAAGCACGGCTAATGGCGTTCATGTTTTCCCCGATTCTATGCCTGCACGGATGCGGCAGGTCCGGCAAATTCTCACGAAGAATTGAACGCGCTAATAGACGGGCTTTCCCCATTTCGCATTCCTGGCGAGCGGATTGCGAAGGGTGGAGAAAAGCTAAACCCTTTAGTAATCAGTGAATCAAATCGAAGCGGCGCTATTGCTCATTTTCAAGTTGCGAAGTTCGGCGTCATTTTGCGTCAGGTGGCGAGTCTTGCGGAGTGTTCGTTGCCAAGGCATAAAGCTGGCTTGAGCCTGTGTACGCCTGAGGATCCCGGGGATCCGAACGGGGACTTCTTGTGCATGGGTAATACTTAAAATGGAGCATATATGGCTATCAAGCGTTACCACGAGGCAAAACGACTTTCGAAGATCGTTGTCAGCGGACAAACTGTTTATTTGGCGGGGCAGACGGCGAGCGAGAACCTTGACGCCGACATCAAAGGCCAGACCCGCACGGTGCTTGGCAAGATCGACGCGTTGCTTGCGGACGCTGGAACCGATAAGTCGCGCATCCTGCAAGCGCAGATCTTTCTTGCAGACATCAAGGATGCCCCCGGGATGAATGAAGTATGGGATGAATGGGTATCGCCTGAAGGGTCGCCGGCACGCGCCACCGTGCAAGGCGCTTTGAACAGCCCAAAATATCTGATCGAGATTCTCGTCATCGCCGAGACAGGACCAGCAGCAGCTCAGTAGACTTCTTCTCGGCGACGCCAGAACCTAAAGGTGATTTAGATGGATATGAATGTTTCGGCCAAACCGCTTGACACGGCCACTTACGAACTTCGCGATGAGCTCGCTCTGGCGCTTCGAGCGGCTGCTTATCACGACTTTTCGGAAGGGGTCTGCAATCACTTCAGCGTCGCCGTGGATGACAGTCGGTTCTTGCTGAACCCGCGGGGGCTGCATTGGAGTGAAATTCAGGCCGACGATATTTTGCTGGTCGACGAAAACGGCGTGGTGCTCGAGGGCAAGCATGAGGTGGAGCCCTCGGCGCTGTTCATTCACGCCTCTGTGCACCGCATTACGGGCCACAAGGTGGTGCTCCATACCCATATGCCGTATGCCAGTTGCCTGACCTTGACCGAGCATCGAGCCTTGGATCCACTGCTCAGTCAGAACGCGCTGCGTTTCATGGACAGGATCGCCATCGACCACACGTTCAATGGTCTGGCCCTCGACTTCGCGGAAGGTGAGCGCATTGCCCGCGCCATGCAGGGGAAGGATGTTGCTTTCCTCGGCAACCACGGCGTCATCGTGGCAGGAGAGTCGATGGCATATGCCTACGACGATCTGTATTTCCTGGAGCGCGCCGCACAGCAGCAGGTGCTTGCTGCGTCGATGGGATGTGCGCTCAGGCCGATCGAGGATATCGAGCTTGCCCGTCTGACTGCCGCTCAGATCAAGGGAGAACGAAAGCAGTCGGACTTGTTCTTTGCAGCGCTTCGAAGAATCCTTCCGGACTGAGGTAGCCGGCCGCTGGTCGCGTATCCTGCCATGCAGAATTTACTGAACTCCTCGATGTTGGGCGCGCTGCGGTGTTTCGAGATTGCAGCGCGTCACCTGAACTTGACCCATGCGGCCGCTGAGTTGCATCTGACGGTAGGGGCTGTGAGTCACCAGATTCGCGGGCTCGAGGACCGGCTGGGGCGCAAGCTCTTTGTCCGTCGCGCACGTGGAATGGCTCTCACGGTGGATGGCGAGGCGCTATATCGCTCGATCGCCCCGGCATTCGGGACGATCGAAACCGCCGTCCAGAAAATCATTTCGCCCAATTCTGCCCTGCGCGTAAGCTGCACGCCCTCGTTCGCCATGCAGTGGCTGACCCCGCGAATGCCTGCATTCTACGCAGCCCATTGCGGGATCAGCCTCCGAATCCAGGCTGAGTTCCAGAGTCTTACACCGGCCGATATGGCGGCCTTGGGTATCGACGTGGCGATCCGGTACAAGCCGGAAGATGATGCGCCTCAGGAGACCACGTTGATGGGAGAGTATCTGGTTCCCATTGCAAAGCCGGATCCCCACCGCGCACGGGTCGCAGATGTCCTGGATGCCGCGTCAACGCTGTTGCAGGATGCCGCACCGTGGGATGGCGCCCCATCAAGCATTGAGTGGCAGACATGGTTTGAGGGTGCAGGGTCTGTCTGGCCTGAGGGCTGCAAGGTCAATGATTTCAGTTTGTTCGTTCTGGCTATGAATGCGGCACAGCTAGGTCAAGGCATTTGCATGGGTCGGCTGAGCCAGTGCCTTTCGGAATTGCAGCTGGGAACTGTCGAGATTGCGGGCGGGCGTTTCGTCAGATCGCCCGCAGCCTATCGCATGGTGGTCACTAGCGCCCCCTCCCCACAGGCAAAAGCGTTTGCTCGTTGGCTCATGCAGGCCTGTCGCACGACCGAGATCGAGTGCGAGGAGTATATGAAGGCTCTGGGGGCATAGCTCTGCGACGTTTGCGTTCGACGGATTGCATCCGGGAGCGTCACTGAAGTGCGTCGGTTAGCGTCGCCGAAATCAAGATTGCGAAATTGCGGGCCTGGTACGAAACATGAAGAATTGATCGGGCTGAAATAGTTTCAGCGCTACCCGCCGGACTGCTGGTATTAACCAAACCCACACTACTATGATTCGACAAATCAAATCTTCAAAGCCCCTTGAGGCCGTCAGTGAAATCGCGGTTCATGTTGAAAAGGTGGTCAAAGATATCATTGCCGATGTCAGCGTCCGCCGTGATGCTGCCGTACGGGAATATTCCGACATGTTCGATAAATGGACGCCGGAATCGTTCAGGCTGAGTGAGCAGCAGATCCAACGCTGCGTGGCCGAACTGACAACAGCACAGATCAGGGACATCGAGTTTGCACAGCTGCAAGTCCGCAGGTTTGCGCAAGCCCAAAAAGACTCGTTGCATGACGTGGAAGTGGAAAGCGTGCCTGGGGTCATCCTGGGGCATAAAAACCTGCCGGTCCAGTCTGTGGCGTGCTATGTCCCTGGCGGAAAGTATCCGCTGATCGCGTCCGCGCACATGGGCGTGGTCACGGCAAAGGTTGCCGGTGTTGAACGAATCGTTGCCGTAGCCCCGCCCTTCGATGGCAAGCCTAACGCTGCCATCGTTGCGGCCATGCATCTGGGTGGCGCTGATGAGATTTATTGCATGGGCGGTGTCCAGGCGGTGGCGGCTTTCGCGCTGGGTACCGAGTCCATCGCGCCGGTGGACATGATCGTTGGCCCTGGCAATGCCTACGTCGCCGAAGCCAAGCGGCAGCTTTTCGGAAAGATCGGCATTGATCTCATCGCTGGTCCCACTGAAACGTTGTTGATCGCCGATGAGACCTGCGACGCCGAGCTGGCCGCGACTGATCTGTTGGGTCAAGCCGAGCATGGCTACAACTCTCCCACCATTCTCGTCACGACGTGCGCCGCGCTTGCTGAAGCGCTTCCCGCAGAGATCGAACGGCAGTTGCAGGTGCTTCCAACTGCGGCAGTGGCTTCCGTGGCATGGCGCGACTATGGAGAAATCATTCTGTGCGACACCGTTGAAGAGATGCTCAGCGAGGGCAACCGTATTGCCTCGGAGCATGTGCAGGTGCTGACTGCCGATCCGGACTATTTCTTGCAGCACTTGAAGAACTATGGCGCCCTGTTTTTGGGGGCACGCACGACCGTATCGTATGGCGACAAAGTCATCGGCACGAACCACACGCTGCCGACGATGCGCGCCGCTCGTTATACAGGGGGGCTGTGGGTCGGAAAGTTCATCAAGACTTGTACATACCAGAAGATCCTGACGGATGAAGCATCGGTCCTGATGGGCGAGTATTGTTCGCGTCTGTGCGCCATGGAAGGCTTTGCAGGTCATCAGGCGCAGGCCGACTTGAGAGTGCGTCGCTACGCGTCTCCCCAGGGCTGACGTCAAGGGCAGGGCCAGCTTCGTCCGGCCTCAAGACTTTAATCTTGTTCAAGTCTTGGATAGAAATAGTCGCTGGTCTCCCCGCTGAAAGTTGGGGAGAATCATCTCATCGACTACTCCTATGTGTACGCAATGAAATCCGCTGTCACTGAAGCATCCCGCCTTTTGCCCGATGGGCTCAGCGAAGGGCGCCCCCTGTTGTGGATCAATACCCGGTGCCGCCCGGATGCGGGCAGGCACGCTGTGCTCGATCTTGATCCTGAGGTGGCGTCGCAGCGTTTTCAACGGTTCACCCAACTTCAGGCGCACCTGTTCCCCGAGCTGCAAGCTGCCGGTGGTGTCATCGAGTCGGCCTTGCAGCCCATCGAAGGCTGGCAGGCGCATTGTGGCGATACCCGTGGTCGCTGGTTCCTGAAACGAGATGACGCACTGCCCGTTGCGGGTTCTATCAAGGCACGCGGCGGCTTTCATGAGATCCTGGCATGGGCTGAGTCGCTGGCGTTGGAACATGGGCTCATCCAGCCTCAGGACGACAGGATCGCACTCGCGTCACCGCAGGCTCGCGCCCTCTTCGAGCAGTACGAGCTGGCCGTCGGGAGCACAGGGAACCTTGGGCTGAGCATCGGCATGATCGCCAAAGGCCTGGGATTCTCGGCTACGGTGCACATGTCCGCAGATGCCAAGCAATGGAAGAAGGAACGGCTACGCGACCGAGGTGTGAATGTCGTCGAGCATACCGGAGACTATGCGGCCGCCGTCGCTGCTGGCCGAGCTTTGGCCGACGCGGATCCCAAATGCTATTTCGTCGATGATGAGCACTCGACTGCGCTTTTTCTTGGATACGCGGTTGCTGCGGAAGAGCTCAAGCGCCAACTGGCTGAGCATGGCCGGGCTGTCGATGCCGACCACCCGCTCTTTGTGTACCTGCCGTGCGGCGTGGGGGGCGCCCCAGGCGGGATTGCATATGGCCTCAAGCTGGCGTTTGGCAATGATGTGCATTGCTTCTTCGCCGAACCGACAGCGTCACCTTGCATGCTCTTGCAACTGGCTCAAGAGGGGGCGAACCCCGTGTCCGTCTATGACATCGGCCTGAGCAACCAGACTGAGGCGGATGGTTTGGCCGTGGCAACCGCCTCGCCGCTCGTGGCGCCGCTGATGCGTGACCGGCTCTCGGGAGTATTCACCGTCTCTGACGACACGCTGCTCAAAGACACCTACAGGCTCGCCAAAACGGATGGCGTTTTTATAGAGCCGTCTGCTGCCGCCGGTCTGAGGGGACCTGAATGGATGCTCTCCACTGACATCGGCGCCGAATATCTGCGGCTCAGCGGTGTAGAGAACAAGATGCACCAGGCGACGCATGTCGTATGGGCGACAGGGGGTTCCCTGGTTCCTCAGGAAGAACTCATGAAGTTCCAGGCACGCGGCGCTGCGCTCAGTGGAGAGAGTCCCGTCAGTGCCTAGGTCGTCGCAGTAAGCCCGCTTGAATCGATCAGAAGCCAGGGGCATGAGTGAGTTCAAAAACGAGCTTCTGAAGATGAGCTGTAACGGCCTTCGAAGCGGGCCGTCATAACGAAGTGCATGTCATGCATATTTAATAGCAAGGGGAAATTACATGAAAGCTCTGACTCGATTTTTGTGCGGTTCTGTTCTGGGGATTGCTTGTACTGGCCCAGCGCAGGCCCAGGCCGCCTATCCGGATAAACCTATTCAGATCGTGCTCTCGTTTCCTGCGGGCGGTGGGACAGACGTGCTGACGCGAGCAGTGGGGGCCAGGCTCTCGCAATCACTCGGTCAAGCTATCGTTGTCGATAATCGGCCTGGCGCCGGCGGCGCGATCGGCTTGCACACTGCCGCTCGTTCCACACCTGATGGCTACACCTTGTATATGGCATCTGTGACCAGCCAGGCCATTGCCGCTTCGGTCTATGGCAATCAAAAAGCCAGCCTGGTGGATGATTTCACGCCGATAGCCGGTGTCGGCAAGCTCACGCACGCGCTTATTGTCCCCGCGTCGTTGCCTGTTTCGACCGTGAAAGAGCTTATTGAATATGTGAAAGCCAACCCGGGCAAACACAACTATGCGTCGCAAGGGGCCGGCACCCTTTCACACCTGGAGTCTGAGATCTTCATCGAAAAGGTGGGTCTGGATATGGTGCATGTGCCCTACAAAGGCAGTACGCAAGCGTTGCCTGATGTCGTGAACGGCTCCTCCATCATGATGTTCGATAGCATCACCACGGCCCAACCCCTGGTGCAGGCCGGCAAGCTGAAGATGCTTGCTGTCGCATCTGCACAGCGCGTGCCGTTTTTGCCGGACGTACCGACCCTTGCTGAGTCAGGTGTAGAAGGGTTCGATGCCACCGTGTTGTTCGGCCTTGCTGGACCGAAAGGTATTCCTCAAGAGGTTGTCGATCGTGTCGCAGCCGCCTTGAAAGAGACTGTCGAGCAACCTGAACTGCAAAAGGCATTGCAGGTTCAAGGCTTTGAGCTGGCGTTCATGCCCCCTGCCGAATTCGGGCAGGCCATCGTTGGCGAACACAAGTTCTGGGGTGACGTGGTGAAGTCCGTCGGTGTTTCGCTCAATCCCTGATTTGAATAGGAGTTCCACAGCATGTCGTCAGCCCCCACGGATTTCTGGGCACTGCCCTACGCTTCTCAACGCACGCCCGTTGTCGCGGACAACGTGGTCAGTACATCTCAACCCCTTGCCGCAGCAGCAGGGCTGCAAATGTATGCGCGGGGAGGCAACGCCGTCGATGCAGCGCTTGCCACAGCGATGGCGTTGACGGTGGTGGAGCCCTGCATGAACGGCATAGGCGGCGACGCCTTCGCGCTCGTCTGGGACGGCAGCGATCTGCATGGTTTGAACGCCAGTGGCCGCGCGCCGAACGCGTGGTCGGCCGATCGTTTCGCTGCGCTTGATTCAATGCCCTTTCGGGGCTGGGATGCCGTGACGGTTCCCGGCGCCGTATCTGGATGGCGGATGCTGTCGGAGCGCTTCGGTTCCTTGCCGTTCGAGGACCTGTTTGAGCCTGCGATTCGATTGGCTCATGATGGCTATATCGTTTCGCCGACAGTACATCGTCAATGGGAAGAGCAGGTGGCCGAGCTATCCGCACAGCCCGGTTTCCGCGAAGCATTCGCCCCCAAAGGACGAGCCCCCCACATCGGCGAAAGATTCGTTTGTCCAGGGCAGGCGCACACGCTTGCCGACATTGCCCGTACCAAGGGCGACTCCTTCTATCACGGCGAGCTGGCATCCGCGATTGCGGCGCATGCCCGGGCAACCGGTGGCTTGATCGACGAGCGCGACCTGGCCGCCCATCAATCCGAATGGGTGACACCCATACAGACCCGTTATCGCGACCTGACGCTGCACGAGATTGGTCCCAACGGACAGGGAATCGGCGCCCTGATGGCCTTGGGGATGCTGGACAGCCTGGGTCTGGATGCGCAGCAGCCCGACTCCGGCCTGAGCATGCATTTGCAGATCGAGGCCATGAAGTTGGCATTCGCCGACGTCTATGCATACGTGGCCGATCCCGACAACATGGCGGTGACTGCTGAGCAACTGCTCGATCGTGATTATCTGGCTGAACGCGCCCGGCTCATCGATTTTTCGCGTGCGTCCTATCATGGCGCGGGATCTCCGCATCGGGGTGGGACGGTCTATCTCACATGCGCAGATCGCTCTGGCATGATGGTTTCGTTGATCCAATCCAATTTCAAGGGTTTTGGCTCCGGAGTCGTCGTTCCAGGGCGCGGGATTGCGCTGCACAACAGAGGCTGGGGCTTCAGCCCCAAAGCTGGACATCCCAATCAGGTTGGGCCGGGCAAGCGACCCTTTCATACGATCATTCCCGGCTTTCTCATGCGCGACGGGAAACCCCTGAGCACGCTGGGCGTAATGGGAGGCAGCATGCAGGCTCAGGGTCACGTGCAGATGACCTTCCGTTTAGCCGAGCAGGGGCTGAACCCGCAGGCTGCTTGCGACGCACCTCGTTGGCGGGTCAAGGACGACAATCGTGGCGTGGCTGTGGAGCACAACACGCCCGTCGACACGATTGAGGCACTGCGCGGCAAGGGGCATGACCTGACGGTGGCCGCTCGCTTCGATACCGAGTTCGGCTGCGCGCAGATGGCCATGCGCTTGGAAAACGGGGCCTATGTCACGGCAGCAGACCATCGGAAAGATAGCTGCGCGCTGGGCTATTGAAACGGGTTTGATGCTTGGGAGGCGGGCGATCGACCCGGCGGGCATGATGGTGTCCTGCGTACCCGCCTCACATCAACCGCAGGCCGTTCAGGTCTCGCGGCATGATCAATCGTTTAGTTTCTCCGGGTCGAGGTGCGCACCTTTGTTGCGGTTTGCCAGCAGCGTCACGCCCCACATCACCACACCCAATGCCAGCAACCATCCTGCGACTTGATACTGGATCGGATCGCGGCCGGTGAGCGGTGTGACCATGAACAGGCACGCCGCCGCGCCAAGTACGGCGACAGCGGTGTTGGTGCGAAAGTGCGTGTGCTTGACGGTGTCACGCCTGAGTACGAGCACGGCCACGTTCACGAAGGCGAACACGCCGAGCAGCAGCAGGGCTGTGGTGCCGCCCAGGGCCCGGATGGCGCTGGATTCCGCATTGGCGACCAGGATGATGAGGGCAAAAGCCAGCGTCGTGGTGAATACGATGGCCGTCCAGGGTGTTTGTGTGCGCTTGTGCACCAGCGAGAGGAATCGGGGCAGCACGCCCTGGCGCGACATGCCGTACAGCAGACGGCTGGCCATCATCATGTTGATCAACGCCGAGTTGGCCACGGCGAACATCGAGATGATGGGCATGACGGTTTCCATCGGCAGGTTGGGCGCCGCACGCTGCACCACCAGCACCAGGGGTGTGGCGCTGGCTGCAAGCTCGCCAACCGGGATCAGTGCGACGGCACAGATGGACACAAGTACATAGATCAATGCGGTGATGCCCAGGCCGGTGAGCATGACCTTCGGAAAGATGCGTGCGGGATCGTGCGTTTCTTCGGCCATGTTGACCGAGTCTTCAAAACCCACCATGGCAAAGAACGCCAGGGCCGTGGCCGAGGTGACGGCCAGGAAGACGCTTTTATCTTCAGGGGTATTGAACGCGACGACTCGCGAGAAATCGGCCTGCCCCCCGGCAATCGCGTAGAAGCCCAGGCCGATGACCAGCAACAGGCCGCTGAGCTCGACCAGCGTCAGGACGACGTTGGCCTTCACGCTCTCGGATATGCCGCGGAAATTGATGAACATGACCAGCAGCATGAAGCCCAGCGCGCCCATTGTGATCTGCGCGGGTGTTGCATCGACGCCGAAGGATACGAAGAGATTGGCGGCGAAGGCTTGCGAAGCGGTGGCCGCCGACGTGAGCCCCGAACACATCACGGTGAAGCAGACGATGAACGTCAGGAAATGAACCCCAAAAGCCTTGTGTACGTAAAGGGCAGCACCCGCCGCTTTGGGATACTTTGTGACAAGTTCGAGATAGGAGAAGGCGGTGAGCAGCGCGATGCCGAAGGCCACCAGGAAGGGGAGCCAGGCTGCGCCGCCGACTTCCTGGGCAACTTGTCCGGTCAGGGCGTAGATGCCGGTTCCCAGAATGTCGCCGACGATGAACAACAGAAGTAGTTTCGGGCCCATCACCCGCTTCAGCGGTGTGTGCTCCGCCGGTGTGTCGTTTGCCGTCATCTTTCCGCTCCGAGTTTCTTTGGAGCAAGCCTAAGCGATGACTTTGGCAAGGGGTGCTAGGAAATGCCTTAATTTGTAGGAATTCGCTACTTAGACGACAGCAGAACGCAAGGGTCGCACTGCGGGCTTCAAGCCAGGCAGGGCGTCTGCCAGGGCATTCCGGGCCGCGAGAATGGCGTCCACCAAGGTGGGCAAGGTTTCGATGACGTAGATGTCCAGCCCGCCGCAGCACCGGGCGTGCAGGGACATGAGGGCTGCCTGGCCGTCGGCAAACCACAGCAGCCGCGGTGCGGCCAGTTCGGGCAACTGCAGGGATTGTGGATCTTTAAGCCGCACACGCTGATCGACCGTGGCGCGATAGAGCGCTTCGGGCGTGGTGATCGAGTCGGGGTGTTCGCTGAGTATGCGGGTGGCCACGATGTCGGCCGGGGTGTGGATCAGGTGTTTTTCCATGTCGGCCATGCTGTGCACGACCGAGATGTCGAGCATGGGGCCGGCATGGGGAAGGAGTGCGGCGACGATGGAGCAATGTGTACCGTCGGCAAGTATGAGAACGCTGAGTGCCGCGCGGCAACGGTAACCTTGGACAAGTGTGCTGGATGTGCAGGGCATGGCGGACTATTGGCAAGGGCGTGCGTCCACTTTAAGCGCCTGCAATGAGTGTCGATATGGGGACATTCTCAAAAATCATGCGAGGTTGCTGTGTTTTCAGCATCACGGGGTTTTGCCCTCGGGGCTGATCAGCAAGTATCATGTAGGGATACACCCGATCCGCACGGGCCCGCCCTTCAGACTCAAGCACTATGACCACTATCCTCCCCAATCTTCCCGTCGGCCAGAAGGTCGGCATCGCTTTTTCCGGCGGCCTGGACACCAGCGCAGCCTTGCTGTGGATGCGCCACAAGGGCGCAGTGCCCTACGCCTATACCGCCAACCTCGGTCAGCCCGACGAGCCGGATTACGACGCCATTCCCCGCCGCGCCAAGGAGTATGGCGCTGAAGATGCACGCCTGGTGGACTGCCGCCAGCAACTGGTGGCCGAAGGCATCGCCGCTTTGCAGGCAGGTGCTTTCCACATTTCCACGGCAGGCGTGACGTACTTCAATACGACCCCGCTGGGACGTGCCGTGACGGGCACCATGCTCGTTGCCGCCATGAAAGAGGATGACGTCAATATCTGGGGCGATGGCAGCACGTTCAAGGGAAATGACATCGAGCGCTTCTACCGTTACGGTCTGCTCACCAATCCCGATCTGAAGATCTACAAGCCGTGGTTGGACCAGGCGTTCATCGATGAGCTCGGTGGCCGCAGCGAGATGTCGGAGTACATGCGTGCGGCGGGTTTTGACTACAAGATGTCGTCGGAGAAGGCCTACTCGACCGACTCGAACATGCTGGGTGCGACCCATGAAGCCAAGGATCTGGAACACCTGAATTCCGGCATCACGATCGTGCAGCCCATCATGGGTGTCGCTTTCTGGCGCGACGAAGTCGCCGTCAAGCGCGAAACCGTCAGCGTACGCTTCGAGCAAGGTCATCCCGTTGCCTTGAACGGCGTGGAATACGGTGATGCCGTCGAATTGATGCTGGAGGCCAACCGCATTGGTGGTCGCCACGGCCTGGGCATGAGCGACCAGATCGAAAACCGTATCATCGAGGCCAAGAGCCGCGGCATTTACGAGGCTCCGGGCCTGGCGTTGTTGCACATCGCCTACGAGCGCCTGGTGACTGGTATCCACAACGAAGACACGATCGAGCAATACCGCGAGAACGGCCGCAAGCTGGGTCGTCTGCTCTATCAAGGCCGCTGGTTCGACTCGCAGGCCATGATGCTGCGCGAATCGTCGCAGCGCTGGGTGGCCAGCGCCATTACCGGCGAAGTGACCATCGAGCTGCGCCGCGGCAACGACTACTCGATCCTGAATACCGAGTCTGCCAACCTGACCTACAAGCCTGAGCGTTTGACGATGGAAAAAGGCGAGTCCACATTCTCGCCTCAGGATCGTATCGGTCAGCTGACCATGCGCAACCTGGACATCGTCGATACCCGCGAGAAGCTGAGCGGCTATGTGAAGGCCGGCCTGCTGACCTCCTCGGGAAATGCGGCGCTGCCGCAGTTGAAGGACGCGACAAAGAAGTAAGGACACCACGCAGGCTTCAGGCCTGCCCGATCCCGCTGTCTGCCGACTGACCTGGCCCCGAAACATCGGACATATGTCCTGTGTTTCGGGGCCAGGTCTTTTTGCGTGCGCGCATGCCCGCACTACGCTCGCACCCACGCCTGTACCCTACGCACGCCGAACACGTCGAACACGCACCCATGCCCGCGCCACGCCCGCACACAACGGTGCGCATGATGAGGCGCATCAGAATTATTGATTGGACGGTTCAAGCGCTCCGGGCTTATGGTGCGGCTAGTTGGACACAATAATGACAAGTCATAAGACGTCGGGAGACAACCATGAACACACTTCGTCACGCTGCATGCGCGCTGGCTTTGGCTGGCGCGTCGGTATCGGTGCAGGCCGGAACGGTCACGGTCATCACTTCGTTTCCAAAGGATCTGACACAGGCCTACAAGAACGCATTCGAGCGGGCCAATCCCGGCATCACGCTGGAGATCCTCAACAAGAATACCGTTGCCGGCATTGCCTACGTACGTGAATCGCCAGCGGGGCAGCGCCCTGATGTGTTCTGGGCCAGTGCGCCCGACGCGTTCGAAGTGCTCAATCGCGACAAGCTGCTGGCTCGCGCCACCGACGTCGCCAATCCCAAGGTGCCCGACAAGATCGGCAGCTTTCCCATCAATGATCCGGGGGGCATGTACTTCGGTCAGGCGCTTGCCGGCTACGGCATCATGTACAACACGCGCTACGTGAAAGCCAACAAGCTGCCCGAGCCGGTGGAGTGGAAGGATCTGCTGGCACCTGAGTGGTTTGGCCACGTCGGCATCACCTCGCCTTCGCGTTCGGGCACGATGCATCTGACGACCGAGACCATCTTGCAAGGCGAAGGCTGGGATGAAGGCTGGCGCACGATGTTGCGCATGTCGGGCAACGCAAGCGCGGTCACCGAACGCTCGTTCGGCGTACCCGATGGCGTGAACAACGGCCAGTTTGCCGCCGGGCCTGTGATCGATTTCTTCGGCCTGTCCAGCAAGTTCTCCAAGTTCCCTGTCGAGTTCGTCTATCCCAGCGAAACGGCAATCGTGCCGGCCAACATCGCCTTGATCGAGGGGGCGAAAAACGCCGCCGAAGCCAAGCTCTTCATCAAGTTCTCACTCGATCAGGCGGGCCAGGAAGTACTGCTGGAGCCCAAGATCTCGCGCTTGCCCGTGCTGCCGTATTCCGAGCTGCAAGGCAAGATTCCCAAGGACTATCCGGACCCCGCCGAGATCGCAAAGCGCAGCAAGGTGCATTTCGATGTCGATCTCTCCCAGAGCCGCTACTACCTCGTACAGGCGCTGTACGACCAGACGGTCACCTTCCGCCTGAAGGAATTGCAGCAGGCCACCAAAGCCATCTTCGATGCCGAACGCAAGCTGGGTGATCGTGCCAAGTCGGGGCAGGCTGCCGAACTGCTGGCGCAGGCGCGCAAGCTCGCGTGGGATCCGCTGGTCGATGCCAAGCAGGCAGGCGATGCCGAGTTCCTGAAGATGTTTGCGGGCGACAAGCGCGACTCTGCCGTCAGTCAGAAGATCACGCAACTCGAGGGTGAATGGAATGGCCGTGCACGCGCCAACTATGCGCAGGCCGTGAAGCTGGCAGGTCAAGCCGGCGCGCTGTAGTTCACGTCATTCCTGGAGTCGCCATGAGTCTTTCCCATCGCTTCGGCCTGAGCAAGGGGCCGATGGCTGCCGCCTTGCTCGTGCTGGCATTCCTGGCCCTGTTCCTGGTGGTGCCAGTGGCCACGGTGTTCTACACGGCCTTCGTCAATTCGGACGGCAGCCTGACGTTCGGCCATTTCATGGCGTTCTTCAATCAACCGCTGATGCGTGAGGCCTTTTTCAACAGCCTCTACGTGGCGGGCTGGTCGGCGCTGATTTCATCGTTGATTGCCATACCCCTGGCCTACTTCACGGTGCGCTTCCAGTTTCGAGGCGCACTGATCATCCAGACGCTGGGAATCCTGCCGCTGATCATGCCGCCGTTCGTAGGGGCGGTGGCCATGCAGCTGATCTTTGGCCGCTCAGGCAGCGTCAATCTGCTGCTGGGCGACTGGTTCGGCATCAACCTGCCCCTGATGGAAGGCCTGAACGCCGTCATCTTTGTCGAGGCGCTGCATTACTTTCCCTTCATTCTGATGAACCTGGTGGTGTCCTTGCGCGCCATAGATGGTTCGATGGAAGAGGCGGCGTTCAATCTGGGTTCACGCGGCTTCAGGCTGTTCAGGCGGATCATCTTTCCGCTGGCCTTGCCGGGTTATGTGGCCGGCACGTCCCTGGTGTTCATCAAGGTGTTCGATGACCTGGGCACGCCACTGGTGCTGGGCGCCACCAATATGCTGGCGCCGCAGGCTTATCTGCGCATCACGCAGGTCGGTCTGGAAGATCCGCTGGGTTATGTGATCAGTGTGATCATCATCGCGTTCTCGATTGCGGCCTTGTGGCTGTCGGCGCGGGTTTTGAAGGGACGCGACTATTCGACGCTGCAAAAGGGAGGCGGGTCGATCCAGAAACGCAGCCTCAAGCGCGGGGAGAGCATTCTGGTCTACAGCTGGATCACCTTCGTACTGCTGCTGGTGCTCTCGCCGCATATCGGCGTGCTGTTGCTGTCGTTTGCGAGTGTCTGGAGTTTCGCGCCATTGCCCGATGGCTATACGCTGGCGCATTACAGCGCCGTGTTCGAGAACTCCAGCGGGATGATTGCCAACACGCTGCTGTATTGCGGTCTGGCGGCCGGCATCGATGTGATCATCGGCACGGCGATCGCCTACCTCATGCTGCGCACGCGGCTACCGGGCAGGCAGTGGCTGGACTGGATGGCGTCGGCGGCGCTGGCCATCCCCGGTATCGTGCTTGCGATCGGATTGCTGCGCACGTTCAGAGGGATCGAGATTCCGTTCACCGACACCATGCTGACCTCGTCGTGGGTGTTGATCATGATCGCGTATTCGGTCAGGCGCCTGCCTTATGCGCTGCGCTCCTGCGTGGCGGCCTTGCAGCAGATCCACGTCTCGCTCGAGGAGGCGGCGCAATCCATGGGTGCGAACCGCATGCGCACCATCCAGCGGGTCGTCGTGCCTTTGATGGTGGGGGGCATGCTGGCGGGATTCGTCACCAGTTTCATCACGGCAGCCGTCGAGTTGTCGGCCACGATCATGCTGGTCACGCGGGAGAGCCAGGCGCCCATGAGTTATGGCATCTACCTC
>JAEYZR010000407.1 GCA_023427945.1 Pseudomonadota bacterium | reverse complement strand
GGCATGCCCAACACGCCTAACGCCAGATAGGGTGCACCGTCGGCAGGATCCAGGCGTTTGATCGCTCGCGCCGGCTGCACCGCATAATCCTGCCAGCCGTTGCCGCTCAAGACCCAGTCGCCTTTCTTGTAGCCTTCGGCGCGGGATGCCATGACGCGTGACACCGTTCCGCCTACCATCACTTCACCGAGTTCAACAGGTTTGGCATAAGAGGGCGCGTCACTCATGCGTCCGCGCATGTACGGGTCCAACGACAGGTAGACGGTTCGCAACAACACCTCGCCATCCTGCGGTTGCGGCACTTCTGCCGAGTCCATGTTGAAGTTTTCCTGCGTGGGCGCACCGACAGGGCGCGAGGCAAGCACGATACGGCGGTTGCTATCTGATGACTGATTCATTGGGTGCTCCGATTTTGAGAAACAAGTTGGCAGACTTGACCAGGTGCGCAGCAGGTACTGCGCCCGTTATTTTGATTCCCGCTCTGGCTTGGACTAACATGAGACTAATTCTCATTGAGCCATTATGACCGACACCAACCTAGACGCACTTCTTTCTCGCCGCTCGACCAAACGTCTGCAGGCGCCCGCACCCAACCCGCAACAGTTGGAGCAGATTCTCCAGGCGGCCATGTGTGCCCCCGACCATGGTGCCTTGCGGCCCTGGCGCTTTGCCGTCATCCGTGGCGAAGCCGTCGCCCGCCTGGCTGACACCGCTCTGGGAGCCGTCAAGGCCTCGGGCGATACCCGCATGTCGCCCGAAAAGGAGCAGTCGGTGCGGCAGTGGCTTAGCGAGGTACCGCTGGTCATCGCGGTTGCCCAGCGCATCAACCACGACAATGACAAGATTCCGGAGCAGGAGCAGTTGCTGGCAGTCGGTGCATCGGTCATGAACATTCTGAATGCCACTCACATGATGGGCTATGGGGCGTTCTGGAGTACTGGCCTGGGTACCTATGTCGAAGCTGTACAGGATGCTTTGGGTTTCGATGCCCTGGACTACAAGTTCCTGGGGTTTCTGGCCATCGGAACCGTGTCCGTCGATCTACCGCCCGCAAAGCGTCCCCATTTCTCCGACTTCGTCACGGAGTGGACGGGCACGTAGATCCCGGCTGTTCCAGCGCGTCCAGAATAGGGCAGTCCGGGCGCTTGTCGCCGTGGCAATGATCCGTCAGATGCTGTAGCGCCTGTGCCATTTCCTGCAAGGCTTGCGCCTTGGCCATCAGTGAGGCGATGTGCGCATTGGCGATCTGCTTCACCTCCGCACTGCTGCGCCCACGATCCTGCCATAGCGCAAGCAGTTCGCGGATGTCGTTGACAGAAAACCCCAGGTCGCGTGCCCGACGTATGAAACCCAAGGTCTTGAGCTCGTCGTTGCCATAGATACGGTAGCCCCCGTCGCTGCGAGACGGGGTGGCGAGCAGTCCGATCTGCTCGTAGTAGCGAATCATCTTCGAAGATATGCCGCTCTTCGATGCCGCTGCACCAATGTTCATCATCTCTCCCTGTCTCGACATCATGTCAGGCGCGTGGCTTGCCTGTGGGTGGTGGCGAAAGTATTGACCTTACCATCATGGTAGGGTCAATGCTGCCATACCTACGCAACCGATCTGGTTTTTCCATCACCAGACGGACACTTCCTGGAGATGCAGATGCCCTTGACCTACGAAGTACCCGACATGAGCTGCCAGCACTGTGTCAACGCCATTACCGCCAGTATTCGAAAGCACGCCGAACATGCCCGCGTGGACGTCAACCTCGATACGCATCATGTCGTGGTTTCCCAGGCAGGCGACGCCGAGGTGATCGCGCAGGCCATCGCGGACGCTGGCTACACGCCTCGCGCAATCTGACCGGTACCCTCAAGCGCCTTGGTCGTGCACAGCGTGGGATAGGGTAAAAAGACAAGCGGCAGGACATGGACGTGCGTACGTGCGCGGCGTTCATGGCATGGATTCGTCAGCGTCAGCGGGAGCAAATATGAAAGTCGTCCATACTGAAGTCGCAGTCATCGGTGCCGGCAGTGCCGGCCTGGGGGCCTATCATGCGGCTCGCAAGCATGGCAAGCAAGCGGTTCTGATAGAGGATGGCCCCTATGGGACAACCTGCGCACGAGTGGGATGCATGCCGTCCAAGCTGCTCATCGCCGCCGCCGATGCCGCGCACACGGTTCGCGAAAGCGCGGGGTTCGGCGTGCATGCGGGCCAGGTCGACATCGATGGCAAGGCCGTGATGGATCGCGTTCGCGCCGAGCGTGATCGTTTTGTCGGTTTTGTGGTGGACGACGTCGGATCGTTTCCAGCCGAAGACAAGATCAAGGGCGAGGCCAGATTCGTCTCCGACAAGGTTCTGAGGGTCGGCGATCATACCGAGGTCCATGCAAACGCCATCGTCATCGCGACCGGCTCGAGCGCTGTCATTCCTGACAGTTTCAGCCAATTGGGCGATCGCGCCGTGATCAACGATGACGTCTTCGAATGGCAGACCTTGCCGCAAAGCGTCGCCGTGTTTGGCCCGGGCGTCATTGGCATGGAGTTGGGGCAGGCGCTCGCAAGACTGGGCGTGCGGGTGAAGATCTTCGGTATGCGTGGCACACTGGCCTCGCTATCGGATGACAAGGTGAAAGAAACCGCCAAACAGATTTTCCAGTCGGAGCTCTATCTCGATCTGGATGCAAGAGTGATCGACAGCCAGCGCAAGAGCGATGGTGTGGAGGTTACTTATCTGAACCTGGCCAACGAAAAAATCACCGAGCGTTTCGATTACGCGCTGATCGCCACAGGCAGGGCACCCAATCTCAAGGCTCTCGATCTTGCCAAGACCTCCCTGTCACTCGATAAACGAGGCGTGCCCGAATTTGATCCCCGCAGCATGCAGTGCGGCACGAGTTCGATATTCATTGCAGGTGACGTGGACAACGCGCTGCCCTTTCTGCACGAAGCTGCAGACGAGGGCAGAATTGCGGGCCAGAATGCAGCAAGCTTTCCGAAAGTGACGTGCTACAAACGTCGCACGCCTCTTGCCATCGTGTTTACCGACCCGCAGATTGCCGTGGTCGGGCAGCGTTTCAAAGATATCAAGGACGACGATATCGTCGTGGGCAGCGTGTCTTTCGATAACCAGGGCAGGGCACGAGTCATACGCCAGAACCGGGGGCAGTTGAATATCTACGCCCGTTGCGGGGGTGGCGAGGTGCTTGGCGCCGAAATGATCGCCCCGGCCGCCGAACATCTTGGGCATCTCGTGGCCTGGGCCATACAGAGCAAGATGACGGCCGCACAGATGCTGGACATGCCTTTCTACCACCCCGTACTGGAAGAGGGACTACGCACCGCACTGCGTCACGCCGTCTCGCAACTGAAGAAGATTCGCCAGGACAGGCAGGGCTGAACCGGACGCGCAGCAAAAAGCCCAATGTCGGCGAATGTCCCGGTGCGCCGGGGCGAGTTCACTTTCACTGGGCTTTGCCACCAGGACTGATGCGTCGCTCCTTGTCAGGGCAGCGCACACCTGGCATCGACCGATTCGGTCTGGAATCGGAGTTACCGTTTTTTGGTCACCATGCCATAAACGAACAGTACGATCAGCGCGCCAATCACCGATGCAATCCAGCCTACCGGCTCGCCCTCGCCATACCATCCAAGCGAGCGGCCCAGAAAACCCGCCACGACTGCGCCGACGATACCGAGAATGGTTGTCAGGATGAACCCCATGCTTTGGGTACCAGGCATGACTGCGCGGGCAATGAGGCCGACAATGAAGCCGACGATGATCATGACAATAATGTCCATTTGCTGCTCCTGGGTAGGCTGACCTGAAATGGTCGGCTGTGGTTACCAATGCGACAGGACACGCTCATCGCGCCTGATCGCGCATGCGCCAGAGCAAATGCCGTGCCTGAGCCGTTTTGGATCCTAGGTGTTCGTCAGCGCGATGAGCTGACCGAGGTCGCGTGCCAGGACGTCTGGAGCCGGCGTGTCCGCCGCCAGCAGACGGGCGCG
>JAEYZR010000196.1 GCA_023427945.1 Pseudomonadota bacterium | reverse complement strand
CTTTCTTTCCGGCCCTGGTCATGGGCATTTTCTGGAAGCGGGCCAACAAATGGGGGGCCATCTGCGGCATGGTGGCGGGGGTTTTGATGACGACGTTCTATCTGTCCATCAACAGCCTGTTCGTGCGCCAGGAACTGCTGCAGCTGGCCCCGGATGCCGAGCCGTTCCGCTGGTTCGGCATCGAGCCTGTGGCCGCTGGCGTATTTGGCGCTCCGGTGGCTTTTGTCACGCTGATCGTCGTGTCGCTGCTGACCAAAAAGCCGGATATGGCGACCTATGATCTGGTCGACTACATCCGGCATCCTGGCAGCTAGGGCGCCCGACGATCACGCGCACGCCGATCGTCGACGCGCAGCAGCACGACCGTCGCGCCGGCGCCCCCGTCGCGCTCGGGCGCCAGGGCAAATGCCCGTACGTCGCTCACGCCCACCAGCCAGGCACGCACCTTGTCACGCAGCACGGGACGTGACTCGGGCGAACCGTAGCCCTTGCCATGCACGATGCGCACACACCGCGCGTCGTAGGCAACACACTGTGTGAGGAACGCCGCCAGACGGGGGCGTGCCTGTTCGATGGTCAAGCCATGCAGGTCGAGATCGGCCTCCAGGCGCCAGAAGCGTTGCGCTATTTTTTTCAGGACGTCTGGCCCCACGCCCGGGCGTACGAACGCTGTGCCGTTTTCGCACAGGAGGTGCGATACATCGGCGTCGGACAGTCCGGTATCGGCGCGCGACTGATCTTCAGCAGGGCCGGGGCGGGCGGTCTTGCGGGTGTTTGGCTGCGCGCGGGTCGGGGCGGCCGGATTTTCGGGTGCCACGTGGGCACTGGTCGGTTGGGGGGCATGCAGAATACGATTCCGCGTGTCCACGGGCTCGACTTCGCCCGCCATGCGGCGAAACAGGGCGAGATCCTGGGCGCTGGGCGCCACGGTCTTGTGGCCGGTGGCCGCAGCATCCTTCGGTTTGACGCGGCCATCGGCTGCGCCGCCCTGTTGCGCAGGCGCGCCGTTGTTTGCGGGGTGAGCTGCCTGCTGTGCGGCTTGTCTGGCAAGCCGTTTCAGGTCGGCGAGCCCCCCTTTATTACTCGACACTCTCCAGCCATCGTTGGGCGTCCAGGGCTGCCATGCAGCCTGTGCCGGCGCTGGTGATGGCCTGGCGATAGATGTGATCCTGCACATCCCCGCAGGCGAAGACGCCGTCTACGGAGGTCATGGTGGCCAGGCCGTTCAGGCCGCTGCGCGTCACGATGTAGCCCCCGCTGATCATCTCCAGCTTGCCTTCGAAGATGCCGGTGTTCGGCTGGTGGCCGATCGCGATGAAGGCGCCCGTGGCGGCCAGCTCTTCGGTCGAATCGTCCTGCGTGCTGCGAATACGCACGCCGGTGACGCCGCTCTGATCGCCCAGTACTTCGTCCAGCGTGGAAAACAGTTTCAGGCGCATGTTGCCGTTTTCGACCTTGTCCATCATCTTGTCGATCAGGATGGGCTCGGCACGGAACTTGTCGCGGCGGTGGATGACGGTGACGGTGCGGCAGATGTTCGACAGATACAGCGCTTCTTCGACCGCCGTGTTGCCCCCGCCGACCACGACCACGTCCTGGTTCTTGTAGAAAAAACCATCGCAGGTGGCGCAGCCGGACACGCCTTTGCCCATGAAGGCCTCTTCCGAAGGCAGTCCGAGATACTTGGCGGACGCGCCGGTGGCAATGATGAGCGCGTCGCAGGTGTATTTTTCCCCCGTGTCGCCCGTCAGGGTGAAGGGGCGCTTGGAGAGATCGACGTCTGCGATGTGGTCGTATACGATTTCGGTGTTGAAGCGCTCGGCATGCTGGAGAAACCGCTGCATCAGGTCGGGGCCTTGCACACCCTCGGCGTCGGCGGGCCAGTTGTCGACATCGGTGGTGGTCATCAATTGACCACCCTGGGCCAGGCCAGTCACCAGCATGGGCTTCAGATTCGCGCGTGCAGCATAGACCGCGGCAGTGTAGCCGGCGGGGCCGGAACCCAGGATCAGCACTTTGGCATGTTTAGGCGTAGTCATAGAAAAAACTCGTAGTGGTATGAGCCAATTATAATCAGCCCCATGCCGCGTATTCAGACTGCCTCCCCCCGCGCCTCGCGCAATACCCGAAATGGGCCTTCCCCTCTGCAGCAAAGGCTGTCCGCCTTGCTGCGGGAGGCCCGCTGGATCCTGTTCGCTGCGCTTGCCGCGTGGCTTGCACTGGTGCTGGCCACCTGGCACCCCGCCGATCCCGGCTGGTCGCACTCGACCACCAACGGCATGCTGCACAATCGCGGCGGCACGCTGGGGGCATACCTGGCCGACATCCTGCTGTACCTGTTCGGCTTTTCTGCCTGGTGGTGGGTGATCCTGCTGCTGCATCGCGTGTATGCGGGCTACCGCCGCCTGGCAGTCCACTTACGCGTGTCGACAACCAAAAAAGAGCCCGAGATCCTGCCCCGGGTGCATTGGGAGCAGGGCGTGGGCTTCGGGCTGCTCCTGATCGGCTCGGTAGGCCTGGAGGCCCTGCGCCTCTACAGTTGGGGCACACATCTGCCGGGTGCCGCCGATGGCGCAAGCGGCTCGGGTGGGGTGACCGGCAGTCTGCTGGCGCAGTTACTGTCCGAGGGGCTGGGTTTCACGGGCGGTACGCTGGCATTGCTGGTGTTCCTGGCCGTGGGCCTGAGCCTGTTCTTTTCGTTTTCATGGCTGCAGCTGGCCGAGCGCGTGGGCACCGGGCTGGAGCGCATCATCAACAAGGCCCGCCATTCCTATTCCGCCCGCGAAGACCGCAAGGCCGGCCAGATGGCGAAGGCCGCCCGGTCCGAACAAGTCGTGGCCAAGCAGGAAAAACTGGTGCACGAACAGCCGGTGCGCATCGAGCCCGCCGTGACCACGGTGCAGCGTTCCGATCGCGCGGAAAAGGAAAAGCAGCAGACGCTGTTTGCGCCGCCCGCTGGTGAAGGCGACCTGCCGGCCATCAGTCTGCTCGATCCTCCGCTGGTGAACCAGGAGACTGTCTCGGCGGAAACCATTGAATTCACCTCGCGCCTGATCGAGAAGAAGTTGGCCGATTTCGGGGTTTCGGTCACCGTGGTCGCGGCGCAGGCCGGCCCGGTCATCACCCGCTACGAAATCGAGCCTGCCACCGGAGTGAAGGGCAGTCAGATCGTCAACCTGGCCAAGGATCTGGCGCGTGCGCTCAGCCTGGTCAGCATCCGTGTGGTCGAGACCATCCCCGGCAAGAACCTGATGGGCCTGGAGTTGCCCAACCCCAAACGGCAGATGGTGAAACTGTCGGAAATTCTTGGCTCGCAGACCTATCACGCCAGTCACTCGGTACTGACGATGGCGCTGGGCAAGGACATCGCGGGTCACCCTGTCGTGGCCGATCTGGGCAAGATGCCTCATGTGCTGGTGGCCGGTACGACGGGCTCGGGCAAGTCGGTCGGTATCAATGCCATGATTCTGTCCTTGCTGTACAAGGCTGATGCGTCACACACCCGGCTGATCCTGATCGATCCCAAGATGCTCGAAATGAGTGTCTACGAAGGCATTCCGCACCTGTTGGCGCCGGTGGTGACCGACATGCGCCAGGCGGCCAACGCCCTGAACTGGTGCGTCAACGAGATGGAGAAACGGTATCGCCTCATGAGCAAGATGGGCGTGCGAAACCTGGCGGGTTACAACACCAAGATTCGAGATGCCATCAAGCGCGAGGAGCCGATTCCGAATCCTTTTTCGCTGACGCCAGATGCGCCCGAACCGCTGCAGCCTCTGCCCATGATTGTCGTGGTCATCGACGAGTTGGCCGATCTGATGATGGTCGTGGGCAAGAAGATCGAAGAGCTGATTGCGCGACTGGCACAGAAGGCCCGTGCCTCGGGTATCCATCTGGTGCTGGCCACGCAACGGCCCAGTGTCGACGTCATTACGGGCCTGATCAAGGCCAACGTGCCCACTCGCATGTCTTTCCAGGTGTCCTCCAAGATTGATTCGCGCACCATTCTCGATCAGATGGGTGCCGAGACCCTGCTGGGACAGGGCGACATGCTTTACATGCCGCCCGGGACCGGTCTGCCGGTTCGTGTGCATGGTGCGTTCGTGTCTGACGAAGAAGTGCACCGCGTTGTCGAAAGCCTGAAAGCGCAGGGCGAGCCTAATTACGTCGAAGGCCTGCTGGAAGGCGGTGTCGAAGGTGAAACCGGCGACGGCGCCAACGGGGTGACCGGCATGGCCGACGCCGAGTCCGATCCCATGTACGATCAGGCTTGCGAAGTCGTGCTCAAACATCGCCGTGCCTCGATATCACTGGTTCAACGCCACCTACGCATTGGCTACAACCGGGCCGCCCGTTTGCTGGAGCAAATGGAACAATCCGGCATGGTTTCGGCCATGCAATCCAATGGCAATCGCGAGATTCTCGCCCCTTCCCGGGAGGACGCATGACCTATTTCCTGAAGGCCGCCTGCGCCGCCCTGACAATCGCCCTGGCGCCATCCCTGGCACAGGCGGCCGATGCCCGCAACCAGTTGCAGCAGTTCGTCCGTCAGGTGCAGGCTGCCACGGGCGAATTCACGCAATCTACCGTAGGTGCGCAGGGCCGCACCCAGCCGGCACAAAGTGGGGTGTTCTCGTTTCAGCGGCCAGGCAAGTTCAAATGGGCGGTCACCAAACCTTATGAGCAGTTGATCGTTTCCGACGGCAAGCGGGTACTGCAATACGACCCGGATCTGGCCCAGGTCACGCAGCGCAATGTCGATCAGGCCATTGGCAGTTCGCCTGCCGCCATTCTGTTCGGCTCGGGTTCGCTTGAACAGGCGTTCAATGTCACGGCCTTGCAGGATCGTGACGGCCTGCAATGGCTGCGTGCCACACCCAAGACGGCGGATGCAGGCTTTTCGCGCGTCGATCTTGGCTTTCGCGGCAATGTGCCCGAACGGGTTGAGTTGTTGGACTCATTTGGGCAGACCACGCGTGTCACGCTTTCCAACATTGTGTCGAACCCGACGATTGCGCCGGGGGACTTCCAGTTCACGCCGCCGGCAGGCGTCGACGTCGTCAAGATGTAGCCCTGTCGATGGCCTGCCTCAGTGGCCGGCAGGCCAGACCAGGCATGTAGGTTGGGGTGTAGAGACCACGACGGTGAACGTGCTCAATGAGCCTGTCCTGCCACACACCTTCATGGCGACAATGGAGTCGCCTTTCTGATTCAACGCATAGAGCGTGTCGCCGGTCGGGTCCAATGCAATGGCGCGAGGAAAGGACAGGCCCGCCGAGTAGCGTCCTATCAGCGACAGCCGCCCGGTCTGTTCATGGATGGCCCACGCCGACACGCTGTCTGCCAGCGCGTGGTCCGAGTCGTTGCGGCGTGTACTTGCATACAGCCATCGACCCGTGGGATGCATGACGATGCCTGCCCCGCCTTTTTCGCCGGTATAGCCGTTGGGTAACAGCGGCACAGCACTGCTGCCGACGGGTTCGCTCAGCAAGTTGCCCCCGAACAGCGCACCGTTGAACAGCGGTTCGTCCAGCGGGGCCTCGGTGGCGTCGGACTGCTCGCTCTCTGCAGGCTCTTCATCCGGGCGTGTCAGCGTGCCCAGGTGACGGTCGTACGTCAGTTGCATGAGCGTGGCATGCATTTCGGTGATCACATAGATCCACGGCTCGACAGGGTGGAATACGGCGTGGCGTGCACCCGCGCCCGGTGGCACCGAGGCAGCATCGGTCTTGACCAGGGCGGCTTGCTCCATGCGCATCAAGGTCAGGCGGTCGAGGCCGAGGTCGCATGTGAGCCAGTAATCTCCCTTGGGTGAACAAGCCGCGTGATGGGCATGCGGGGCCTCCTGGCGGTCCGGGTCCAGGCCATGCCCGACTGGCTGGTGCGCGTGCGAGACTTCGCCGGGCATGCCGTGGGTATCGAGTTCGAAGACATTGAATTGCCCGCCGTCGTAGCAGGACACCACCAGGAACTGGCCGGTGGGGTCGATGGCCACGTGGGTCGGTCCAGCGGCTCCCGGCGCCAGCGCCCGCGTGGCCAGATGCGTGAGCACTGGCTCGTCGGGTCGAGACGTGTTTATCTGGTAGATCTGCAAAGCGCCGGTGTTGGCGTCATCATGATCGTCCACCTCATTGACGGCATACAGCACATGCCCGCCGGGATGGCAGGCCAGCCAGCTCGGATTTCGTGTCACCACGGTTTGCAGGTGGCGCCAGGGCTGCGTGCTGCTGTCGTACACGCCAATGCCGCGTTGCACGTCCGCGTTGGCATGCGGGTGGCTGGCCTGGGCGTGTGCGGCGCTGGGTTGCGGCTCGGGTATATCGGTGAAGCAACCGGTAAACACAAGATGGCGAGCGGAAGTCAATGTCATGGCAGACCTGTCGGCATGTCGGCGGGCATGTGCTTTGCCTCGGAGAAGGTTTGATCGCACGCGCTGTGCCTGGCGTGGTGTAATGGTTTTACTCTATCTCTTGCCTGTCATGGCTATACGAGTTCCAGGTTTGCGACCCTTTCAATGAGCAGTGATCTTTTTTCCTCCCAGGCCGCGAGCGGCCGGCATACCCCGCTGGCAGAGCGCCTGCGCCCGCGTACATTGGCCGATGTGGTGGGGCAGTCGCACCTGCTGGGGCCGGGCAAGCCGCTGCGTGTGGCCTTTGAGTCCGGCCGTCCCCACTCCATGATTTTCTGGGGCCCGCCCGGGGTAGGCAAAACCACGCTTGCCCGTTTGATGGCGGACGGATTCGACGCGCACTTCATTGCGATGTCGGCCGTACTGGGCGGGGTGAAGGATATTCGCGAGGCCGTGGTCAGCGCCCAGGTTGCGCAGGGACAGGGCCGCCGCACGATTCTGTTCGTAGACGAGGTGCATCGCTTCAACAAGGCGCAGCAGGATGCTTTTCTGCCCTACGTGGAAAGCGGCTTGTTCACGTTCATCGGCGCCACGACCGAAAACCCGTCCTTCGAGGTCAATTCGGCATTGCTGTCGCGTGCCCGCGTGTATGTCCTCCAATCGCTCAGCCCCGAGGAACTGACATTGTTGGTCAAACGGGCGCAGGAGGCATTCAACCAGGCCGACCCGGATGCCCTTCCTGTCGTGTTTGGCGAGGACGCCATCGCACAATTGGCAGCCTGGGCCGATGGCGATGCCCGCCGGGTGATCAATGCCGTCGAAGTGGTGGCCGAATCGGCCCAGGGCGCCGGTCGCACGGAGGTCGATGCCGACTGGCTCGAAACCTCGCTCTCGCAGAACCTGCGTCGTTTCGACAAGGGCGGGGACGCCTTCTACGACCAGATCAGCGCCTTGCACAAGTCGGTCCGCGGCTCCGATCCCGACGCGGCGCTTTACTGGTTCGCACGCATGCTCGATGGGGGCGCCGATCCGCGTTATCTGGCGCGTCGCATCGTGCGCATGGCGGTTGAAGATGTTGGTCTGGCCGATCCGCGTGCGACCGACCTGGCGTTGACCGGTGCCGACCTGTATGAGCGTCTGGGCTCGCCCGAAGGCGAACTGGCGCTGGCCCAGGCCGTGGTGTATATGGCCTGCGCAGCGAAGTCCAACGCTGTCTACACGGCCTACAATGCGGCGCGCAAGTTTGCGGCCGAGCACGGCAGCGCGCCCGTGCCCATGCACTTGCGCAATGCGCCGACCAAGCTCATGAAACAGCTCGGCCATGGACGCACGTATCGTTATGCCCACGACGAGCCCCACGGCTACGCGGCAGACGAGAATTATTTCCCCGATGGCGTGTCGGCAACGTTCTACCAGCCGACAGATCGTGGACTGGAGGCTAAAATCCAGCAGAAGCTTGCGTTTTTGCGCGAGCTCGATGCCCATCAGCGTCAGTCGCGCAAGCGCTGATCGCCCATCCGTTTTTTACGAGAATCTCTACCGCTATGCTTGATCCCACGTTGTTGCGCAAGGACCTGGACACCGTCATCGCCCGTCTCTCGAGTCGGGGCATTGTTTTCGACCGGGCAAATTTCGACGTGCTGGAGTCTGAACGCAAGGCGGTACAGACGGAAACGGAAACACTGCAGGCGCGTCGCAATGCCCTGGCCAAGCAGATCGGCCAGCTCAAGTCCCGCGGTGAAGATGCGAGCGCGGTCATGGCCGAGTCGCAGGCCATTCCCGCGCGCCTGAAGCAGCTCGAGGAATCCCTGGCTCGCGTGCAGGCCAGCCTGTCGGACATGTTGATGTGCCTGCCCAACCTTCCGCACGAAAGTGTGCCTGTGGGCGCATCAGAGAACGAGAACGTGGAAGTGCGCCGCTGGGTGCCGGGCGCCACCGATCCCAAGGCAGACCCCGCGGCGTTGCCTTTCGAGCCGCGTGATCACGTCGCCCTGGGCGAGCCCCTCGGGCTGGATTTCGAACTGGGCGCCAAATTGTCGGGCGCACGTTTTTCCTTCATGCGCGGGCCCGTTGCCAGGCTGCATCGGGCGCTGGCGCAGTTCATGCTCGATATTCAGGCCAATGAGCACGGTTACACCGAGTGCTATACGCCGTATATCGTCAACGCCTCAGTGTTGACGGGCACCGGACA
Organism: Pseudomonadota bacterium; assembly: GCA_023427945.1. Taxonomy (GTDB): domain Bacteria; phylum Pseudomonadota; class Gammaproteobacteria; order Burkholderiales; family Burkholderiaceae_B; genus Schauerella. The sequence goes on along the minus strand of JAEYZR010000196.1, from coordinate 14,236 downwards.
ACTGCCCAAGTTCAAGGACCAGATGTTCGCGGTGTCGCGTGGTGTCGATGAGGCCGATGGTGAGGACGTAAACGGTCCGGAAGACCAATTCCTCATTTCCACATCGGAAATCACGTTGACCAGCTCCGTGCGTGACAGCATCATTGCGCATGCCGATCTGCCCGTGCGCCTGACGGCGCATACGCCGTGCTTTCGTTCCGAAGCGGGCAGCGGCGGGCGGGATATCCGTGGGATGATCCGCCAGCATCAATTCGACAAGGTCGAAATGGTGCAGATCACGCATCCTGAGGCCTCCTACCAGGCACTCGAGGACATGACCGTGCACGCAGAGACCGTGATGCGCCGGTTGGGCTTGCCCTACCGCGTCATGTTGCTGTGCTCCGGTGACATGGGCTTTTGTGCGGCCAAGACTTACGATCTGGAGGTGTGGCTGCCTGCGCAGAATACCTGGCGCGAGATTTCGTCGGTGTCCAATTGCGAAAACTTTCAGGCCAGGCGCATGCAGGCGCGTTTCCGTACACCGGATAACAAGACTGCACTGGTTCACACACTGAATGGATCGGGTCTGGCGGTGGGCCGCGCGTTGGTCGCTGTGCTGGAGAATTACCAGCAGGCCGACGGCAGCATCGTGGTGCCCGAGGCCCTGCGTCCTTATCTGGGCGGGCTGGAGAAGCTCACCGCATAGATCGATATGCAGCCGCCGGCCTAGTGCCGGCCCGGACCGCCGCCGTGACGATGGCGGTGGCCCTTCCAGTGCCGATCAGGCCCGCGACCCGGGTGATCCCAATGCCGTGGCCCGTGGTGGGGGCGCGGTCCGTAGTACACCGGGCGCGGTGAGTAGTACACACGCGGTGGCGGATAGTAGATGGGAGGCGGCGCGTAATAGACCGGGGGCCGGTAAACCGGGGGAGGCGCCACGTAGACCGGTCCACCATAGCCGTAGACGGGGCCAGGTACGCCGATGTTCACGCCGATATCCACCCGGGCCGACGCTGTGCCGGCACACGCAAGGGCCATCGCGCCCAGTCCTGCAATAATCCATCGTTTCATGATCTTTTCCCACTTCGCCGAAAGCGGCTGAATGAATCTGTGCATTCATTTTGCTATGGGAGGTCCGGTCTGAAGACCTTGCTTTGTCCGGCATTAGCGACAAAGCGCAACGCGTTTTTTGCCGGTGTACAGGTTGTTGCAAAAAAGTCCGCAGGATTTGAAAGGGAGGGTCATAGGCAGGAAATGGGCCCGAAATCGGCTGAAACCGGTGTCTCACCGCCGGGAAAGGAACGGCCGGTTTACGTTTTGTTGCCAGTTTGGTCGGCAAATCGTCGCGTAATGCGCCCCCGGCCCACGCCAATCCTTGCAATAACGTCCAGATACTTTTCACTTCGTCCCGGGCATTTGGTGGTTGGACTCCCGCGGGTATGCTTGCGCTGCTCGTACATATAGTCTGTCACCGAGGAGTCTTTTTCACATGCCCGCCTCTGCCTGGATTGCCGCGTCGATCGCTGCGGTGATCATCCTCTACACCATCGTGACCTTCAACCGCCTGATCAGGCTGCGCAACATGGCACGCGAGGGATGGAGCGGCATCGATGTGCAACTGCGCCGCCGGACCGATCTCATCCCGAATATCGTCGCCACGGTGCAAGGCTATGCCCAGCACGAAAAATCCGTGCTCGAAGAGGTGACGGCATGTCGGGCAGCCAGCATGCAGGTCAACGGTGTGTCCGAGCAGGCGCATGCGCAGGGTGCCCTGTCAGGGGCACTGGGGCGCCTGTTTGCCGTGGCGGAGGCCTATCCCGAGTTGCGGGCAGATGCCAACTTCAGGGCGCTGCAGGAGGAGCTGGCGCAGACAGAAGATCAGATCCAGATGGCTCGCCGCTACTACAACGGTTGCGTACGTGAACTCAATACGCTGATCGAGTCCTTTCCCAGCATCCTGGTGGCCAAGCCGTTTGGTTTTTCGGTCGCAGCGTATTTCGCGCTGGACAATGCCGAGCAGGCCGCGGTTCCCAAGGTGGTGCTGCAATGAAAGCTCGCCGCGTTTCCAGTCTGACGTTGGGTGCGCTGGTCGCACTGGTATTCTGGGCATGTCTGCTTGCCACGCACGCGCATGCCGCCTCGTTTCAATGGCCCTGGAACAAGAAGCAGGAGGTTCCCGCCGATCATGCCGTAGAGGTGATGACGACTCGGGCCGAACCGGCGCCATCCGGCGACGAGGGCGTTCCGGGGATCGACTTCGCGGGTGCGCCCACTGTTTCACGAACGTCACCCGATGAAGCCTCGGTCGCAATGGATGCCGCGCGTGAGGCAGCCGCGACCGATGCTCCCATGGATGCGGCGATGGATGCCGCAGCGGACGTGGCCGGCGCCGACGATGCTGTGCGAGCCGATGACGGTCCTGACTGGGGGATGGCCGACGTTGCAGAGACACCGCCGCGCGTGCCCCTCACGCCGCGCGCTTCAGGCGCCACGGGTCGTGAACGCATCAATCTGTTCGCCAGCGATATTGCGGTACAGGCCGACGGTGATCTGGTGGTGACCGAGCGCATTCGCGTGACCGCTCGAGGCAATGAAATCAAACGCGGCATCGTGCGTGACTTTCCCACCCTCTATCGCACGCAGCAAGGCCTGACGGTCAGGGTCGGGATGGCCGTCGAATCAGTCCGCCGCGATGGTCGATTCGAGCCGTTCTCGGAATCGCGTATCGCCAATGGCGTTCGGCTTCGCATCGGTAACCCCGATGTGTTGCTGGAGGCGGGCGAGCACGAATACGTCATCCGCTATCGCACGACGCGACAGATCGGATTCTTCGACTCGTTCGACGAACTCTATTGGAACGTGACCGGCTCGGACTGGACCTTTCCGATAGAACGGGCCACCGCTCGCATCACCCTGCCCGAAGCTGCGGCGATCCAGGACACGGCCATCTACACTGGCCCGCCCGGAGCGCGGGGGACTGCGGCACGAGAAGTGGCACGCGGGCCCGGCCAGGTGGAATTCCAGACCACGGCGCAACTCGGTGTCGGCGAGGGGTTCACCATCGCCGCCTCCTGGCCCAAGGGGATCGTCCAGCCTCCTTCGTTGCAGCAACGTGTGTTCTACCTGGTGCGTGACAATCTGGCGCTTGGCGTGACGTTATTGGGAGGCCTCCTGCTGGCGGGATACTACTTGCGGGCTGCGATCCGCTTTCGCCGGCGTACGCCGCGGCTCACGGTTCCGCTGTTCGAGCCGCCCAAGGGCATGTCTGCGCCAGCGGTGCGCTATTTCGTGCGGCAGCGTATGGGTCAGGAGGTGTTTACCGTTGCCATCCTGGAGCTGATCGCCCTCAGATTCATGCGCATGACCCGTCAACCCAGTGAAGACGTCGAGTTCGAGCGCCTGACGGGACGTGCTCAGACAGGCAACCCTGATGATCCGGTATTGAGCGTGGTGCTGAACAAACTGTTCGGCACCACCGATCGTTTCATGCGTGACGAACCGGGTTCCTCGCGTTTGTCGGACAGTGAGAAAGTGCTGGAAGGCGAACTCACCAGGCGCTGGTCACCGTTGTTCACCGAGCATAAGCGTGTTGCGAATCGCGGCACGTTGTGGTGGTTTCTGTACACCGCTCTGTGCGCGGGCGCGGCCTGGATCGCGTCGCCTGCAAATGGGGGGGCCGTGGCGGTCGGGCTGATGTTCTGCATCCCGGGCCTGGCTTTCCTGGTCATGGTGTTCAAGTCTCTGACGCGCAGAACGACAGGTATCGTCATGTTCTGCCTGAGCCTGCTTTTCTGCGCACCGTTCCTGTTTGGAGGGCTGGCAGTGATGGTGACTCACACACAGCCGTTCGTGACTGGGGCCTTGCCGGGTCTGGTTCCCATGCTGATGCTGGTGGTCGTCATATACGCCTATTCCTTTTTGAAGGGCTACACGGAAGAAGGGTATCGGTTCAAGGACGAAATCGATGGCTTCAAGCAATATCTGAAAATTGCCGAAGGACCTAGGCTCAATGCCTTGAGCACGCCGGAAGAAAAGCTGGAGGTCTTCGAGCGCTATCTGCCCTACGCGGTCGCGCTGGACGTGGGCAAGGACTGGTCCAATGCCTTTGCGAAGTTTTTCCAGGGGACGGCTGCGCTGGCACTGATCGACGGGATGCAGCGCCAGTATGCAGGTCACGACCTGTTGCGAGACGACCCTGGACGCGTCACGCGGGCCTTTGCCCATGACGTCACCTCGCATACGGAGGACAGCAGCTATACGACGTCTTCGTCTTCCAGCGCCCCTGGCAGCAGCGGCAGCTTTTCCAGCCGATCGTCTTCCTCGTCTTCCAGCGGGTCGTCGGGCAGCGGATCGTCAGGTGGCGGCGGAGGTGGTGGGGGAGGCTCCGGCTGGTAGCCTTCCCATTGGATCAGCCCGGGCGTCTATTTTTCGAGCGCCTGGGCAAGCAGGGTGTTGATTGCCTCATTGACAGGCACGTCTGCCTGTTTGGCATGAGCGATCAGGGCGTCGATCAAGGGTTGGGTCAGCTTGACGGGAAAGGGGACCAGACCGGCGGCCTGATCGAGTTTGCGCTGCTCGCGACGGTCGGGCAGGGCGCCTGCCACTTGCCCGAAACGCCCCGGGGTACGCGTGGCCTTCATGTCGCCCATCAATTTCAGGGCTTTGTTCTTTTCCAGGTCTGTCTTTTTCATGGTGGTCTTCGTTTAAAGCATCATTTTGACAGCAATTGGCCGAAACAATTACTCGCTTTCTAATTGAGTCTTCACCGACTTATGATGCTCTGACGTGTTGCAGCGCACGATTCATGCTCATACATCTGTTTTGCGATAGAAGGCAAACCATGAGGTTATCAAGACGAACCGGCCTGGCCTGCATTCTGGGGGCGGGATGTCTGGTCGGATACGGCGCACAGGCCCAGACGCTCGAGCCCTCGCTGACCGGCTTGCCCGTGGCCGGACGTGCCGTTGTCCCCTCGACCCAGAACGATGCGTTGAAACCGAATACATCTTCGGCGACTGGCGCATCGGGCGATGTGACACAGACCATGACATCCACAGCACGCGAGACTCGCTGGGATGCCAGTTTTGCGGCGTTCGATGCCGAGGACAAGAAGAACCGGCCCAGGCCGGATGGCGTCGTTTTCGTGGGCAGTTCGTCCATTCGCCTATGGACCGACCTGCAGGAAGACTTCCGGTCCATGCCCATTCTCTACAAACGGGGCTTCGGTGGATCGCGCATGCTGGATTGCGCCAACCATCTCCAACGGCTGGTGATTCCCTACAAGCCCAAGCTGGTGGTGGTATATGCAGGGGACAACGACCTGGCCGAAGGCCGCACCCCTGACGATGTGCTCGCCAGCCTGCAGCAGTTCGTGCAAGGTGTTCGCGCGAGTCTGCCCGATACCCGCATTGCCTATATCTCGATCAAACCCAGTCCGTCGCGTTTTGCGCTCATGCCGGCCATCCGCGAGACGAATGCCAAGATCAAGTCGTACATCGGCCAGACAGAGAACACCGACTACATCGATATCTTCACGCCCATGCTGACGTCTTCGGGGCAGCCTCGTACGGAGCTGTTCCTGAACGATGCACTGCACCTGAATGCGACGGGTTATGCGCTGTGGACGAGCGTCATCTTGTCGCAGCTCGATCTGCCCGGTCGGCAGACAACGGCGTCTGCCTCCAAGTGACAGCGCTTCAGACAGCGCTTGCCTGTTTCTTTCTTGCTGCCTCGAACGATTCGAACGCCAGCACACCACGGGCCACCCAGTACAGAATGAAGATGCTGCCCACGTAGAGCGCGGGGTCTATCCAGGCCGGTCGCTCGGGGGTGCTTGCCCCCACGAGCGCGAGCGCCAGCAGAACGATCACCAGGTGTGCGCAGAATACGGGCAGGGATGCCGCGCCCATGGTTTCCAGCCAGTGCGGGCGAGGAATATGTTTCTTCAGCCAGGCTTCGAAATGGATGAGCAGTACCACCATTGAAAAGAAATCAAGCAGACGCAGCGGTCCCAGATGCCACTTGTCGAACAGGAAGTTGATGGGGCTGCCGTCGGGAAAAGGGCTTTGCCCTGTCGTGTGGCGCCACACAAAACACGTCACGACCACGGCAATCGCTCCCCAGACGACAGGTTTCGGGAAGGCGCCACGTTCTTCGCGCGGAACGCAGGCATGGCGCGCACCCATCCAGAGGCCGAATATCCACAGAAGCTGCCAGGAGAAGGTCTCGAATGCGCCGGTTTCCTTGTACGGTACGGTCAGCCCTGTCAGGGAGTAGGTCAGGTTGTACAGCCATTCCGACAGGCCGAACAGCGAGAAAAACCACAGCACGCCGCTTGTCACCAGAATGCCTGTCCAGCCGCGCTTCAATCCATACACCAGAACCGCAGGGCTGATCAGCATGAACATCACGTACAAGGGCAGGATGTCCAGAAGTGGCGGGTTGTAGATCAACAGAAGGGAAGACCAGAAAGCGGTGACGGGTTCTTGCAGATAGAACCACATGAGGTCACTCACAGCATGCTGCTGCAAGGTCACGCCGAGCACGGCGATGACGGAAAACAGAAACAACAGGCAGGCAGCCTGGCAGGCATACACCACCAGCGCACGACGCAGGAACGCGTGGTGCATGACGGCCAGTCCTTCGCGTGCGGCGCGCTGGGTGTAGATCATTCCCGCCATGTAGGCCGACAACGCGACAAAGCCCTCGGCTGCGGATACGAACCCGAAAGGCTGGCCAAAGGGGGTCGCATAGCGGGTGGGCAGATGGGTGGACAACATCAGGATGAGCATCAGGCCGCGCAGGGCGTCGAGCTCCCATCTGCGCGGACGCGGCTTGCGCTTCTTGGCGGGCTTTCTGGAAGTGGATGGCCCGGAAATGACCGGAGCCGTATCACTTGGGAGGCTGGTATGCAGCGACATGATGCGCACAGTAATGGATTCCAGCATACCTTCGCACCAAAGCCCTGCGCTGACTACGCACAAAACGTAAAAGGTGTGTGCGCGAGTAGAATCCAGTCAGGTTTCCCTATCGAGGCATTCGTGCAACCCGTCATATCCATACAAGGTTTGTCCAAGACGTACGCGTCTGGCTTCCAGGCACTCAAGCAGGTCACGCTGGACATTCACAAGGGCGAGATCTTCGCTCTGCTCGGTCCGAACGGGGCGGGCAAGACCACGTTGATCAGCATCATCTGCGGGTTGGTCAACGGCTCTGCGGGCAAAGTGATGGCCGATGGTCACGACATTGTCACGGACTTCAGGCGTGCCCGCAGCAAGATCGGACTCGTGCCGCAGGAGCTGTTCACCGATGCGTTCGAAAGCGTGTGGGACACCGTGACATTCAGCCGCGGATTGTTCGGCAAACCCGCCAACCCGGCGCTGATCGAAAACATTCTGCGTGACCTGTCGTTGTGGGACAAGAAAGACAGTCGCATCATGGCGCTGTCAGGCGGCATGAAACGACGGGTCATGATCGCCAAGGCGCTGTCGCACGAACCGGACATCCTGTTCCTGGATGAACCCACGGCGGGGGTCGATGTCGAGCTGCGACGCGGTATGTGGGAGATGGTCAGAACGCTGCGCGAGAAGGGTGTCACCATCATTCTCACCACGCACTACATCGAAGAGGCGCAGGAGATGGCCGATCGTATCGGGGTCATCCGCAGCGGCGAAATCATCCTGGTCGAGGAAAAGAACGCCTTGATGAGACAGTTGGGCAAACGCCGCCTGATCCTGAGCCTGAAGACGCCGGTGACAGCATTGCCCCCGACCTTGACGCTTGCCGGGCTCGCGCTAGTCGATGACGGCCATACCCTGGTCTACACCTACGACAACCACGAAGCGGGTGCCGACATTGCGGGGTTGCTGCGAGAACTGGATCAGGTCGGTATCGAATTCAACGACATCAAATCTTCCGAGAGTTCGCTCGAAGAGATCTTCGTCAGTCTGGTGAGCACGCAATCATGAATATCTATGCCATTCGGGCGATCTATCTTTTTGAAATGGCGCGCATGCGTCGCACCCTGATGCAAAGCGTTGCCTCGCCTGTCATTTCCACTGCGCTTTACTTCGTGGTGTTCGGCTCGGCCATCGGTTCGCATATGGTCGAAATCGACGGTGTCAGCTATGGTGCCTTCATTGTGCCGGGCATGATCATGCTGGCCTTGCTTACACAAAGCATTTCGAACGCGTCGTTCGGCATCTACATGCCCCGGTTTTCAGGCACGATCTATGAAATCCATTCAGCTCCGATCTCGTACGTCGAGATCCTGATCGGATATGTCGGAGCAGCGGCCAGCAAGTCGGTCATTCTCGGCCTGATCATGCTGGCCACGGCACATCTGTTCGTGCCGTTCAGTGTCCAGCATCCCATCTGGATGACGGCATTCCTGATCCTGACGGCGCTGACCTTCAGTCTGTTCGGTTTCATCATCGGTGTGTGGGCCGATGGCTTCGAGAAGCTGCAGATCATTCCGCTCATGATCGTGACACCGCTGACCTTCCTGGGCGGCAGCTTCTACTCCATCAACATGCTGCCTGAGGTCTGGCAGACGGTGTCGCTGTGCAATCCGGTGGTCTATCTGGTGAGTGGGTTCAGGTGGAGCTTTTTCGGAGTCTCCGACGTCGGCCTGGGCGTGAGCGTGGGCATGACCCTCGCGTTTCTTGCCATGTGTCTGGTCGGTGTGCGGTGGATTTTCAAGACCGGCTATCGGTTGAAGAACTAGACGGTACCGGCCCGACGCCCGGGCTTTGGCGCAGGCTGCTTTGGGCGCCTGACTGCACGGCGGATCGAACCTCTGGCGGCTCACTTGATGCTATTGTCATCAGTCAAGCTCAAGGAGAACGAGAATGCTCGCTAAAGTCACTGCCCTGGGGCTGACCGTCCTGGCAACTGGATGTGTGTCTGCCCAATCGTCCGCAGAGCGCGTTGCGCCGAAGCCCCCGTCCGTGGGTATGGCCAATCCTGCGTCGGTCTATTGCCAGCAGCTTGGCGGCAAACTTACGATCGTCAAGGGGCCAGGGGGCGAATCAGGCATGTGCCGCCTGCCCGATGGCACCGAGATCGAGGAATGGGCCTTGTTTCGCCGGGATCATCCCCCCAAGTAACAGGGCCCGCCCCGTGCAGAGGGTTGCACTTCTGGGGGGCAATCCCTCACACCTGCATCGTCAGCAGACTGATGCCGGCGACCAGAAACATGATGGACAATCCGCCATCCAGCCAGCGACGGCATGCCGCATAGGCACGACGCGCGCGGGACGTTGAAAACAGCATGGCATAGCTCGTGAATACGGCCAGACCGATCACCATGCACCCTGCCGTCACACTGATCGCCCCTGTCGGCGCAGGCCCCGATGCCGTGGCGTGGCCTGCACTGGTGTGGCCATATCCGCTCGTCCTGGCCCCCATCGCCACGATGGACATCCATATGAGCACCGCTTTTGGGTTGGTCAGATGCATGAGCAGGCCACGCATGTACAGGCGGCTGCGAGACCCATGTGCCCCAGTCTGATTCAGTGTCAGCGCGGCGGGCGCACGCAGCGCTGACCGCGCTGCGCGCCAGGCCAGCCAGAGAAAATAGCAGCCGCCCGCGATTTTGATGCCGATGATCAATGGGGGCAGTGACGCAATGATTGCCGACACCCCCAGTGTGGCCATGATGGCCCAGAAGAATGAGCCGGATGCCACGCCACTGGCAAACGTCAATGCGGCCTGGCGCCCGTCATTCATGGCCACCGACATGATGGCCAGAATGCTGGGGCCGGGGCTGGCGACGCCCACGAAGTAGGTGGTCCACGCCAGCAGCACGGGGGTTGAAAGGAAGAAGTCGAGGTTCATGACAGCGCCAGAATGCGATATGCCCCACAGGTGTGGGGCATATCGACTTTAGACTGACGAGATGGCTGCCGAAAGCTACAGTTGAGTGCAAATTCGACCGGACAGTTCGCTCATTTGGCGGGTTTGTCCTGCTTGCGAGCGGAACTTTCAGGATCGCGGTTGCCCAGTAGATCGCCTAGAAGTTCATCCTCATGCTGCGGCCGATCATCTGCATGTGCCGGTGCATCGTCATTCACCCCCGTGGGGGCTTGCGGAGCCTGCTCAGGTTTTTTCGGTTTAGTCATGATGTCCTCCTGAAGGCTCAGATTCCGCAAGGGGCGTGCCGTCGATCAGATCATTCGGTCAACTGTATGTTCTGATCCTTGGCGATCTTCTTGCGCAGCTCCAGTTCCTTCTTGATCTGGGCACTGAACTGCTCCGGCGTGTTGCCATCGATCAGCGATCCCGTTTCCTTCAGTCTTGCGCTGATGGCGGGATCGTTCAATGCTTTCACGGCAGCATCATGTATTTTCTTCACGATGTCGGGAGAGGTGTTGGCCGGAGCGACCAGGCCATACCAGGCCACGTTGTTCACCTCGGCCAGTCCTACTTCGGCAAAGGTCGGAATATCAGGCATCGACTCCAGACGCTGGGGGGATGCAATGGCCAGCGCACGCAGGCTGCCGGCCTTGATGTGCGGAATCGACGAAGGCAGGTTGTCGAACTGCGCATTGACTTGTCCCGCCAGCGTGTCGTTCAGGGCCGGCCCTGAACCCCGATAAGGCACGTGCACCATGTCGGTCTTGGTGATCGACTTGAACAGTTCGCCGTCAAGGTGCGAGATACCGCCAGTTCCCGACGATGCATAGCTGTATTTGCCCGGGTTCGCCTTGAGCAGCGCGATGAACTCTTTCATGTTCTGCGCAGGCACTTTGGGGTTGATGGTCATCACGTTTGGCACGTTGACCAGGTTGGTGATGGGCGTGAAATCCTTCAGCGGATCGTAGGGCGTCTTTGCATTCGTCGCCGGGTTGGTCGCCATCGTGCTGACGGTGGCGATGCCCAGCGTGTAGCCGTCGTTGGGCGAACGTACCAGCGCATCGGCGCCGATCGAGCCACCACCACCGCCGCGGTTTTCCACCACGACTGTCTGACCGAGTTCCTTGGTGAGGCCCTGAGCCACCACACGAGCAACGATATCGGTGGTGCCGCCGGCGGCGAACGGGACGAGCAATCGGATGGGCTTGTTGGGGTAATCGCCTGCTGCGCTGGCAGATGCACCTAGCCCCATCAGGGTACATGCCAGAACAGCGCGGGTTAGCGGGGTAAGCAATGCCTGGTGTCTCACAGATGTCTCCTAAACGGTATTGTCCGAATGTGGGACGAGTAAACGTTAAGCGAAACGGAACCGCAATCAGTAGGTACCCTTGCTAGCGTCAGGATGATAGACCAGGATTAGCCTTTTGATGGGGCCTGTTGCCGATCTACGTTTCGGGCGATACGCTCTTGTTTTCCTCGCCATGACACGCCCTATGCTTTTGTTTCGTGCTTCCTTCGCAGCCTGTCTGGTGGCCTGCGCATTGTTCTCGGCGCCAGCCGCCTCTCGCGACGACACCTTCGCTGGGCAGGCACATGCCGCGTTCGCCGATGCCATCGAGCAATATCGCATTCCCGGCCTCGTGGTCGCGGTGACTCACAACGGTGAGCATCGTTTCTATGCCACGGGTGTGGCTTCGCGTGAAAACGGCCGTGCGGTCACGCCAGACACCATTTTCGAACTCGGCTCGATCAGCAAGGTCTTCACGGCCCTGCTGGCCAGCCTGGCCGAGCAGCGCGGGCAACTCAGGCTCGATGCCCGCGTCGACCGGTTCTTGTGCGCAGGCACCTGTGCCATTGGCAATGACATGACCTTGATGGATCTGGCGACGCATCATTCTGGTGGTCTGCCCCTACAGGTGCCTGACGATGTGACCGATACACCGCAACTGGTGCAGTGGCTCAAGCGCTGGCAACCGCCACAACCGGGCACGCGCAGCTATTCCAACATCAGTATCGGCCTGCTTGGCCACATCACCGCGCAGGCGATGGGGATGCCTTACACCCGGGCCATGCAGGATGTGCTGTTTGCCGAACTTGGCCTGAAAAATACGTGGATCGACGTGCCGGCTGCGCAGTCCGACCGGTATGCGTTCGGTTACGAACGCAAGACCGACAAGCCCATTCGCGTGACCCCTGGCGTGCTGGATGCGCAGTCCTATGGCATCAAATCAACGCCCGCCGACATGCTCTCTTTCATGGATGCCGTGATGGAGTTGAACCCCGTTTCCGCGCCGCTGACGGCGGCGCTGCGTCGAACCCGGGAAGGACAGTTCCAGACATCCCGTTTCACGCAGGACATGATCTGGGAGCAGTATCCATGGCCTACCGATCTGTCCACTCTGCTTGCCGGTAATGCTTACGACTTCATCCTCGAACCCCAACCGGACCAGCGCATCACGCCTGCGCTTGCGCCGCAAGATGAGGTCTTGCTCGGCAAGACCGGATCGACCAATGGATTCGGTGGCTACGTGGCCGTCCTGCCTGCCCAGAAGCTGGGCGTGGTGGTGCTGGCCAATCGAAACTTTCCCAACGACGCGCGGGTCAAGGCGACCTATGCACTGATCCAGGGCATCCTCGGGTCATCGGCATCCCTACCTGCGCGTTGATCGCAGACATGATCGACTGACGACGGATTGTGTGTTGATCCGGCCATCAGCCGATCGGCCAGACCTCAGCCGAGGTGTTTGTCCAGAAACGCCCGGATGACCGGTACGATTTCCTGGCTGTGCGTTTCCAGCGCGAAATGGCCGGTATCGTAAAAGCGGATGTCGGCTTCCCGAATGTCCCGGCTCCAGGCCTGGGCGCCAGCCGGCAGGAAAAACGGATCGTTCTTTCCCCAGACGGCAAGCAGTGGTGGCTGATGTTCGCGAAAGAACGCCTGGAATTCAGGATATTTCTGCACGTTGGATGCATAGTCCAGCACGAGATCGAGCTGTATGTCTGCCATGCCGGGCTGCGAGATCTGCATGCCCTCCAGCGTATAGCCATCCGGTGCGACGACATGCGGATCGCTCACGCCCTCCAGGTATTGCCACTTGATCGATGCTGGCGTGGGGAAGTCGCTCAGTGCCTGGCGATTCTCCTCGCTGGGATCCTGCCAGTACGTCCTGATGGGGTCCCAGCCTTTGGCAAGACCTTCTTCATAAGCGTTGCCGTTTTGCGAAATGATGGCGGTGACGCGTTCGGGATGGGCGAGTGCCAGGCGCCAGCCCACGGGCGCACCGTAGTCGTGTACAGCCAGCGCGTAACGATCGAGCCTGAGCTGCTGGGTGAACTGCTCGATGGTGTCCGTGATGTTGGCAAACGTGTAGGCGTAGGCGCCGCGTTCAGGCGATTGGGTAAAGCCGAAGGCAGGCAGGTCCGGGGCAATCACGTGGTACTTGTCGGCGAGTGCCGCAATCACGTCGCGCCACATGTATGACGATGCCGCAAAACCGTGCAGAAGAAGGACCGTCGGCGAAGTGCGCGACCCGGCCTCACGATAGAAAACCTTGACCTCGCCTACCTGCTCATAGCGATGTTGAATGAACATGTTGATCTCCTTGGTAACCATCAAAAGCGTTATTTGAAGGTTACTAATGGTTGGAGTAACCTGTCAACAGCAAAATAACGGTTACTGCATCATGTCCAATAGCTCATCGGGTCAGGCCTTGTTCGTCGCCAACAACCTGGCCCTGGATTTCATCAACACCTCTTACGGCACGGATCACAGGCACTGCGACTGTCTGGTCGACGATGACAGTGTCCTGGCATGGCTCGCGCTCGCGCAGTCTGTCTCGGAGCCCGTCGAGGTGACGCCGGCCGGGCTGTATGAACTTGCACGGGATTTTCGATCCAGCGCCCGCGCCGCGGTCGTGGCGGCCGCAGCAGGCGAGCCTGCCGATATCGGGCTGATCAACGAGGTGCTGGAAGCAGGGCGGTATAGCAAAGCGCTGGTATGGGATGCCGACCGCCAGGTTTTTGTGATGAAAGAGTATCGGCGCAACGACGATGCCGCCAGTTTGCTGCAACCCGTTGCACAGGCGCTGGCCGATCTGCTCGTTCACGAAGATCTGCAGCTCGTGCGCCAGTGCGAGGCGCACGATTGCACTCTGTTTTTCCACGATCAGACCAAGTCGCATCGTCGGCGCTGGTGCAGCATGGCTTCCTGCGGCAACCGGGTGAAGGCGGCCGCGCATCGTGCGCGTAAGGAGAAGCGCTAGGCGACAGCCGGTCGAGTGGATGCCGCCTGTTCGGCATCTTGCAAGATCAGATCGGATGCGCGTTCGGCCAGCATCATGACGGCTGCCTGGATGTTCCCGGACACCATCGAAGGCATGACCGAGGCGTCCACCACGCGCAG
>JAEYZR010000131.1 GCA_023427945.1 Pseudomonadota bacterium | reverse complement strand
TCGTGAATGAAGACGACGGCCTGTCCCGCGCCATCTATCTCGTAATACAGATTCACGTCGGCAAGTTGGGCGATGGGCATGGCGATAACGCTGGTATTTGAATTGAGCGAGAGGATGCCCATTTCCGTGACAGTGGTGTATTGGTGTTTACACTAATAATATTTATATAGCTTCGTGGCATACCACGAACATCAATTGGCATACAATTTTGAAAAACGCCACTTGGAGACCACGCTCATGACCCACCATTCCGGCACATCAGAACCTCAAAAGAGCACACCGCCTCTGCTGACACGCGAGGGGCCGGTTGCGGTTCTGCGCTTCAACCGCCCCGATCAGGCCAATCGCATCGAACCCGACGATCTGCCGATCCTGCGCGCGCACCTGGATGCCATCGCACAGGACACAGAGATCCGCGCCGTGATCATCACCGCCACGGGCAAACACTTCAGCGCCGGCTACGACCTCACCAGCATTCTGGCCACCGTCGAAGAAGATCCCCACGCGCAATACGCCGTCAATCCCTTCGGCCTCATGGTCGATGCGCTCGAGGCATTGCCCCAGCCTGTCATCTGCGCACTCAACGGCGGCATATACGGCGGCGCCACCGACATCGCGTTGGCATGCGACCTGCGCCTGGGCGTGCCTCACACCAAAATGTTCATGCCCGCCGCAAAACTAGGTCTGCACTATTACCTGAGCGGCATGCGGCGCTATGTGTCGCGCCTGGGATTCAATGCCGCCAAGCGCCTGTTCCTGTTCGCCGAGGACATGGACGCGCAGGACATGCACCGATGCGGGTTCCTGGACCGCATCGTGCCCGCCGACGCCTTGATGGAAGAAGCCATGCGCACGGCCACCGCAGTCGCCGCCCTGGCCCCCCTGGCGGTGCGCGGCATGAAAGCCGCGCTCAATGACCTGGCACAGGACCGTCTGGTCGCGGAGAAATTTGCTCAAACGGAAACCGAATGCCTGCGTTCGGCAGACATCCGTGAGGGCGTCACCGCCTGGCAGGAAAAACGCCAGGCGGCATTTATGGCGAAGTAGTCCAACCCTTCAAGACTAAAAACAAAGGAGACAACCATGCAACGATTCAGCCTGCTGCGTGCCGCCGTGGCCGCCACGATAGGATTGAGCGCCAGTTTTGCAGCAGCCACCGCCCATGCCGCGGACTATCCGGATCGCCCGATACGCCTCATCCTGGGCTACACCCCCGGCGGCGCGGCCGATGCGGTCGCACGCTCGCTCACGCCGCGCATGAGCGAACTGCTCGGCCAGTCGGTCGTCATCGAATACAAATCCGGCGCGGGCGGCGCGATCGCCGTTGAATCGTTGATGCGTTCCCCACCCGACGGCTATACGCTGCACCTGATCGATTCGGGCACGATGGTCGTTCTGCCCAATGTGCGCAAAGTGCCTTTCGATCCACTGACCTCCTTCACCCCGGTCAGCATGGCGGCCTCTGGCGGGCTGGTACTGGCCGTTCATCCCTCCCTGCCCGTCAAGACCCTGCCTGAACTGGTGTCGCTGCTGAAGAAGAAACCCGAGTCCGAAAGCTATGCCACCTCGGGTGTCGGTGGCGGCGGGCATGTCGCAGCCGAATTGCTGAGGATGGAAAGCGGCATGTCCATGCAGCACATCTCCTATCGCGGCGGCGGTCCCGCCATGGCCGACCTGATGGGCGGACAGATCAACATCGGCATGTCCACGCTGGCGCCAGCCATTCCCCAGATACGGGGCGACCGGATCCGCGCCCTGGCCGTGACATCGCTCAAGCGTGCCGCTGCCCTGCCCGACGTACCCACGATCGCCGAACAGGGATATCCCGGTTTCGAAGCCCTGAACTGGTACGCCCTGGTCGGCCCCAAGGGCATGCCGCCCGAGATCACCGCCAAGCTGACCGACGTGCTCAATCAGGCTCTCGCCAGCGATCAGGTTCTGAAAGCGCTGCGCGAACAAGGGCTGGATCCTTCGGAAACCGGTGTGGCGCCCCTGCTCAAACAAACGCAGTCGGACCTCGACAAATGGAAGAAGGTCGTCGAGGCGGCCAACATCAAAGCTGAATAATTTTTCAACAAGGAACACTAAGAAATGGATGCTCTCCGACCACTCAGCGGCGTCAAAGTCCTCGAGCTCGCGCAAATCATGGCTGGCCCCACTTGCGGCATGATGCTGGCCGACCTGGGCGCAGATGTCATCAAGATCGAAAAGCTGCCGCACGGTGACGACTCGCGTGTCTACACGGGCGTGACGACCCAGACCTTGCCGGCGCCGTTCGTCATGCTCAATCGCAACAAGCGCGGCATGGCCATCAACCTGAAAATGCCTGCGGGCAAGGCAATCATCGAACGCATGGTGGCCGGCAGCGACGTGTTCCTGGAGAACTATCGCAAAGGCACGATGGACCGCCTGGGGCTGGGATGGGAAGCCATGTCCGCCATCAACCCGCGTCTGGTGTACTGTGCGATTTCCGGCTACGGACGAACCGGCCCGTACTCCGACAAAGGCGGATTCGACCTGATCGCACAGGCCTATGGCGGACTGATGAGCGTGACCGGTGAAAAGAACGGCGCGCCCCTCAAACCCGGTAATTCCGTTGCCGACATCAACGCAGGCGTGCTGGCCGTGGTCGGCGTACTTGCGGCACTGCTGCATCGGGCCAACAGCGGCAAGGGCCAGTACGTCGAGACGTCGCTCATCGAGGCCTCGTTGCAGCAGATGTACTGGTTTGCTGCCATGTACTTCCAGACCGGCCAATCACCCGGCGCATCGGGTTCCGCTCATCCGCTGGCCGCGCCCTACCAGGCTTTCCGCACTCGCGACAGCTGGCTGGTACTGGGCGGCGCCAACCAGGCCAACTGGGAGCGCATCGCCGACATGCTGGGCCACCCCGAATGGAAGACCGATCCGCGCTTTGCCACCAACGGTGCTCGCAAGAACAACGAAGACGCCCTGGCCGCTGCCATTTCGGCCGAGCTCGAGCGTGACGACACCGAAACCTGGATCGCACGTTTCGATGCTGCGGGCATCCCCGCAGGGCCCGTCAACAACATCGAGCAGGCCCTGAATCACCCGCAGACCAAGGCGCGCGAAATGGTGGTGGAAGTGGACCATCCGATTGCGGGCAAGGGCCACAGCCTGGCGCTACCGGTCAAGTTTTCCGATACCCCGGCTCGTGTCACCCGTCCAGCGCCTTTGCTGGGCGAAAACACGCGCGAGATCCTGCGCGAATTCAACTTCCGCGACGCGGAAATCGACGACCTCCTGCGTCAGGGCGTCGTGGCCGAACCGCCCTCACCCGTCGCCCCATGATCAATCATCAGGACCGGAGTTTCTCGTGACCCCTTTCGTATTCAACACCACGGCGTCGATTCAGTTTGGCGACCACCTGGCCAGCCGGCTCGGTGAACTCGCACGGCCTTACGGATCGCACACCATCCTGATCACCGATGCCGGACTGGTGCGCGCCGGACTGATCGAACCGATTCTGCAGAATCTGCAAGCCCAGGGCATGCACTGCGTCGTATTCGACGAGGTGCAGGCCGACCCGGCCGAAGCGATTGTGCTGCGGGCTGCCGAAGTGGCGCGCCAGTGCGCAGCGCAGTCCGTCATCGGCGTGGGCGGCGGCTCTTCGCTGGATGTGGCCAAGCTGGTCGCAGCGCTGGTCAAGGGCCCGCAAGAACTGGCACAAATGTATGGCGTGAACCAGATCACCGGAACACGCCTGCCCCTGGTACTGGTTCCCACGACAGCGGGCACGGGTTCCGAGGTCACGCCTATTTCGATCGTCACCACTGGTGAACACGAAAAGAAAGGCGTGGTCTCTCCAGTGCTGCTGCCCGACATCGCATTGCTCGACCCCATGCTGACGCTGGGCCTGCCCGCCCACGTCACGGCAGCGACCGGCGTCGATGCAATGGTGCACGCCATTGAAGCCCATGCTTCGGCAAGCAAGAACAACAATCCGATCTCCCGTGGCCTGGCGTCGCTGGCGTTGCAACTGCTAGGCGCGAACCTTCGTGTGGCGGTCAAGGACGGCGCAAACGTTACCGCTCGCGCCAACATGCTGCTGGGGTCGTTGCTGGCAGGCCAGGCCTTTGCAAATTCGCCCGTGGCCGCCGTCCATGCGCTGGCCTATCCGCTGGGCGGGCATTTCGGCATTCCGCATGGCCTGTCCAACGCGCTGATGCTGCCGCACGTGCTGGCGTTCAATGCAGCCAACAATCCTGCCCTGTATGCGGAAATCGCGCCATGCGTCTTTCCAGAACTGGCCAGTGTTCCGTCGGCACAACGCAGCGAGGCTTTCATCGAAGCCTTGCGCACGCTGTGCCTGGACATCGGATTACCGCTGTCGCTGCGCGAAGTCGACATCCCCAGGGATGCCTGCGCACTGATGGCGAGCGAGGCCATGAAACAGACTCGACTGCTGGTCAACAACCCTCGGGCGCTGACTGAACAGGATGCGCTGAAGCTGTACGAGGCCGCCTGGTAGGCTTGCCTTGCGAGGCAGTCTCATCGCGTGCCGGTCGAGGCTGCCTTGTTCACCGCTAGACCCCACCCCTTGCCTCGAAAGAGGCGGCGATGGAGCGTCACGTCGCAATGAGACGATAAACCCGACTTTAGACAACAAAAATGGCGCCAATTTAAGTTAAGATTGAGGCGCGCAATATGTTTATGTCAATGTCGGAGATCCCTACAACAGCGCTTGGCAGGATGGGGGTCCCCACCTACGGGAATCCCAATGTCCAATATCCAGCAATTCCCCTTCGTCTCCATATCCGGTGCCCCCTACGAACGAGGCGTCCAGTACGGGCAACAGGCGCAGGATCGTGTACGCCTGAGCGTCAAGCTGTATGGCGGCGCATTGTCCGAGATGGGATACAGCGACGCCGAACGCAGTAAATTGATCAATGACTTCGTCCCGGAAATCGAAGGTTTCGCACCCCACTACATCGAGGAAATGCGCGGCATCGCCAAAGGTGCTGAAGTCGATTTCGAAGACATCGTCATGGTCAACGCACGCACAGAAGTGCTCGCCCAAGGCCGTGCCCTGAAGAAAAAGCAGCTCGACGAGGATCCCGAAGACGGCTGCACAGGTGCCCTGATCCTGCCGGAACGCTCGGCCAGCGGCAACCTCATTCATGCGCAAAACTGGGACTGGCGCGCAGAGTGCGCCGATACCGCCATCGTGCTTCGCATCCGCCAAGAGAACGGTCCGGACATCCTGACTTACGTAGAAGCCGGCGGACTGGCGCGCAGTGGGCTCAACAGCGCGGGGATTTCGATCACGGCCAACTATCTGGAATGCGATCGCGACTTCACGCAGATGGGAATTCCGCTTGCGCTGATTCGCAGAAAAGTACTGGAGCAGGAGCACTTCGCGCTTGCCATGAAAGACGTTGCCTCCACGCCGAAATCATGCTCGAACAACATCATGCTGGGCATGGCGCAGGGGTTTGGCATCGACTACGAATGCACGACCGACGAATCTTTTGCGGTGTATCCAGGGGACGATAACCTGATCGTTCACGCCAACCACTGGGTAAACGACGTTGCGCTGTGCAAGTTGCGCGACCTTGGCCGGCGCAATTCGCCCGAAAGTCAGTACCGCGACTGGCGCGTGCGCAAGCTTCTCAACCATAAGGATGCGCTGACCCGTGATGACATGAAGCGAGCCCTGTTCGACGACTTCGGCACCCCGTATGCGGTATGCCGCCCTCCTCGTCCCGGAAGTCACGGCACACGCTCGGCAACCGTGGCCATGATCGTCATGGAGCCCGCGCTGGGCGTGATGGAAGCCGCGCCCCTGCCTGCGCTGAATCGCACGTTCACACAGTACAGCCTGCACGCAGACCCGGTGCTGGTGGACGCTACTGTCTGATCAATGACAGAAGGACAGCCTGCGATTGGCTGTCCCTCATGAAAAGGCCGAATACATTCGGCCCCTTTGCGCGGGCCCGATGCAGGCATCACCACATCAAAGGCTTGCCCTCCCAGATGGTGAAACCTTTCAGGTCCTTGGTCGATCCCCAAGCGGTGGAGCCATTGAACAAAACCATGAGTGGTGTGTCGTCCAGCATCATTCCATGCAGATCGTCGAACATCGCCTGGCGCTTCTTGGGATCGAACTCGACAAAGCTCTGCGCCAGCAATTTCAAGGCTTCTGGCGATTCCCAGACTTTGCGGGGCTGGTCATCCTTGTTGCCCGAGAACTGCTCGTAGCTCAGCGCTGGATCCAGACGCGAGGAGTAAGAGAAAGAGCTGATCTGATAGTTGCCCTTGTTGTAGCGATCAAGCTGGGTTGCCCACTCGAGCACCTCGATCTGCGCATTGATACCCACGGACTGCATCATGGCTTGGGCCATCACAGCCACCTGGTAGCTCGGCACGTGCGCGCGCTTGTTGGCAAAGATAACGATCTTCTCGCCCTTGTAGCCGGCCTCCTGCAGCAGCTTCTGCGCCTTGGCCGGATCGTAGGCGTAGCCTTTTTTCTGTGCGTCGGAATAAAAGGCAGAGCGCGTATGCACCGCCGACGCGTTGTAGTCCTTCACCACGTTTTCCGTGGCAGCCAGGACGATCTGCTCCACATCCATCGACGCGGCAATGGCCTGACGCAGCTTTTTATTCTTGAGCAACGGGTCGCGTGTCTGAAACAGCAACGAATGCTTGGTGGCCTCCAGAGGCAGAATCACATCGACGTTCTTCGACGCGTTGAGCTCCTTGTAATCGGTGAAGGTGACTTGGGCCAGATTGATCGCGCCAGACTGCAGGCCGGCGCGTGACGTCGACGGGTCCGGCACAACCAGAAAGCGCACTTCGTCGATGGTGGCCGTTTTCTTGCCGACATAACCATCGGGCTTGTCCCCCGGTGGTGAAACGTAATCGGCAAAGCGCTTGATGGTCACATACTGTCCACGGCGCCAGTCTTCGAAGGTGTAGGGCCCCGTACCGAT
>JAEYZR010000105.1 GCA_023427945.1 Pseudomonadota bacterium | reverse complement strand
GCCTATCCGAACAACAACACGCTGGTCATCACCGACTATGCCGACAATCTCGATCGCATTGCGCAGGTGATTGCAGGGATCGACACGCCCGTGTCGGTCAACGCCGATGTCATCCCGGTGCGCTACGGCGTGGCCAGCGATGTGGCGGTGCTGGTCGCACAGATGCTGGAAGGCCAGGGTGCGGGCGACGCCAGCCAACGCGTCACGGTCATTGCCGATCCGCGCAGCAACAGTGTGCTGGTGCGCGCCAACAGCCCTGCGCGCGCGCAGCTTGCCCGCGACCTGGTCCTGCGCATCGATACGCCCCAGGCGCGTACGGGCAACCTGCACGTGGTCTATCTGCGCAACGCACAGGCGACCAAGCTGGCCGAGGTGTTGCGTGGCGCCTTGACCGGACAGAACGGTGGTGCTGCGACAGGCAACCCAGCCGCGAGCCTGTCAGGTTCAGGCATGGCCGGCGCAGCGGGCACGAGCGGCAGCCCCGGTGCAGGCATGGGTATGTCCACGCAGGCCGGCAACACCGGCTCGACATCCGGCGAATCGGGCCTCATGACCTCGAACATGGGCAGCGCCGGCAACCCCGGCCAGGCGGTGGCGTTTTCCGCGGGCGGCGCGACCGTGCAAGCCGACCCGACCACCAACACACTGCTGATCTCCGCACCCGAACCCCTCTATCGCAGTCTGCGTGAAGTGATCGACCAGCTCGACCAGCGCCGCGCACAGGTCCTGGTCGAAAGCCTGATCGTGGAAGTCACCAGCGAAACGGCTGCCGAATTCGGCATCCAGTGGATGACCGGGTCCAGCGGCCTGAACAGCAACAGCACCTCGTTCATCGGCGGTACCAACTTTGGCGGCAGTGGCCTGAATCTCTCGGCCAATACCGCCACCACGCTGGATGCGCTCGGCGGCGGACTGAATCTGGGCGTGATCAAAGGGCCAGTCAACGTGATGGGCCGCGAGATACTGAACCTGGGATTTCTGGCCACCGCCCTGCAACGCGAAGCAGGCACCAACATCCTGTCCACACCGAACCTGCTGACACTGGACAACGAGCAGGCCAGCATTGTCGTGGGCCGCACGGTGCCCTTCGTGACCGGTTCATACGTCACCAGTTCGGGCGATGGCGCCAGCAACCCGTTTCAGACCATTCAGCGCGAAGACGTCGGGCTGACCTTGCGGGTGCGCCCCCAGATATCCGAGGGGGGCACCGTGAAGCTCGATATCTACCAGGAAGTCAGCAGCATCGATGAAGCCAGTACCAGCGCAGCGGGCATCATCACACGCAAACGGGCGCTGGAAACCAGCGTGCTGATCGACAACGGCCAGATCATTGTGCTGGGCGGCTTGCTGGAGGACAGCGGTGGCGACAGTACGCAGTCGGTGCCTATCCTGGGCGACATTCCCTGGATCGGTTCGCTGTTTCGCTACGATCGCCGCCAGCGCACCAAGACCAACCTGATGGTGTTCCTGCGTCCCCACATCGTGCGCAACGCCAACGACAGCCAGCGCGTCTCGCTGGACCGCTACGACTACATGCGACGCGTGCAGGACAACGTGCGGCCCGAGCGCCGCTTCCCGCTGCCGGCCATGGACAACCCCATCCTGCCGGAACTGGACAGCTCGGGTCTGCCCATCCCTGGTACCACCACCGCCGGCTCCAGCGCCGCCAGTGCAGCGCCCCTGGACCTGCGCCCCCTGGAGGCGACCGTGGCACCCAAGCCATTCCCGCGTCAGATGCTGCCCGCGGCACCGGTTGCGCCATGAATCCCCTGCCCTACGCCTGGGCACGGGCGCAGCGCGCCCTGCTGACGATCGGTGCCAATGGCGCGATGCTCAGTTTCAGCGCGCGCACCCCACAGTGGGCGCGCCACGAAGCACGCCGCTGCTACCCGCAAGCCGACACGCGGGAAGTCCCGGACGACGAACTCGAAACCTTGCTGGCCGCGGCCTACGCACAGAACGGCGATGCCGCCAGCGTGATGGGTGCGGCTGAAAACGAGATCGACCTGGACCGCCTGATGCAGGACATGCCCGAGATCGAGGACCTGCTGGACACGCAGGACGATGCCCCGGTGATCCGCATGATCAATGCGCTGCTCACGCAGGCGGCCCGCGACGGCGCCAGCGACATCCACATCGAGGCCTTCGAATCGCATTCGGTCGTGCGCTATCGGGTGGACGGCACGCTGCGCGATGTGGTCAGCCCGCGCCGTGCCCTGCATCACGCGCTGATCTCGCGCATCAAGATCATGGCCAACCTGGACATCGCCGAAAAGCGGCTGCCCCAGGATGGCCGCATCGCCCTGCGTGTGGGCGGACGTCCCATCGACGTGCGCGTCTCGACCCTGCCCACCGGACATGGCGAACGCGCCGTGCTGCGCCTGCTGGACAAGGACGCGCCGGCGCTTCAGGAGGTCGAGTTCTCCATTCGGAACGTCTCGCCGAAGGGCGTGTTCACGTTCGTCATCGACGGCACCGTCGTGGCGACGGCAACCGCCGACGATCGCGGCAAGGCCGAGGTCGAAGTGGACATCCGGATGCCGGGGACTACGGGCGCCCGCTGATCTTCGCGATGACGGGACATGGTGTCCTGGCGGGACGTCATGTCTTCACGAGCCGACGCGCGAACTGAATGCGCGTCGCTCGGCTTCACGCCGCAGCGGCCCGAGCGATAACCAGCGGATGAGGACGATCCCCGGTGACGCAAACGCCCAGTAGCGCCTGAATCGTGCGCGCGCGGCGGCGTCGGTGGCGACGGCACGCGTTTCGGTGCGGAATATCGAGCGCCCCTCGTCGATCGGGTCCGCCCGCAGCGTCCACACGATCTTCACGAAGCCGGGCTCAGCGAACCCCGGGAACTCGTCAGGCCGCAGT
>JAEYZR010000400.1 GCA_023427945.1 Pseudomonadota bacterium | reverse complement strand
CGGAAAAAAGGGAAGCCCGGAGGGCTTCCCTTGCGGATGGAGCGGGAAACGAGGCTCGAACTCGCGACCTCAACCTTGGCAAGGTTGCGCTCTACCAGCTGAGCTATTCCCGCAGGTCGCACTACATACTACGCTTTTCATCTTGCCTTCACTGCACATGCCAGAGTGCGGTGGTGTTGATCTTGCTTAATCAAGATGAAGCTTGAGCGAAGAAAAAGACTATAGCATACTAGCCCCAAGCTATGTCAATACCTAAACAACATTCCTCGGCAAATTCAGTTGCCGTTCGTGCGCAGGATCTGTCCGCATTCAACACGCTGGGTTTGCCGGCGTTCGCCAGATCGTATGTGTGCCTCGACCACCTGGACGCACTTCCCGCCATCAGCCGCCAAGTACAGGAACACGACCGCGCCTGTGTCTTGGGCGGTGGCAGCAATGTGGTGTTGCCTCGGGAGGTCGACAGCCTAATGGTTCATATCGGCCTGAAAGGCATCTCTCCAGTGTCGAAAGCCGCCGATGGCTGGCTCATTTCGGCAGCGGCCGGTGAAAGCTGGCACGCGTTCGTCAGTCATTGTGTGGACGCGGGTTTTTACGGGCTGGAGAATCTTGCCCTGATTCCGGGGCAGGTGGGGGCAGCACCTGTGCAGAACATCGGTGCCTACGGCCTCGAAGTGGCACAGTGCCTGCACGGCGTCACGGCCTGGGATCTCTCGCGCAACGAGGTGGTGGTGCTTGACGCCGCGCAATGCGAATTCGGATATCGCGACAGTCGGTTTAAACATGAGCCGAGTCGCTGGATCATTCTGTCGGTGCAGTTTTGTGTGCCCGAAAAATGGCACGCACGTCTGGATTACCCCGATCTCCAGCGATATCCAGGCTTGAGCGACGTTGCGAGGGTCACGCCACGCGCCGTATTCGATGCGGTCTGCGATATCAGGCGCAGCAAGCTGCCGGATCCGGCTGTCGTGGGTAATGCAGGAAGCTTTTTCAAGAATCCAGTCGTTGATGCCCGGCAATATGCGCAACTGAAAGAGAAGTTTCCGGGCCTGGTGGCCTATGGCATGCCTGATGGGCAGTCCAAGCTGGCGGCCGGTTGGCTGATCGACCAGGCAGGCTGGAAAGGTCGGCACCTGGGCCGGGCAGCCGTGCATGACCGGCAGGCGTTGGTGTTGATCAATGCGGGAGGTGCCGATGCCAACGATATCCTCGCCCTGGCAGGCGCCATTCAGCAGGACGTGCTCGAGCGCTACGGCGTCACGCTGGAACCCGAGCCCATACTCGTACGCTGAGTCATCAGCATGAATCCACCCTTTGCCGGGCTGAGCGGGCAGCCCTCATCATGCTCAGCGCTTGCCCGAAATGGAGCGGGTGGCCCTGATCATGCATGACGATGAACGCCTGCGCGACATTGCGCGCATGTAGGACGACCCGGATCAGATCCCCAGTACGGCCTGCATGTCGAACAGGCCGCGGTGCTTGCCTTCCAGAAAATGGGCGGCGCGCAGACTGCCTTCGGCATACGTCGCACGGCTGCCCGAGCGATGCGTGATCTCGATACGTTCGCCGTTGCCGCAGAAATAAACCGTGTGATCGCCCACGATATCGCCGCCGCGCACCACGGAAAAACCGATGGTGCCGGTTTCGCGCGGGCCGGTGTCGCCCGAGCGCGTCCAGGTGGCCACTTCGGGCAGCTCGACCCCCCAGGCCTGCGCGACCGTTTCGCCCATTTTCAGGGCCGTCCCCGACGGCGCATCAACCTTGTTGCGGTGGTGTGCTTCGAAAACCTCCACGTCGAAACCACTGTTCAGCATGCGTGCGGCTACGTCCAGCAGTTTCAGGGTGGCGTTCACGCCGACGCTCATGTTGGGGGCGAACACGACGGCGATGTCTTGCGAAGCGGCCTCGATGGCGGCACGACCGGCATCATCGAATCCGGTGGTGCCGATCACGATGTTCACTTTGTGCGCGACACACGCCTGCAAGTGCGCCAGGGTGCCTTCGGGGCGTGTGAAATCGATCAGGCAGTCGGCCTGGGCAAGCTGGGACAGGTCATCGGTGATCACGACCCCGCTGGGGGTGCCGCTGAATGCCGCTGCGTCCTGGCCGATGGACGTGCTGCCGGCATGGTCCAGGGCGACGGTCAAGGTCAGGTCAGGGTCGCGGACGACCGATTCGATCAACATGCGGCCCATTCGGCCGCTGGCACCTGCAATCGCGATACGCATGTAAAAATCCGGAAAATCGGTGAAAAACGACTGGCGGTCTGCCTTATTGGCCGCTGGTGGGCGGAGTGGGCGCGTCGCCCACGGGCGCGCGCTCGGTCCCTACGCTGATGCGCGGCGTGATCTGGCCCTGGGGCAGGTCATCGCGTTCACGTGCTGCCTCGCGTGCCATGCGCCGTTGATGGTCGGCAGATTTGGTGGCGTCTTGTTCCACGACCTGGAACGGTTGCAGTTCAGGCTGGGAGTCGCCTTCCCAGCGTGTCAGCAGGTCGTTCTGGAAAAAGACTGTGAACTGGCGCTCGCTGGGCTCACCATAGCCGGGCTTGAAGTAGTACGGGTAGTCCCAGCGATCACCGTGCAGCACGCTGGTCAGCGTGGGGCTGCCCAAGGCGTAGCGAACCTGCTCGCGCGTCATGCCGGGCTGCAGCAAGGCGACCTGCTCTTGCGTGATCCAGTTACCTTGCTGGACGCCGGCACGATAGGGGAAGCCCCATTTGCCTGAGGCGCACCCTGCCAGGGCCACGGCAATGAGCACTGCGCAGGCGCTGGCGCGCACGACGCTGGCCGAGGAATGAGTGGAAGCTTTACTGGACACGGGAGGCCCTCATGGTGAACGCGTATAAACCGGTATCATAACGCCCTGTAGAACGACATAGAACGGTGGGTCATGATCAGCGATCAGAGTGAACTTAAGAATATTGGTCTGAAGGCGACTTTTCCGCGCCTGAAGATTCTGGACATCTTCCGAAAATCACCCGAGCGTCACCTCAGCGCGGAAGATGTCTATCGTGCGTTGATTGGCGAACAGGTCGAAATCGGGCTGGCGACGGTCTATCGCGTGCTGACGCAGTTCGAAGAGGCCGGCCTGCTGTCGCGCAGCCAGTTCGATACCGGCAAAGCCGTGTTCGAACTCAACGATGGCGATCATCACGATCACCTGGTGTGCACCAATTGCGGGGTCGTGGTCGAGTTTTCCGACGTCGAAGTCGAGCGCCGCCAGCAGAAGATCGCCAAGGACAACGGTTTCTTCCTGGAAAGCCACGCGATGGTGCTCTATGGCACCTGTCGCGACTGCAACTCAGCCCCTGCCCGCTAGTTTTTGCCGGTCAGCATTTCGCGCGCGTGCTCGCGGGTGGTTTCGGTCAGATCGATGCCACCCAGCATGCGCGCGATTTCTTCGACACGCGCCGGGTCGTCCAGAGCGACGATGGCTGAGCGTGTCGTGCCCCGGGTCTCACGCTTGCTCACCTGGAAATGAGTGGTGGCGCATGCCGCAACCTGAGGTAGATGCGTCACGCACAACACCTGGCGACGCTTGCCCAGTTCGCGCAGCAGGCGTCCGACGACTTCGGCCACCGCACCGCCCACCCCCGAATCCACTTCGTCAAAGATGAGCGTGGGCACGCGAGCCGCCTGGCTGGCAATCACCGACAGCGCCAGCGAGATGCGCGATAGTTCGCCGCCCGATGCCACTTTGCCTAGCGG
>JAEYZR010000345.1 GCA_023427945.1 Pseudomonadota bacterium | reverse complement strand
CATCACAGCAGACCAACTTGAAGACCGCGTTCAAATCCGCCCTGCGTCGATCGATCAAGACGACACTATCGACGCGCCCCGTGCGCGCCATCATTGCCAACCCGTCCGTGCGCGGCCGCGTCACCAGCGTGCTGTATCGCTATCCCGCTCTGGATGCGCGGGTGCGCAGCCTGGTGCACCAGGCACGGGCAGAAACGGTACCCGCCCACCTGAGTCGCCCCAGCACCCCGGTTGCGACCGACGACAACGCGTTTGGCACCCTGCCGAGATCGGCCCGTCGCGTCCTGCTGGCCATCCAGCGTTCATCGAAAACCCCGGACTGACTTCACACCTATGCGCATCACACTAGATCTACAAGGCTGCCAGGCGCAAAGCGCCGACCGGGGCATGGGGCGCTACTCCATGATGCTCGCGCAGACCATGGCTCGTCAGGCCATTGGCGGTGGCCGCGACCACGAAATCAGCATTGTGTTGAACAACAATCTGCCCGTTCGCGCACGCAGCGTCATGCGCGCATTTCGCGACCTCGTGCCGCGTGAACGGATTCACGTATTCGACGTGCCCCAAGGCACTGCGGAAGCCCTGCCCCATTCGGCCTGGCGCGCGCGTGCGGGCGAACGCATTCGCGAACAGTATCTCAGTGCGCTGAAACCGGACTTCGTGCATATCAGCAGTCTGTTTGAGGGCTGGGCCGACGAAGCCACGCAGTCTGTCGGCATGAGCGACGGGCGCGTCGACTTCGGCACCGCCATCACCCTCTACGATCTGATCCCGCAGATTCGCCCCGACGTCTACCTGCGCGATCCGAAACTGCGCGACTGGTACTACCGCAAACTGGCTGGACTGAAGAACGCGGAACTGCTGCTGGGCATCTCGGCATTCAGCACCGCTGAGGCGGAATCGGTATTGCAGTTGCCTGCACACAAGGCCGTCAACATCTCCTCGGCTATCGATTCCATCTTCATGCCCCGCCCGCTGAGCCCGGCCGATCGCCAGGCGCTGCGCGAACGTTATGGCATCACGCGTGACTTCGTCATGTATACCGGTGGCATCGACCCGCGCAAGAATATCGAGGGTCTGATCGAAGCGTTTTCGCGCCTGCCATTGCCGCTGCGCAAGAAGTACCAGCTGGCCGTCGTATGCAAGATCCGCCCGGAAGACCGCGTGAACCTGCAGGCGCTCGCCAAGCGGGTGCAACTGGAAGCCGGCGCCCTCGTGCTGACCGATTTCGTGCCCGACGACGACCTCGTCAGCCTCTACAACGACGCGACACTGTTCACCTTCCCGTCGCTGTACGAAGGCTTCGGGCTTCCCGTTCTGGAAGCCATGACCTGTGGCACACCGGTCATCGGCTCGAACAACTCCAGCATCCCGGAGGTCATCGGACGCGAAGACGCCCTGTTCGATGCGTCCAGCATCGACGCCATCACCGCGAAACTGGCCGAGGTACTCGACAACGAGAACATGCGGCGGGACCTTGCCGCCTACGGCCTGGAGCGCGCCAAACAGTTCTCATGGGAGACGACGGCTTCGCGCACCTTCGACGCCTTCGAACAGGCGCATGAGCGCCGCCAGCAGGCATCCAGAATCGTACATGCCTGCGCCTCGCCAGGCCCATCGCGCACGCACACGTTGCGTCGTCCCCGCCTGGCGCTGGTCACGCCCCTGCCACCCGACAAAACGGGCATCGCCGACTATGCCAGCGAACTCCTGCCCGAGCTGACCCGGCACTACCAGGTGGACATCGTGTCCATCAGCAAGGTCGAAGATCCATGGGCCCTGGGCAACTGCCAGATACGCTCGCTGGACGAGTTCGAAGCGCATGCCCAGGACTACGACCACATTCTCTACCAGTTCGGCAACTCCAGCTTCCACGCGCACATGTTCGCCCTGCTGGAGCGGTTCCCCGGCGTGGTCGTGCTCCACGATTTTTTCCTGAGCGGTGCGGTCAACTACCTGAACAACACCGGCCAGCGCGGCACACTCGCCCGTGCGCTCTACCTGTCCCACGGTTATCCGGCACTGGCCGACTACGATCCGGGCAACCCGCACAGCACGATCTTGAAATACCCGTTGAACAAACAGGTGCTGGACGACGCCACGGGCGTCATCGTGCACTCCCGCTATTCGCAGGCATTGGCAGACCAGTGGTATGGCAAGGGACTCGCCCGCGACTGGGCCGTCATCCCCCATTTGCGTGCACTCGTCGACGTCAAGCGCGAGGCTGCGCGCCAGGCGCTGGCCATTGCGCCCGAGACATTCCTGACATGCTCGTTCGGGCTGCTTGCTCGCACCAAACTGAACCATGAACTGCTCCAGGCCTGGATTGCCAGCCCGCTGGGCAAACAGGGCACGGGGCATCTGGTATTTGTCGGGCTGAACGACGAAGGCGCTTACGGCCAGGAACTCGAACGCATGATCGCTGCCAGCGGCTGCGCCGACCGCATACGTATCACCGGCTTTGCATCGCCCAGTCTCTACAGGCAGTATCTGGCGGCCGCGGACATGGCCGTCCAGCTGCGCACCCAGTCGCGGGGCGAAACCTCGGGCACCATACTGGATTGCCTGGCCCACGGTCTGCCCACGATCATCAACGCGAACGGCTCAGCCGGCGAGCTACCCGAGCAGGCGCTGGTCAAAATGCCAGACACATTCACCGTGGAAATGCTCGGCACACACATCGCCGCGCTCCATCGGGACGGCGCCGCACGCGCCGCCCTCTCGCTCGAAGGTCGCAAACACATCCAGACCGCACATCATCCCTACGAAATCGGCCAAGCATATCGGGACGCGCTGGAACGCTTCGCCGCAGATACGCCACAGGCCCGCGCACGACAGATCATCGCCGACATTTCCCGGATCGCGATCGCGGGCTTGCCCGATGCCGGCGACATGGCCGCTGCTGCGCGGGCCATAGCCCTGAACCAGCAACAGCCAGTGAGCCCTGCTCAACTGCTGATCGACATTTCCTGCCTGCGCACGGCCAAGGGTGAAACGACCGGAACGGACACGCAGGCATTGAAACAACTGCTGCTCACCCAGATACCGGGTTATCGCGTCGAATTCGTCTACGTCATCGATGGGCGCTATCACTATGCATGCCGCGATGCGTGCCGTCTTCTGAACCTGCCCGAGAATCTGTTCGTCGACGTCGATGAGGAAATCGATACCCACCCCGGCGATATGCTCATCCGGCTCGAAGATGCCGCCCACCACCAGCCCCTGCCGTTTTTCAGCCTGCTGTGCGCACGCAATCGTCGCGTAGGCGTACACATACATGTACTGCGGGCCCGGAACGGAAAATCGGATGCAGGTGACGATCCGCTGCAGATCGGACAGCCACAATGGCTGGAGTCAGTCGCCCAGGTGGCCGACAGCGTAAGCGCCAGCGAGGCCGCTGCGGCCATCATCGCCCCGGCGCTTGCCTTGCCGCTTCCTGGCACCCTGGCTTGCCCGCCGCTTGCGCAGGCAGACGGCTTGCTGGCGGAACAGATCGTGACCATTGTGAACGCCCGGGCACAGACGCTTGCCACCCAGTAGCCGTCTTTCCCAAGACCCCCTACACTATTCCAACCTATATAGCGACTCCTCAGACATGTCCCTAATTCCTGTGATCCTCTCCGGCGGCGCCGGAACTCGCCTTTGGCCCGTATCGCGGGAACTGCACCCCAAGCCTTTCATCCGACTGGCCGATGGGGCCAGTCTGCTGCAGAAAGCGTTCACCCGCGCATCGGGTCTGCGTGATGTCGCTGAAATCCTGACCGTCACCAACCGTGAACTCTATTTCAAGACGGCAGACGAATACGCCGAGCTGGGCCGGGCGCCCATGCCCTTGCGGTTCATACTCGAACCCGAGGGCCGCAATACGGCGCCTGCCATCGCTGCAGCCGCGCTGGACGCCGCGAGCCGGTGGCCTGAGGAAACGATCATGCTGTTCCTCACCGCAGACCACCTGATCGAGAACGTCGAGAGCTTCGGCAATGCCGTCGAAAAAGCCTCGGCACTTGCCAATGCAGGCAATATCGTCACCTTCGGCATTCAGCCCACCGGCCCGGAAACCGGCTATGGCTACATCCAGGCAGACGACAACAAGGTCGTGGCCTTTGTGGAGAAGCCCGACCTGAAGACCGCCGAACAGTACCTGGCCGACGGCAGCTACCTCTGGAATTCGGGCATGTTCTGCGCCCAGATCAAGGTCATCCTCGAACAGTTCGCCCAGCATGCGCCTGCGGTGCTCGAACAAGCCCGCACCGCCCTGGAAAAAGGCCGCGAGCTGACCAGCCCGACGGCCTCGCAGGTGGAACTCGAACCGGCCGCGTTTGCAGCCATCGAGAACATCTCGGTTGACTACGCCATCATGGAAAAGACGACGACCGCTGCCGTGGTGCCGTGCGACATCGGCTGGAGCGACATCGGTTCGTGGGACACGCTGGGCGCAATCGGCAAACAGGATGCCCAGAACAACACGACCGACGGCGAAGTGCTCATGCATGACACGCATGGCTGCTACATCCGTAGCGCTGGTCGCCTGATCGCAACGGTCGGCGTGGACAATCTGGTGGTGATCGATACACCCGACGCCCTGCTGGTGGCCGACCGCGCACGCTCGCAAGAGGTCAAACAGATCGTGCAGCAACTGAAAACGACCAATCACGATGCCTACAAGTTACATACGACCGTGCATCGCCCCTGGGGCACCTACACGGTGCTTGAAGACGCCGAGAACTACAAGATCAAGCGCATCATGGTCAAACAGGGCGCGGCCCTGTCCCTGCAAATGCATCACCATCGCAGTGAACACTGGATCGTGGTGTCCGGCACGGCAAAAGTCGTCAATGGCGACCAGGAACTGCTGGTCGGAACCAACCAGTCGACCTACATCCCGGCAGGCCACAAGCATCGCCTGGAAAACCCCGGCAAGCTCGATCTGGTGATGATCGAGGTGCAGAGCGGTGCGTATCTGGGTGAGGACGACATCGTCCGTTTCGACGACGTCTACGGGCGCGTTTAAGAGAGGCCCCGTGCAGATGCGCTAGCGCATCTGCGAATAAACCTCGGCCATTTTTCGGGCGCCTTGCGCCCAGGTGAACTCCCGCACCCGCTCATGGCCGCGAGCGACGAGCTCGCTGCGGAGTTCGGACGATGAAGCCATGCGCAACATGGCATCGGCAATCGCATCGACATCCTCGGGTGCAACGGTCACGGCCGCCGCCCCTGCAACCTCCGGCAGGGAACTGGCGCTCGAGGTGATGACCGGCGTACCGGTTGCGAAAGCTTCCAGCACAGGTATGCCAAAGCCTTCATACAACGACACAAAACTCAGCGCCAGGGCACTGTCATACACCGCACGCAGGTCAGCACGCGAGTTGACATTGTTCAGCCAATACACCGGCTCGCCGGCGGCAGCCAATGCCTGCAGGCGCTCGACCGTATGTGCACACCGCCACCCCGGGCGTCCGACGATCACCAAGGGATGCGCCAGCCGTATGGCTTGCGGCAGGGACAGATGAGCCGAAATCATGTTGTCAAAATTCTTGCGCGGCTGGAATGTTCCGATGCACAAAAAATAGTCTTTCAGGACCCTGCCATCGGGCGCCCGGACCTCGGCATGCGGTGCAGTCGGCGTGATCAGCCACTGCTCGTCGATGCCGCCATGTACGACGGCGATGCGATCACGCGCAACGCCGAAATAATCGACCAACTCCTGAACCGCAAAGTGTGACACCGCCACGATCTGATCCGCATGGCGGACCATGCGCTTCATGATCGCGTTTTTCAGCCACCGCATGCGTGGCGACACCCATTCGGGATACTTCAAAGGAACGGCATCGTGCAGCGTGGCCACGGTCGGCAAACGGCTGGGAACGATGTGATGATCCGTGAAATGCACGATGTCCGCCGGCAATACCAGTGGTTTCGCCAGGCCCAGGACATCACGGGCAACGTAAGCCTTGTAGGAGTCCAGCCGGGTCTGCGGCATGTCCGGCGGCGTGTCACCCAGCGCGAACGCCATGACATCGACCCCGGCCCCTGGCAGATGCCCGGCCAACGCGGCGGTGTACACGCCGATGCCGTCGCGGCCCTGACCGTTCTGGACAGTGCCGCAGGAAAGCGCAACACGCATCGCCCGGCTTTGGGGGCTGCGAGTTGTCTGCGCCATCCTCAGACCCCTGCTGGGGATGCCGACACCACCGGTTCGGCGTGCTCTGCAAGCGGCTCCACCGGCGCGCTCGCGTCGGCCTGATCGGCAGCCTTGGTGGACACATCGGAAACCAGCTTGCCGTGCTCCATCGTGATGCGACGGTTGCACAGACGCTCCAGAATGTCTTCCTGATGCGAGGCAATGACCAGAATCGAAGAGTTTGCCACCATGTGATCCAGGCGTTCGGAGGCCTTTTTGGCGAACTTCGCGTCGCCCACGGACAACCATTCATCCATGAGGATGATGTCAGCCTGCACGCTGGTGGACACGGCAAAGGCCAGACGCAACTGCATACCGCTGGAGTAGGTACGCACCGGCATGTTGAGATAGTCGCCCAGTTCGCTGAAATCGGCGATTTCATCCATCTTTTCGTTGATCTCCGCCGGCGTCATGCCCATGACGATGCCGCGCAGGTAGATGTTCTCGAAGCCTGTGGCCTCGCCATCGATGCCCACCGAGATATCGGTCAGCGACGCAATCCTGCCCTGCACATCGAGCTTGCCCGACGAAGGCGGATAGACACCCGAGAGTACGCGCAGCAAGGTGGTCTTGCCCGCACCGTTATGCCCGACCAGGCCGACACGGTCGCCGGGACGCAGGTCGAAGTTCAGCCCCTCCAGCGCACGAACACTGACACGCTGGCCGGCGTCGCCGGCAATGCGTCCACCAGTGGTCGCATGAAGCACTCTCTTTTTCAACGATCGATGTGACGCGTTGAAGATCGGGAAATCAATGGAGAGATCCGTCGCAGTAATCGAAGCCGACATATTAGATCCAGTAGGCGATGCGATGGCGCGCGCGCGCGAGAAGGGCGAAAGCCATGCCCATGGTCAGCAACAGGGCTGCGCCGCTGACGAGCCAATTGGCCAATGTAGGAAACTCGCCCAGCATGGGTGCGCGTGCAATATCGAGAATGTGAGCAATCGGGTTCCATGTCGCCACCCAGCGGTGATCTTCCGGCAGCGTCTTGACCTGCCACATGATGGGAGTCAGGAAGTAACCCACTGTCACGATGTTCTGAATGACCGGCACCATGTCGCGATACCGCGTGCACAGGATGGCACAGGACAGCGACACGAAATAAAGAATGAGCGAGAGCAGGAACAGCCCTGGGATAGCCACCAGCGCCACCGGGGACCAGCCGCTCCCTACGAACGCAACAACCAGAATCACGATGATGAAGTTGTGCAGATAGATGATGAAACTGCGCGCCAACAAACGGAGGATGTACGACGGGTATGGCAGGCGCCGCTGTTTGATCAGATGCTCGAACTGGGTGAACCCGGTCGTGGCCTCGCCCATTTGCATGGCAACATAGGTCCAGATGACGTTACCGGCAGCAAAGTAAGGCAGGAATTCCTTGAGGTCGATGCGAAAAAGCGTGGACCACAACAAGCCCAGCGTGCCGATCAGCACGGCCGTGCTGATCGTCAGCCAGAAGGGGCCCAGAACCGAACGGCGGTAGCGTTGCTTGATGTCATACCAAGCCAGAAGCGCCCAAAGCTGGGGCTGCTGCAACGTCGCAAGAAACTCTTGCCTAGCGGAAGTAAAAAACATGTGTGGATCAGCTTATCAGCCAAGAGGATCAAAATTAGACCATAAAAGACCTGTCAGGCCACTGGCGTACCTTGATCCTTAGTACCGAGCACGCTTTCATAGATGCGTGTATAGCGCGCGGCCATCGTCCTGTCGTCGAACTCGGCGTCATAGCGCGCCTGGGCCTGCAGCCCCCATTGGGCCACCTGGGTGTCCTCGGTCCACATGCGATCGAGGGCGACACCCATGGCGCCAGGATCCTGTGGCGCGACAACCAGGCCGGTTTGCTCATCCAGGTTGACGAAGCTGGTGCCCGTGCCGATCTCACAGGTAATCATGGGCACACCCAGCCCACAGGCTTCGGCCAGGACGATACCAAAAGCCTCCGAACGTTTGTGCGAGGGCAGCACAAGGGCCCGTGCCCCAGCCAGAACGGCGTTCTTGTCCGCCTCGTCCAGCGCGCCCAGAAAATGGGTGCGTGTCAGCCCGAGCCTGCGGCTGAGCTGCTCCAGTTGCACCCGGTCGCCGCCGTCGCCCACGATGGCCAGTGGGTAGTCGCGCCCCTGCAGGGCTTGCAGCAGGTACGTGAGGCCCTTGTAATAACGCGGCACACCGATGAACACGAAATATCGCTCGCCGATCCGGTCGCGCCAATGCTGAAGCTGGGCTGGGGGCGGCTTCGGGCTGGGCCGAGCGATACCGATGGGAATGACGGACAACCTGTTGGCGTAGCGGGGCAGTACCGGACTACTTTTTACGTAGTTCGGTGACGTCGCGACGATGCGTTTCTGCTTGCGCAGGAACCAGTTTCGCAACGGCGCATAGAGTTGCTCCAGGCGGGGCTGGTTGACGATATCCGAATGGTAGGTCATCACCAGGGGGGTTGCGCATCCGCGCAGCAAAACAGTCAGGTCCAGGAAGGGCCAGGGGTAGTGCACATGCACCACATCGGCCCAGTCGGCCTGCTCGCGAAACTGCCGGAAAAATGCCCACGAAAACCCCGTGGATGCCACTTCGAACGTGGTCTTGCAACGAATGAGGGTGTAGCCCGAGGGTTCAAGCACCGGGGCCGCGCCCGCAGGCGAGAGCACCAGCACCCGACAATTGACACCCTGGCCAACAGCGTTCTCGGCCAGCGTCCGCACGACCTGCTCGATCCCACCGTACGTATCCGGAAAAAACGTCTTGAATACGTGAAGGACCTTGATCACCGGCGCGCTCCGCGACGCACGCGGCGCAACACCATCCACTTTGGAATGCCGAAGTTCACCAGCGCCCGGTACAGCCAAATGTAGGCCGCCGAAAACACCAGCACACAGAACATCAGCACGTACTGGTATTCCCAGAACAGCACGGCAGGCACGAAGCCCAGTGACGAAAGCACCCACAGGTAGGGAGACGTCAGGGCGTTGCGCTGAACCTTGTGGCGCGGCTCGAGCGAACCGATGCACCACCGCACGACCCGCTTGTAAACCAGCATGTGCAAATGCACCCCGTCGGGCATGCCGGGCGAACGGCCCTTCACCACCTTTTTCCGATAAACCGAAAAAAGGGTTTCGAAGACAGGATAGATGCACAGCAGCAACGGGAACCAGGCTGATACGCTGGGGTGGCGATAGAGCAGCAGCACGGCTGTCTCGCCCATCATGAATCCTACGAAATAGGCCCCGCCGTCGCCCAGGAAAATAAGCCCCCTGGGATAGTTCCAGATGAAGAACCCGGCCAGCGCACCGATCATGGTGACACTGGTGGCAACCAACAGGCGATCACCCAGATAGAAGGAAACGTAGGCGAACCCGGCGAAGATCAGGGCGGCCACCACGGCAGCCAGGCCGTTGTAACCGTCGATGATGTTGATTGCATTGGCCGAACCGCCAATGACCACCAGGGTGACGACCAGCGACACCACACCGTATCGCAACAGCCAGTCCACTCCCCATATATTCAGGCGCACCACCTGCGCATCCAGAAAATAGAAGGCCAGCAGGCCAGATAACATGGTCAGCAGCAGCCTTACCGTAGGCGTGACGCGTTTGGTGAGGTCTTCGAGCAGACCTCCTGCAAAAGCCGGCAAGGACGCCAGCAGCAGCAAAAGCATGGCCCACGCCATGCCGTCTTCGCGAATCGCGCAGATCACACAGCCCGCCACCGCAGCCGCCAGGAGCGAGACGCCCCCCACCCGTGGCACCGCGCCGTCGTGGAATTTCTGTACTCCCGCTGTGTCGTGATCACCTGTGAATCGGGCGTGGAGTCGGGCATACCTGACCAAGAACAGCGTCACCGTTGCCGACACAAGAAAAGACACCACCACGTACCACATAGGACACTCGACATCGCAGGCGGGAAAAGCGGCTGGGAAGGCTCCCCGAGCCATCGGAAACTTGCCGGACTGGAACCAGAATTGGAAGGCCGGAGGTATTCACCCGCGTACGGACGATTATATCGCCTCCCCTATTAGGTGTGCCATTGCGGGCAGGACAGCAGTATGATGAATTCACACGCTTGGCAAAAGACCGGGCGGCCTGGCAAGGAGACAATCATGCGTATTTCGGAAACCGAATGGATCGCCGCGACCCGGCACCAGACCTGGGATGCCCTGACCGATCCGCAAGTGCTGCAACAATGCATTCCCGGGTGCGTCCAGGTCTCGCGCACATCACCCACTGAATATCACGTCACGCTGCACACCCGCGTGGCCGGCATCGATGCGTCCTATGAAGGCGAGATCCTGATGTCCGACGTCGATGCCCCATCCAGTTGCACGCTCGCCTTCGAAGGCAAAGGCGCGGCGGCAGGGCTGGCGATCGGTACGGCCCAGGTG
>JAEYZR010000248.1 GCA_023427945.1 Pseudomonadota bacterium | reverse complement strand
GGGCGTGACAGTCCAGGCCATCGTGCACCCCGAGACCGGAGATGCGCTGCTCGGACCACACGCCGCCAGCCACTGCCGGATCGAACTGCCCAGCAACGATCTGCGTGGTTATGTCTGAGCCGACGATGACGATCTCCGCTGTCGAGCAGCGTCCCCGCCCTGCCGGCCTGGCGCCCACGCCACTGGGCCGGCGTCCTTTGTCTGCGGGCCTCGCCGGTGCTGCATTGCTGCTGGGCCAGGGCGCACTCGGGCTGGCGCTGCTTGCTTTCCTGGCGCTGCCCCTGGGCGCAATCCTGCTGCGCGCCACCGTTGACACCAATGGCACATGGGCCGGATTCGCATTGCTTGCCGACATCATCGGCACAGACGGCTTTCTCGCCATGGTCGGCCGAAGCCTGGCCGTCGGTCTGGTCACCATGGCCTTGGTCGTGCCGTGCGCCTACGCCTTTGCCTATGGCCTGTCACGAACGCGCATGCCTGGACGACAGGTGCTCAGTCTGATCGCCATGCTCCCCTTGCTCGCCCCCTCGCTTTTGCCGGGGATTGCGCTGATCTATCTGCTGGGCAATCAGGGCCTGCTCAAGCCTCTGACCGGCGGCGCAACCATCTACGGCTTCTGGGGCATTGTGGTGGGCGAGGCCTTCTATACATTCCCCCACGCATTGATGATCCTGCTTACGGGACTGTTGCTGGCCGATGGCCGTTACTACGATGCCGCACGCGCCATGGGCGCCTCGCCTTTGCGCACGTTTCTGACCGTAACGCTGCCCGCCACGCGATACGCCGTGTTCTCGGCATGCTGCGTGGTATTTACCCTGACCGTCACCGACTTCGGTGTCCCGAAGGTCGTGGGTGCCGATTACAACGTGCTCGCCATGGAAGCCTACAAGGCGGTGATCGGGCAACAGAACTTCTCCAAGGGCGCAGCGATCGGCATTCTGTTGCTACTGCCCGCCCTGCTCACTTTCGTGCTCGATCGCCGCCTGCGTGCGCGCCAGGGCGCCCAACTCACGGGCCGGGCACAACCTTATGTGCCGGCTCCGAACCGTCTGCGCGATGGCGTGTTTTTCTGCCTGGCCCTCATCATGGCCGCGTCGATCGTGCTGGTGATCGGGGTATCCGTCTGGGCATCTTTCGTCAAGATGTGGCCCTACAACCTGTCGATGTCGCTGCGCTCCTATGACTTCGGCAACATGGACGGTGGCGGCTGGCTGGCGTGGCGCAACAGCATGCAGTTGGCGTTCTGGAGTGCGCTGGTGGGCACCGCCATCGTATTCACAGGCGCGTGGATGATGGAAAAAATGCCTGCGCGTGGCCCAATGGCTCAAGGCCTGCGAGGCACCATACGCATGCTCGCCCTGATGCCTATGGCGGTACCAGGCCTGGTGCTGGGCCTGGGCTACATATTTGTCTTCAACAGCCCGTCCAATCCCATACCCGCGCTCTATGGCAGCATGGCGCTGCTGGTGATCTGCACCATCGTGCACTTCTACACCAGCGCACACCTGACGGCGACCACGGCCATGAATGGCCTCGATCCTGAGTTCGAAGCGGCCTCGCGGTCGCTCAAAGTGCCGGCCATCGTGACGTTCATGCGCGTGACGATCCCGCTGTGCCTGCCGGCGGTACTGAACGTTGCACGTTATCTCTTCGTGTCGGCCATGACGACCGTCTCGGCGCTGGTGTTCCTCTACAGCCCCTCGACCGTCCTGGCCGCCGTTGCCGTCTTGAACATGGACGATGCCGGATTCATAGGACCTGCCGCTGCCATGTGCACAGTCATCATGGCCAGCTCGGCGGGCGTCTCGATCGCGCTGCACCTTGCCAGCCGGGCGCTGATCCGGCGTACACAGCAGTGGCGTGGCTCTGGCGCGAGCTGACATGCACTTTTTCTTTTCTTTCTCTGGAAGCCCCTCATGAATGCCAGCGTGCAACCTGTCTGTCTGGAAGCAGTGATTTTCGACTGGGCAGGCACGCTCGTCGACTTTGGCTCCTTCGCGCCCACCCAAGTATTCGTACAGGCGTTTGCCCAGTTTGGCGTCACGCTCACGCTGGAGCAGGCCCGCGGCCCCATGGGCCTGGGCAAGTGGGATCACATCCGTGCGCTGTGTGATGAACCCGCGATCGCCGACCAGTATCAACGCCAGTTCGGGCATGCCCCCACTGACGCAGACGTGACGACTATCTACGAACATTTTCTCCCCCTTCAACTTGAAAAGGTGGCGCAATACAGCGCCCCCATCCCAGGCGCCAGCGATGTGCTGCAGCGGTTGCGCGATGAAGGCCTGCTGATCGGGTCCTGCTCGGGTTACCCCGCCAGCGTGATGTCCCGCGTGACCGAACAATCCGCGCAGCTTGGCATTGCTCCTGACTGCATCGTGGCCAGCGACGAAGTGCCACGTGCCCGTCCCTGGCCCGCGATGGCGCTCAAAAATGTAGTGGAACTCGGAATTTCCGATGTCGCCGGATGCGTCAAGGTCGACGACACCGCGCCCGGCATCGAGGAAGGACGGCGTGCAGGCATGTGGACCGTCGCGCTGCTCCTGTCGGGCAACGCCGCCGGCCTGACCCTGGAGGCATTCCAGGCCCTGGACGACCCCGCACGCGCCGCCGCCCGCGAACGTGCGCATGCCGAACTTGATCCATCACGACCGCACTACGCGATCGACACCGTGGCCGATCTGCCGGCGGTCCTCGGCGATATTCGGGCTCGGCTGGCCGACGGTCAGCGCCCGTGAGTCTCGCCATCTCCCGAACATTGCTCTTCTCTCCCTTTTTTCGTACCCACATCTCCAGGAGTTCGCGCATGAACCGCTACACATCCATCATGATCGCCATGACCCTGAGCGGTCTGATGGGCGCCGCCAGCGCCCAGACCACGCTCACCGTCTACACCGCACTTGAAGCGGATCAGATCAAGAACTACCAGGCCGCCTTCGAGAAGGCCAACCCCGACGTGAAGATCCAGTGGGTGCGCGACTCCACCGGCATCATCACCGCCAAGTTGCTGGCCGAAAAGAACAATCCCCAGGCTGACGCCGTGTGGGGGCTGGCTGGCACG
Organism: Pseudomonadota bacterium; assembly: GCA_023427945.1. Classification (GTDB taxonomy): domain Bacteria; phylum Pseudomonadota; class Gammaproteobacteria; order Burkholderiales; family Burkholderiaceae_B; genus Schauerella. Next base: position 2,434 of record JAEYZR010000248.1, on the reverse strand, counting down.
GCACTGGGCCTGATGGACAAGGAAGGCATGCTGCAACCCTACGCGCCCAAGGGGTTGGACCAGATTGCCCCGAACATGCGCGATAGCAAAAAAGAACCCTCGTGGGTCGGCATGGACGGCTACGCTGCCGCCCTGTGCGTGAACACCATCGAGGCGAAGAAGCAGAATCTGCCCATGCCCACGTCCTGGGAAGATCTCACCAAGCCTGTCTACGCAGGCAAGATCGTCATGCCCAACCCCGCCTCCTCGGGCACGGGCTTCCTGGATGTCAGCGCCTGGCTGCAACTGTTCGGCGAAGACAAAGGCTGGGCGTTCATGGATGCATTGCACAAGAACATCGGGTCGTACACGCACTCGGGCTCCAAACCGTGCAACATGGCCGCAGCCGGTGAATTCCCGATCGGTGTGTCGTTCGACTACCGCGCAGCCAAGCTGAAGGCAGACGGCGCCCCCATCGAAGCCGTCTTCCCCTCCGAAGGCCTGGGATGGGAGATCGAAGCCACCGCGATCCTGAAGGGCACCAAGCATCTGGATGCCGCACGCAAACTGGCAGACTTCTCGGCCAGCCGTGAGGCGAATGAACTGTACAAGTCGAACTTCGCCATCCTGGCCATACCCGAGATCGCAACGGCCAACCCCAACCTGCCCAGAGACCTGAACAATCGTCTGATCAAAAACGATTTCGTCTGGGCAGCCACCAACCGCGAACGCATCATTTCGCAGTGGACCAAGCGCTACGACGGCAAGTCTGAACCGAAGAAATAAACTCTGTGCCGGACCACGCCAGTCGTGTGTGCCCGCGTCGCTGCAGACTCGTGAACGCTGCGGCGACGCCCCCCTTGTGGCGCGACACGACTGACGTACGACTCCCCATATAACAAGAGAAGCAGTAAAGATGAAGCACTACGATGTGATCGTCATCGGTGCCGGGATCCTCGGCATCGCACACGCCTGGGCGGCAGCCAAGCGAGGGCTGTCCGTCGCGGTCATCGAGCGCAGCCGACAGGCTCATGGTGCAACGATCCGGAATTTTGGCCAGGTCCTGGTGACCGGCCAGGCACCAGGCACGATGCACTCACACGCGACTCAATCGCGCGACCTGTGGCTCGAACTCGCTGCCCACGCAGGCTTTCATTTGCGTGCCAACGGCAGCCTGGTGCTCGCGCGCTCGATCGAAGAGGCCGATGTACTGGAAGAGTTCGCCGCGACACGACTCAAGCAGCAGGGCTATCGTGCCGCGCTGCTCTCCCGGCGCGAAGTTGGCCGTCTTTTCGATGGCCGCCTGGCGCACCACCATCTGGCACTGCAGGGAATGGACGACCTGCAGGTCTATTCGCGCGAGGCCCTTCCCGCCATCACGCGCTACCTGAAGGAGTCGCTGGGCGTGACGTTCATCGTCGGCACGCTTGCCAGCGCGGTACAAAACGGAGAGGTGCATACCACGGCGGGCGAATTCCGCGCAGGGCACGTCTTCCTGTGCCCCGGCCACGACTATCTGACCCTGGCACCTACCTTGTTTGCGGCGCTGAATCTGGAGGTGGGCAGGCTGCAGATGCTGCGTGCCGTATTCCAGGACGACGGCTTCGCACTCGACCGTCCCCTGCTGACCGGACTGTCCTGCGTACATTACGGCGCCTTCTCGGATCTGCCCTCGGCCAAAATCCTGCGCGAGGTCATTCAGGCGCGCACCCCGGCGCTACTGGCGCACGGCATCCACCTGCTGATCAGCCCCACCCCTCACGGCGACCTGATCATCGGCGATTCGCACCATTACGGCCAGGACGCACTGCCATTCAACGACGAGGCCGTCGACAATACGCTGCTGGATCTGGCGGCACAGGCGCTGGGCGCGCGCCTGCGTGTCGTGGAACGCTGGCAAGGCGTCTATGGTGCGCACGGACCGGCACCGTTTTCAGTGCTGCCGATCGATGCTGCAACCACAGTTTCGGTCATGCATTCCGGCGTCGGCATGACGGTGGGCCTGGCCATTGGAGAACGCACGGTGGCCTCGGCGCTTGCAGATTGAAGGGTTCGCTCAGCGCCCTCTCCTGGCGGTCAGCACAAAAATACCTGTCAACACCAGGGCCGTTCCAGCCAGTTGCAAGGGCGTGATCGGTTCACCCAGTGCCCAGGCCGCCAGAAACAGCACCGAGACCGGCCCCAGCAAACCCAGTTGCGATGTCATGGGCGCCCCAATGCGCGCCACGGCCCACATGATGAGGAAGACCGGGACCACCGTGTTGGCCGTGGCGTGTACGAACGACCAACCATAGACACCAGCAGGTTGAATCAGCACCTCCACAGGATGCACCACGAAAAACTGGATCAGACTGGCCACGCTGGACACGGTCATCGCATAGGCCACCAGGCGCGTCGCACCCACGCGTTTGACCAGTTCACCCGAGCTGCTGATGTAGATCGAATAGGTCAACGC
>JAEYZR010000387.1 GCA_023427945.1 Pseudomonadota bacterium | reverse complement strand
GGCGTGAAGCTCGTCATCTCGGACGCCCACACCGGCCTGAAGGCCGCCATTGCGCGGGTGTTCGACGCCACATGGCAGAGATGTCGAGTTCACTGGATGAGGAACGCGCTCGCCTACGTGCCGAAGGGCCAGCACACCGTCGTGGCGGCGGCGATCCGACAGGCTTTCAACCAGGCCGACCGCGATCATGCCGGCGAGACCTGGCGCCATGTCGCCGACCAGCTCCGCAGCCGCTGGCCGAAGCTCGGCGCGCTGATGGATGACGCCGAAGAGGACGTGCTGGCCTACATGACCTTCCCCGCCCAGCACCGCACGAAGTTGCACAGCACCAACCCATTGGAGCGCCTGAACAAGGAGGTGAAGCGCCGCGCCGACGTCGTGGGCATCTTCCCCAACGAGGACAGCATCGTCCGCCTCATCGGCGCGGTCCTGCTCGAGGCCAACGACGAGTGGCAGCTCCAGCACCGCTACATGCAGATCGAGGGAATGGCCGAGCTCGACGCGCCCGCCGCCGAGACACAGTCCCTCATCCCCAGTACCGTAGCCGCATGACCGGGGCCGCTCCGCCTAAACCCGCATTCTCCACCTCATTGACGGACGTGACCTTTCACTCCGCCGTCATCCCCGCACAATCAATGTGCATCGCAGGCGGCTTCTCCCCAGCCGAATGCGCAAACTACTTCAGCGCCTGCGGATACGATCCAGACTGGTAGGATTCCGCTCTAGCGTCTCAGAATTCGAATTTGTTTGAAGGAGCGTTAGGGCCGTTACAGCGGTCGCCGTTCTAAAGGCGGGCAGCACGAAACGCGTTTTGTTGTCGCAGGAGTGAACTGCTGCGCTGACTCATACCTTCGCGACTACAGTGTCGTACAGTCCGTAGTGAGTCAGTCCCTTATGGCTCTCGATGCCCGTGTACCGAAGTGAGGCGTCTTCGTAGCGCCGGAAAGCGAAGACCGCCTGGTTCATTTGCTCGGTGTTGAACACCTTGAGGCGCACGAGCAGGTGGAAATCCTTCACCGTCAGTCCTGTGACAGTCAGAAACAGGTCCGGCTCGAGCTTCGTGATTACGTCCTGCAAAGTGTTCTCACGAAAATCGGTCAAGTACATGAACGCCGGAATTCGCGTGGCGAACTTGATCAGTTTCTCCTGCACAAGCTTTCGCTTGGACTTGTATTCCTTTTCCTCGGCGGTGAGTTCCGTCTTTTCCGTGTCAGTGAGGCCGCCATTCTTGGCCTTGTTCTTGAGTTCCTTGACCTTCTCGCTCTTGTTGATGATCGTCTCGATGATGTTGTCACCCAGCGAGCGCCACCCCTCAATGCGTTCCACTGCCGCCATCGCCTCAGGATTGTCGAGGACACGACGCAGGGTTTCGTTGTCCACATTCACCAGCATCGCGCTTTCCCATTTGCGCGCGAGCAGCGTCGCCGAGGTTCCGGCCATCGCGATGTCGAGGATGCCACCCGCATCGATCTGCGTCATGTTCGCGCCGTCGTAGGCCAGCACCGGCAGAAACGACACGAGGTCCTTTACGGCATTTTCGGGGTTGGGCTCATTCGGGGCCAGCCCGATGCCGTACTCGGACAGCTGACGAAGCGCCCTCGTCGGCGCGAAGTCGAACACGAAACAGATCGGCTTTAGGATCTCCTCCTCGTTGGGATTGTCGCCATTCGGGTTCTTGATGGACCACGGAGACTGAACGCGAAACGCTGCCTGAAAGTAGGTCTCAGGCGATTTCAGGTTGCGGAGCATCATGATCGACGACCACTGCGGCACGGTCACGCCGGTCGTCAGCTTGCCGCAGGAAAGCGTGACCGTCTTTGTGTCGAAGCCGCTCCCGATCGCATTGCGTACTGGCGGAAGCGCATCTAAACCGATTCCCGCCGACGCACCGGCAGAGACAACGACGGCGTAGTCGTGCCAAAAGGTGTTGTGCTTCTCGGCCAGCAGGTTGGCCATCGCGTGGCACGCCGCCACGTTGGGCAGAAACCAGAACGAGTGCTGTAGGTATGGCAGCAAGCGCACATCCGAGTACGGGAATGGCGGCCACGTGCCTGCCTTGAGGCTCTCGACAGCCCGTGGCCCATACTGACCGCGAATGATGTCGAGCCACTTCTGCGCGTCGCTCTTGTGCTTAAACTGGGCCTCCGGCCCGACGCCGGTCGCGGAAAAAAACTCGTTGAGGTCGAACTCATCAAACTCCCCGGCGCTCGCGATTGCCAGGAGCTCATCGGGCATCTGATACGTCAGCAACCGCATCTGCGGTAGCGCTCCGTAGGGGTTCCACTTGTCAGGATGGTTGGCGGCGAATTCCGCCTTGGCGCGTTGCTCGTCCGTGTAGGTCCAGTTGAAGATCTGCTCCTCAATAAACTCGCCGGTCGCAAGCGCCTTGAACGGCGTTCCTGACAGATAGAGGTACGCCCGCGTCGTGATCGGCAGGAACTCGGTCTCGTCGTTGGACAGGACGTTGAGGTCTTCGTTCACGCCGTCGAGGTTGGGATCATATTCCAGCTTGGCCTCCTTCTTGGCGACCGCCTCTTCCTCGCCCTCGAACAGTTCCTTCGCGGTCTCCCGCCAGGCACCGAAATGGTACTCGTCGAACACGACGAGGTCCCAGTTCACCTGGTGCAGCCATTCGTTCTTTGGTTTGATGTTCCCTGCGGCATCACGGCCCAGCAGGTCCTGAAACGAGCCGAAATAGACGACGGGCTTGGAGCGGTCGATCCGGGTCGGGTCGCCACCCGAATTTTTCGACAGGTACTGCCAGCCGTCGAAATCGACGTGGCTCTCCAGATCCGTCTGCCACGCATCTTCCACCGCGGGCTTGAAGGTCACCACCAGCACCCGCTTGGCTCCAAGCTTCTTCGCCAGCTGGTAGGTCGTGAAGGTCTTGCCGAACCGCATCTTGGCATTCCAGAGAAACCGCGGCACCGCATGCATGTCCTCTGCCCAGCGGGACACGAAATAGCCGTGCGTCACGTCCACCGCCTCGGCCTGCTCCCGGCGCATCGGACACGTCAGGTGATGGTTGCCGCTGAATATCTTGCCTGTCCGCAGCTCGGTCAGGACGGTCTGCACGTCGCTCAGCCTGCAGTGCATCCACTCCAGTTCGCTGTTCGCAAAGCCTTTGCGGGCAAGCGCGGCGCGCACCTCATGATCGGTGAAGACGGTGCCGTCGTCCCGCTCGGCGGGCTCGTCCAGCTCGATGCAGTAGTTCTTGATGGCGGCCGTCATGAGCTGCTCGGCTACGCGCCGCTTCACATCACGCGTCGTCTGCCCGATTTTGAGAAGACCGGCGTGTGCGGCGTCGGCGATGGAATAGGCGTAGATGCGGGGGCGGCCTTCCGGCTTCGGGGCGAGGATTTCGTCGATTGTCGGCTTATGCATCGTCGCCGTCGTCCACCCAGACGTCGCCCACCAGATCGCTCGCCACATCCATCGGGCGGACGATCTTCTCGACGAAGGCGATTTCGTCTTCGGATAGGTCGTAGTGGGCATACAGAGCTTCGTCAGTCCAAGTCCGGGTCCAGTCCTGAACGGGCACGAATGAATAGACGTAACGGGTCACGTGCTGAGAAGACTTGTGCAGCAGGACCAGAAAGCGCGTCAGGCGGCACGAAAGGTAGGAAAGCGCGCTCTCCGACTGCTCTCTGCTGTCGAACGGGCCGATGCAAAGGTAGGTCTCGGAAGAGATCGAACCCGGCTTTCCGATGAACGGCGTGCTGATGATCCGGTGTGGATAGGTGTCCCTATTTCCCGTTCCGGGTGCTGCATAACCAACGAAGAGCTTCCAGGCATCGATCAGGTCAAGACCAGTCCTGATTGCACTTCGTGGCGTGTACCCAATGCCACCATTCCGATGAACCATCAAATCAGCGGAAGACCGCCTCGTCATGTTGCCTTTGAACTTTGTCTCAAGCCCAAACGGCTTTCGGGAGCTGACTAGCTGGCCAAAACGCTGCGCCTCTGGCAACGACAAGACCTTGTTCTGCCCAGTTTCGCGCGAAATAACCTTGCGAAGAATCGCAACGCCTTCATTATACCGAATAAAGATTTCCGCACCTTCTTCAAGAAGGGGGCGCGAAGCTTCGGAAACCGGCCAGTCCTTGAAATGCGTAGCAACCCGGCAAGGCCCACGGTTCTCCTTGTCCCATAGAAAATAGCAAACGCCACCTTTCAACCCAACACCAGGAAATACATCCGCAGCGCTTAAGTGATCATCAATCGAGCGAATTCTATCATCGTTCAGCATAGTCTCGCGGAAATCGTCGAGCCCCTTGCCTCCAGAGAACCAGCGGGACGGAACAACCATGGTCAGGTAGCGCGGCTCAAGATTCCTCCCCTGCTCCACGAACTTCTGGTAAATCGGTGCGGCGCTAGTTCCGTGCCCACCATCGTCCAGCTGATACGGTGGATTGCCGATGATCACGTCGAAGTGCATGTCGCCTCCAAAAAGCTCAGCCACCCGAGTCTTGATGTCGTCAGTATGAATGAATGCATAGGCGTGGGTCTCGAGCCCCTCGCCACGGTCGAGTGACGCCTGACTGGCCCCGCAGAACTTACACTTGCCGTCTGCCCAAGTGTGTTCGGTGCGCTCGAACCAGATATTGCCCGCATCACAGTTGAAGCGCCTGGTCACAGCGTGCGCGCCATTGGCGTGCTTCGAGCAATAGACGCTGCGTCGTGCCAGCATGGCGGTCAGATTGGTAATGCCAATTCCGAACACCTGCTGCGACAGGATATGATCGACCCGCTCCTGCAGATCGGGGATCTGCTCGGACAGCCCCGAAGTGAGGCGCAGGGTGATTTCGCGGAGGAACACGCCGGACTTGGTGAAGGGGTCCAGGAATCTCACGTTCCGGTCAGCCCAAATGTTCGCGCCACCGTGTCCTGCTGCCCAAGCCTCAGCCAGAGTGTCCAGCATCCGGTTCGCGAACTGAGGCGGCGTAAAAACCTCATCGTTCGACAGGTTCGCTATGCAAGTCAGCACATCTGGGTTGCGCCCGCGAAGGGCAAAGCCAGCCTGTATGCTCATGCAGCCTCCATTGGGGTGCCACCGCTGCCAGCTGCGAGGTCGCGTACCGTCATCGGCGGGTAGGTCCTGATCGGAGTGAAAAGCTCATGCTTGCCAAGATGCGCGAACAGCGATCCTTCCGCGCTGAACCTCGATGAGCCGGTGAGGATGTCCAGGCGGAAGTCCCGCCGCTGGAACTTGCCCCTGCCGATATAGCCCCATTCGGCGAATGTGATCGGCTCGCCGTCATGCCTTCGCATCGTAACCGCATCGCCATGGAGGAGATTGCACGACAGCACGAACGATGCGGCACGATACAGGTCGTCCAATTTGTCCAGACCGAAATAGTCCGAGAAGATCTCCATTAGGTTCGCCCGGCACTCGGCGATGTTGTCTTCGAGCAGCTCGATGCCGTAGATGCACATCAGGCCGAGGAGCGAGTAATGCGTCTTCTCGAATTGGGAGGTTCCAAACCGGGTTTCGACGGAAGCAAGCTTTCTCTGTAGAACTCGAACCAGAAAATTGCCGCTCCCGCAGGCCGGTTCCAAAAAACGTGAATCAATTCTGTCCGTCTCGTCTTTGACGAGGCCGAGCATGGCGTCAACCAGCCATGGCGGCGTGAACACCTCGCCATGTTTGGCGACTCGTTTCTTTGATCTGATCAAGCTCATGTTGTAGTAATGTCAGCGTTCGCGCTTTTCTCCTGCCACTGATGGTAGCTCAGCCGCGACCCCACCACCTTCCACTCAAGGCGCCCATTGGAGTTGCGATCAAGTACCACCGCGGCTGCGGCTGATGGGCTCGTGAAGGTGTACGGTCGAACAAATTCATAGAACGTCCCATCCGCTGATGCGCTCAAGACTCCTTGGGCAATAAGTTCCTGCTTGAGCTCGCCATATGAGTTGCCGCCCTGATATCCGGCATCCCTCAGGGCCTGGCTGCCCTTCAGAACGATGAACTCACCGTCCTCTTCAACTCCGATTGCTTTGACGCCGCTCTTGTGCCGGATCTCAAAGCTGACCTCATCGAGTGCTGGCGCGCTACCGACCAACTTCATAGTCGCGATTGGTCGCGGCTTGAGAAGATCAAGCCCTACAACGGGAAGGATCACGGTAAGATTCGCCAAGAATGCTTCCATATTGGCGCGATCGGCCTCCGGCATGCGCCGCTTGTCGGCGTTCGGCGCCTGACCATTGTCGAGGCTGACGCGACCGGCACCGATCGCCATCTCTATCAGTCGAGCCTCCAAATACCGAACGTGCCCCTTCGTCAGTGCCTCATCGCTTGTCGTGATGACCACGGCGGTTTCCCAAAAGCCCCGATCTGCAGCGCTTTGCGCAATGCGATCCCGGACGCTGTCGGCCTCGCCAATGTAGGCTCGCATCGAGAGTGCATCGTTGGGGTCGGGCCCGAAAAGAATATAAACGCCCGTCCGGTCCACCTCGGGCCGAGCCAGCAGCTTCGCAAACGTCGATTGAGCAGCGACCAGCACGGATCCGGTCCAGCCGTGGATCGACGCGATTATCAGCCCGGTCGGCGTCCCATCCACCAGGAACAGCTGGATCGTGCGCCCGAAAGCTTCGGATGGCTGGCTCATTCCCGGCCCCTTCGTGCGAATCGAACACACCCTGCACCCGCGTGCCGAAAAATCAATCACCGCAAGTGAGTCCAGACTCCCGCGGTTTCACCGGGCGGACCCGATTCCGACTCTTGGCGAAAGCGGCTCAGCTGCACCCCAAGTCGGCAAAAAGCGCTCGCCCCTTACGACTTCGGGGGAGCAAACCGCCAGGTTCTTCCACCCCGGATCGGTGTCCAACTGTGGCCAGCCAACATGGCACAAAGCGCCAAGCGGAAGCGTTTACGCCGACCCTGAACGGTCTGTTTGGGACCGACATCCGGGATCAATTCGCCGATGTTCACATCGACAGTGCCGTCTGCGTTGATCGTGAGACGTGGATCACGTGCCCGGCTCAGTACAAGGGGAGCCAGTTCAGCAGCAAGCGTAGTGGTGTCCAGCTTGGGCTGGTTCGGAGTAAGCAGCTTGTAACCGATGTTGCTGCAGCTGGCCCGCATCGCATCAACGTCGAGCGTCCACAGCTGACGCTCACCCCTTTTTGAGCCGCCAACAACGGCAGCTCCGTGCCTGATGATGGTGAACGTGAGCCGAGGCGGCTGCCATTCAACATCAATGAACCCATCCTCCCGGGCAATCTTCCAGCTAGCCATTCGGGTTGCGTCGCTTCCACTGAACTGATCCCAGCAGCCCGTAAGTATGCCGCGGAGTCCGTCGACGTCGTGGACTCGACCTGGCTTCACGGTGGCTAGATATCGCCGCAGCTCATCCATATCGACGCCTCCTGCGATCAATACAATCGGGGATGACTGGGCTAGTGGCGAGACTGATGCGAAGGAATCCCTTCCAACTATGGTGCGGCGCCATGCGCTGACACTCCTGGCCTGCAACAGCAGCAGCATAGCTGTCGCAGGGAAGAGAGTCTTGCCGACGCAGGGAAGAGAGTCTTGCCGATCGATCCCGCCGCCGAACGGGCGTCCGGTGCACTGGTGGCAATTGGCGGCTTTCGCCATGAGTTGCCCTCACAGCGGGCCCAGCGCAGACGCCATTGCCGACCGGGCTGTCAACCGCCGCCGCGAACCAGGGATGGTCTGCGCATATCACCCAACCTGCCGCGCCGCCAGCGCTGGAGATTAGCTATCAACCCACTGGGCTCATCACAATGATCGAGGACCCGCGGGGGCAGGTCAGGGGCAGAGCCGTCGGGCGCAATCTCGGCAGGGCTGGCATAGGTGTAGCCGAGGGCAACGAAAATGCCGAGGGCGGTGTGTTCGACCGCGTCCTCGGTGACGGTCATGCCAAGACGAGCCCGGGTTTCAGTCCCAGTCGCTCTTGGAACTCAGTCGGTATGGCTGACCAGTGTTCAACAAGGAGGTCGACCAGCTGTCTACCGTTAATCAGCCCGATCCGGGGGAACCCGTTCTCGAGCGCGACTTCGAATGCGCTTTCCTGAAAGCCAGCCGTGGTAATAAACGCTCCTTGGCCGCCGAACGGTATCGCCTGGCGCAGCTGCTTCACAACAGATGCACTGATCCTGGTTCCAATCTTATACCGCTTCGCCTGGACGAACACCTTGACCTTCGCCAAATTGGCGACGTTCAGTTCGCCAGTTGCATCAACCCCGCCATCCCCAACTCTCCCGACCACTTCGGAGCCTTCGAAGCCGAGCGCCGTCAGAAGGTGGCCCACAAGAATTTCGAACTCCTGGTCGCCAAGCTCGAGTATCTGGTCCAGCACCGCCTGATATGGGTCGTACACGCCAGCGGGCGGCGGCGGCGCTAGGCTCGCGCGGCCGGTAAGCTGGAGCACCTCGGCGACTTGCGACACCGCGAAAACGGTGAGGGAGGATCGCATCGTGTTCTGTAGGGGAACAGATAGTCCGGAGCGCAGAAGAGGTTGGCTTGACCAATTCACTCGGCGGCGGTGCGGGTAGGGGCACTTCGGATCGTTCGGGGTAAACTCGTAGGACGGGTCCGCTTCGATGACGCCGTGGTGAAGCAGCTCGGTGTTGGCATCGGGTGTGATAACCGTGTCCCCGCCCTTCATCTCGAAGAGAAACCGGGCGATTTGCCCGATCTGCTGCCCGATAACAATGTTGCTGGTGTCCTGCGGGTAGGCTGCACGGTAGAGCGGTTGCAGCTCCTCTCGGCTGGTGACATTCGAGAGATCTTGAAGCTCCAGCCAGCCGATGGCGACATAGCCGCAATCAACAAAGGCCTTGGCGTATCGACCAAACTCCGCTCGGACGCACCAGACGCTCGTCATTCCGGCGCCTCGGCTATGGCTTCGGCGTCGGTCAAGCGGATTTCTCCAGCTATCAGCTTTGGGAGCAGCAGGTCGCCGCTGGGCTGCACGACATCGCCAACTACGGCCAGGAGATCAATCACACGCCACGACGCAGCTTGTCGGCGGCGCGAAACAGGTCCGCGTGAATCCAGATCAACTTTGTTTCCGTTCGCCGCAGCCATCCCGACCACCCGGTTCGCGCTGGCAGGCTAGGCGGCATGGTGCGGGTTTGTAAAGCGAGGAAGCCGGATAGAGCAACCAAGCCGCGACGGACCGGCGGGTCATTACCGGTCAGCCAAACCGGATCGGCACTCGTGGCGAAAGTGCTGAAATGCCACGGGTGGCCCAGCATCGTTGAGAACGCGGGGCGGCACCAGGTGGTCCGGGAGGTGCTTGAAGGCCTTCGCTGGTCATGCAAGAGTTTCTGGATGGACAGATACAAACTGGCGCCGCGCGCGATAGCAGGCGCTCTCGTCGCCACAGCTGGACAAGTCCTCCTGGCCTATTCGCATGCACCTGCGAACGCCCAACAAATCGACGTTCCGGGCATCTTTCGCGATGTTATGCAAGGGGCGATTTTTGGCAATCCACAGCGCCAGCCCTTTGCGGGGCGGGAACAAGTCCAGCCCACGCCTGGTCAGCCCCCGAGATCTCCAATTGGCCCAACACGCAGGTACCAGTTTTCGACCCCCCCTGAATTCGCCTTGGCTACTCCCACAGCCAATCCGCGGTATCGGGTTGGTGGCGTCAGCCTTGGCGAGCAAGTTCAAGCTTCGCCAGTATTTCGCGGCTTCAAATGCGAGCCAAGCCAGCTCTTCACCGGCTTTACATGGTGCCGGAAGAGCGAAAGTCGAGCTGGCGACCGGGGTGGATTCGCAGTATCCAGCTCAATGCTTGTGAACCGGAATGGTGCGTCCGTTTATATTAATCAGGTCGTCACTCCTGCATTTTTCGCACCAGGGGAAATAATTGCGGAAATCAGTAAAATATCGAAAAGATTTGGAGAAAAGCCGCGCTTATATACCATGCCGCCGACGCGGGGGGTGGCAGATGCTTTTATTGCAGCATGGGGTTCTATCGCGCTTGAGCCGCTGAAACGCGACGAAATCGCAATCCTGGCGTCTGGTGGAAGCACGAATTCTGGCCTCCTTGTAGACCATTTGGCGGATTTTAGGCAATCTGCAAAGGAAGGCCTTCCTGTTTACCGTATCGAAGGCGGAGCAGGTTATTTGTGGGCTGCGAGTTCCGACCGTACTGGTCGCGGAGCGTTGCGGTTTGCAACAGCCGACATGGCTGCAACCCGGGTTGGGTTGTCGCGCAACCCCTCTGCGGGCGGTGTTTCTCCGAGCGATAGTCCGCAACAACGTGCCGAATATGGAGGATGGGGGACGCTAGCGCAGGGGCAGTCGCCCACCGACCCAACTGACGTGACACCGCCACAGCAGGGCACGGACTTCACGCCGACGGTTACCCTTTCCAAGGGCCTCCTCGACCAGCCAGAAACGACTCTTGAGGCAATCGCAACGCCGAGCCAGACGGTGCCCCAGACCGAGACTGTAGAGGTTACGGGCTCCGGAGATACACCAGAAGCCGCACGGGCCGATGCGTCACGGATCGCCATCCAGGAAGTTGTGGGCGCATTCATCGATCATCGTCGGCGTGTTGAGCTCCAAATCTCGGACGCGAAACTCTCTGAAGTGGTGGAAGAGCAGGTCCTTTCTTATACCAACGCCTACGTGCAACGGTTTGAACTCCTCTCGACGGGGCGGCAGGATGGATTTTATACGGTGAGAGCCCGCGTTGTGGTGGTGACTGCTCCGCTTATCTCCATTCTTCAGAAGTCGAACATTCCATTGATCCCATTCGATGCTGCGTCTGCAGTCGCAACCGTCGAAACAGTGGCTCGAGAAAAAAGAGATGCTATCGGAATTCTAAACGACCTTCTGGGCCGGATCAGCGCCCTCGTGTCGGTCGGGGTCGGCGCGCCCTCTGTAAGGCCAGAAATGGCTTCCGATGCAGATCATACGTGGATCAGTGTGCCAATTGCATTTACGGCCAATGCCGAAGCCATTCGTGAATGGCGACAGAAGTTTGAGTTGATTGCTGAAAAGCAAACGTATATTCCTGCAAGTACCATGCGCCCTGGGAGATCGTATGATGGCGGCAACGGTCACGAGTGTTTGATCACAGGTTTTCCCCACGATCTTTACGCCGGTGAATCGCCGCCGTTCTTTACCAAATCACAGCCGCAGAAGGGTCAAACGGGAGTAAGCGCGTGCTTTTCAACTGCGCGTACGAGCGGCGGCGTTGCGCTCGAGTGTTTCGGTCGGGGGGTCTTTTTTTCCGACGACCAACGAAATGAGGCATGTGACTCTACGACCCAACCATGCAGCTTCCATTCAGGAATTAAGTCAGCGCCTGAGCTTCATCTGAAATTTGTTGATGTTAAGGGCAAACCGGTATATGTTGCTCGCGCACGGATTCGTCAGTATCCAGAGGTAGATGTGCGCGTCTCGCGTTCGCAGCCCACTGGTGCACAGCGCGAGTTTGTTGACCATTGCAGTTCTGTGTCCCCGCCGTTCTTCAATGTGTTGCTGGGGTGGGTAGACAATGTAAATTTTGGCGAGATGATAATATTCCCGTTTCCGGGAAGCCAAACGGAAAGCACTATGTACATTCTTATGCCTAACGAGGTGATTAAAGAGATAAGCGCGATTGGCGCAGAGGTTGTAGTCGAACCAAGGTGAATCTGCGTTTTCTACGGCGTATTTTGGTAAAAGGAGAAGTGCATGGCGATGAAGCAGAGGGTTGGAAGTGTTGCATTGCGCCTCGTTGCTGTCGGTGTGTGCCTTGCGGTGTCAGCGCTGTTGGTGCTTCCTGCGCATGCAGCTTCAATGCTCGAGGCGGCGACTAATGGTGAAGTAACATGGAAGGCGGGAGTTAATGGCGTTGAAATACAATTTAATAGCGACGGCAGCGTGAAGCGGTTGTATTCAAAGTACACGCATCCGGTTAGCATTGCAGACCGGCGTGGAATTCACACTGCCACAGTTATTGCGGAGGAGAAGGCGAAGGCTGAAATAGTTCGGTTTCTTCAGCAGGAAGTGGCCACGGGCCGGGTGGTCGAGGAGGTTGAGAGCGAACTGGCGACGAAAACGCAAGATAGTGCGGGAGACGCGCAAAACGTTGCTTCTCGGACGCAAAGGGCTATTGTCCAATCGCTCACTGAATTGACGGCATCATCTGCGTCAGGAGTGCTGCGAGCGGTTGTTGTCTTGGAAAGCGGATATGATAAGGACCTGCAGGAGGCGTGGGTAGTAGTTGGCATCAGCGATAAGACCATGAAAGCCGCTGACACTGTCCAGCAACTGCTTGATTCGACAGCGCCCATGGAGCAGCGGCACTCGCCGCCTCCTGCTCCCGAAGCGGCCAGCAGGGGCTCCTCGAACGGGGGGCCGCCGAGCCAACTCCGGCGTGGCAACCCGGAGTTTTAGGAGTAAGCGGTGTTCTTGCTTTGCCTTCTTTGTGCGGTGCTGATGGGCGAGGCTGACGATCTCTGATTTGGGATCGTCTTGTGTCTGGATTTGAGCATAGGCTTGAGCCGCTGCGGGAAGCGCTTCCCGCAGCGGATCGAGGTGATCAACGGGCCGGGCGCGGGCGGCGGCGCTGGTCAGTCGATCAGAACGCGCGGATCGTCGTGGAGACGCTGGTGCCCGGCGCGGTGGTGTCGGGAGGTGGCGCGGCGGCGGTCGACAGCCTGGTCGGCGATGGCGTTTGCGCTGGGCTCGCTGTGAGCGCAACTCACGGCGAAAACCATGAATCGCGATGAGTGGCCGCCTCCGCGGTCACCTTGATTCCAATGGATGTCATCAGCCCGGCCGCTTGGTGGCGCTGCATCGAGAAGCCCACGCTGGTCAGGCGCTCCCATTAAGGATGTTGCTCCTGGCACCCCTCGGGGATCTGGATCAGCGGCTTTGCCTAGCTAGTCCGAGCCGCCTGCGACGACACCGCTGCCAAGTCGGCGAACGAAATCAGGCGCTGCCGGTCCTCGTCCCAGAGAACCAGTCGAACGCTCTGCAAGCTCTCCGTCAGCGTCAGTCGGCTCACGGTCTGAAGGCTCGGGAAGTCACGCATCACCTCGGGCAGGCGGTAATAAGGAATTCGGCTTGCCAGGTGATGCACGTGGTGCACGCCGATATTTGCGGTGAACCAGCGAAGCCAGCCAGGCAGATCGTAGTACGAGCTCCCATGAAGCGCCGCTTCTTGCGCGTTCCAATCCGTGTGCCGCTTCCACAGCGTCTCCTCGAACTGGTGCTGAACGTAGAAGAGCCAGACTCCCATCGAACTCGCCAGCAGAGCCACCGGCACGTAGAGCAGGAGGAAACTTGAAAGCCCCAGTGCCCACATCAGCAGAATGGCAGCGAGGGCGATCGCTCCGTTCGTTGTCATCGTGCTGATCCAAGGTTGCCACCCCGCTCGCATCAGCCCGACCGGCAGCCGGTACTGCATGAAGAACAGCCAGAAAGGCCCGAACCCGAACATGACCAATGGATGACGATACAGGCGGTAGCGGAGACGGGACCACGGCGATAGCGCCTGGTACTCGCAGACCGTAAGCGTATCGATGTCACCGATACCGCGCCAATCCAGATTGCCTGCGCCCGCGTGATGGGCGGCGTGCGTGCGACGCCAGTAGTCATACGGCGTGAGCGTCAGAATACCGATGACGCGACCTGCCCAATCATTAGTGCGGCGCGAACGGAAGAATGCGCCATGGCCACAGTCATGTTGGATCATAAAAAGCCTGAGAAGAAACCCGGCCGCTGGCAGCACGGTCAGTCCATAGAGCCAGAAGCTGCCAAGCTGCAGGCCGAGCCACATCAGCGTCCATAACGCGAGGAGCGGGACCACCGTTATCCAGAGCTCAAGGAGACTGCGAATTGTACTCGGCTCGCGATAGCGCAGCAGAGCCCGGGAGAGCTGTCGTGCATCCGTGATAGGATCAGCAGCATCAATGCTGCTGAGTGAAGAATCAGTCATACGAGGAAGCGGGCCTCCTTGGGCAGAAAAGCCACCAGCGCGACACGCTGCGGCCGAACGGCTGCGCAATCCCGACCACATCCGCCGATCGCCGGTCGCACGCGCGCCAATCTCAGAGCCGGTTGGCACACGGATCGACAAGGTCACGCGCCGATAGGCAGTGAACGAAAGGTGCTCGAGCAGCTCCTCCTCCGTCTCCACCGGTGCCCGGCGGGAGCACACCGTCTAGACCCTTGGTGGAGAACGGCCGATGAAACGTCACTTCGCGTGCACTGGTTCGCACGGTCATTGCGGTCCGGCGGGCCCGACCGCTTGGCGGGGCGTGCCGAACGGCGGGGGACCGATGAAGAACTCGGCCAGCGACCTGTGATGGGGACGGGACATGAATCCCATATGGGTACAAGAGATTGGGTTTGCACGACAGATTATCGCGCGCCGTTGCGTGCCACCGGGGATCAGGCGGCGCAGATCGCTTCGATGTAGGCAAGTACCCGACGGGCGTCCGTCGGCAGGGAAAGCGACGGGCGATCACATGTGCCTCTCTTGCCCGGGTCAACTAGGATCAGCAACGACAGTCGGGAGTCGCGTCGATCCCGGTGATCACAAGCTCGGGGACGCGTGCCTGAGACCCTGAACTTCTCCGGTTTAAAGGGAGAGGCCTGGGTTTCGTTTCTGGCCCGATGCGGCCTGCTTTCCAGCGTGGATTTCGCAGCGGGCTCGACCGGCTCGGTGAACCGCTGATAATCAGAAGGCGGGGCCGGAGCGACGACGCGGGCGAACTCGCAATGCCAAAAGTACGCCAGTCGTGGCATTTTGGCGCTTTCGCCACGAGTACGTGCGAGGGCTACGCCGGTCCACGAGCAGGGGCGGGTCGGGATGTTGGCATGGAGGCCGCAGCCGCCGCGATCGGCTCGAGGCAGGCTCGGTTCAGGAGCGAACCATGACTCAGATTCGGGAGCTGCTCGTCGAATTGGCTGAGGCGTTCAATGCGCACGACGTCGACCGGATCATGACGGCGTTTTGCTGACGACTGCATCCTGGAGATGCCGAAGGGGCCGCATGCCTGGGGTGCCCGCTT
>JAEYZR010000202.1 GCA_023427945.1 Pseudomonadota bacterium | reverse complement strand
AGATGCCGAACGGCGTTACCGGGCCGAGCGCGCGCAGGCACTGCCGGTAGACACGGGGACACTGCGCACTCTTGATGAAGCGGCACGCGCGATCAATGAGATGCGTGGTGCGACGCTTTCGCTGGCTTCGGAGCTGGTGGAGAGGTAGGGGGAGCGATCCGGGTCGTGGTGGCTGCTTGCGGATCCGTTCCGGTCGTTCACCTTGATCGTCCGAAGGACTGCACTTCGGCCAGTGCGGCCGTCCCACCGCGCGTCGTTCCGGTCTGCAATGAATTGGTTACCTGCCGTTCAGCCGTAAGTTAATTTTTGAACGGCAGCTGCTGGATCGGGCGAACGCGACGTTCCGAGCTCGAGCACTCCTGCGAACCGGGGCCGCGCGCGACGCGTTTGCTATTCCTTATAGGACATACTATTTCGAGCCAACGCGCTGAAAATGTGGGACTATTTTCGCGTGGTTACAATTTGTACAGTGCCCAAGACGCTGTGCATTGCGTCTTTTAGGATGTCTACTTCTTATTAGGCACGCTTAGGGACTGACCGTTGGCATACTCAGACGAGTTCGCAGCAAAGCTGCTCGACGAACATGACACCCTTCAATCAGAGCTGCAGCAACTTCTACTGACCACCGTTCTAGCCGGTCAATCTCTGACAAATGAGCGCGCCAAGGATCACATGCTCCACGGAGCTGGCCGTCGCCTAAAACTACTGAGGCGCTGCCTAAAGAGTGTATTCCGGCTTTTTCCGCCGTCCCAACTGGCGCCCCTCGACAGCGAAGATCTTGATGAGGTTCAGATAAGCCTCCACGCATTCGTCATGAACTTATATGGCGTGTTTGAAAATCTTGCGTGGTGCTTTGTGCTGCGGCACGACCTTGAAGCTGAAATTGGTGATCGTAGACGTATTGGGATGTTCTTAAAGACCACACAAAAATATCTACCGGTGCCGCTTCGATCGTATTTGACGTCTGAGACTGTGCAGCAATGGCAGACTGAATATCTGAAGAACTACCGCGATGCCCTTGCACACCGCATCCCTCTGTACATTCCGCCTGCGACCTACACACCCGAACAATCTGAGCGTTTCAAAGTCCTGGATCAGGATGAATGGGAAAGCATTCGACTACAGCAATGGGATCGCCTCGATGAAATTCGCACCGAGAAGGCAACGCTTGGGGCCGCCTGTCCGATGTTTATTCACTCCTACTCAGATGAAGGCGGCGGCAGGCCGCTGCATCTCCATCCTCAGATGATTTGCGACATGAAAGCAGTCGTGGAGTTTTTCCGGTTGTATTTCTCTCATTGGCATGAACGTGCCTAACGGTGTTTCGAGCCGACGCGATTCGGCGCTGCGCGCCTCTTGGCGCGGCTCAACAAGGGGTTAGACATCGCGCGTATATTCCATTCGATCGCTTTCAAGAACGCACCAAGGCACGATGCATTAATCGACGTCGGCGCATTGGCCGAGGCACTGATCTTCTGTGGTCGCGTCGCCGTTGTCGGTAACACGGGAACGCTGAAATATCTTCTTTCCAGAATCCCCCCGTTTGTCTTACTGAATCTGATGCGGGACAAACGGCTTGAGCTTCATTATCTTTCCGATCAGTGTGCCGTATCCACGACCAATGACACTAGTGGCCGAAGCCGCCATGCGTTACTCAAGTTCTCTTCGCCTGATCACACGATTGAAAAGGTCGGCCCTGAGTCTTTCCTTGAAATAGCTGGAAACACTGCGCAAGCGAAGCTGGGCGCCAAACGGTTCGCGGGGCTGATTTTACCGTTTGATCATTCGGGGTTCGACCAAGTCTCAGTTCTTAATGCCTTGGCTGATCCGACGATGACGTAGGCATCAACTGCAGCGGCTGCGCACTGCGCGAGCGCTGCATGAGAAATCCCGGCAAGAGCGAGACACGCCAGGTCGTGTTCTTCCTCGGTCGAAAACAAGACCGCCCCCCCAGCTTTACCGCGCGCATGCGCAACAAGATCGACAGCGACGAAGGCCGCTACCGCTACTCGCGCCGGCTGGGCATCGTCGAGCCGGTCTTCGCCAACATCGCGGCGGCGCATCGGCTCAAGCGCTTCAGCCTGCGCGGGCGAGCGAAGGTCAACACCCAGTGGCAGCTCTTCTGCCTGGTACACAACATTGGCAAGATACAGCGCTACGGGCTACGAGGTCGCAGCCCACGGAAGGTAAATTGATGAGGAGCAGCAAAAACGAATTCGACCTCGGGGGCCAGCGCGTGCAGGAACGCAGCGTCCGATTCCGAGTCCTGTGTCCCCCTGCGCTTCGCGCACCGGTGATACGCTCTCGAAATTGGGTTTTTATACAAACTCGTTAGGCATCAGAACTCCGCCGTCCGGTGCTAAGAAAGGAGTCGAATTCATGGCGCGATGCACAGCCCCAGTCTATGGCCATCGCTCGGCGAGTGCTGCTGCAGCTTGCCCAGCATGCGGTGGCCGCTATGGAGGCTACCGCGACAGCTACGGCTACGGCGGTGGCTACAGTTCGTCCTACCCGTCGGCAGGCGCAAGCAGCTACAGCGGCGGCGGCAGGTCCACCGGGGGCGGCAGCTCAAGGCCGCGATGGTCGCGCGCCGGTTCGTTTGAGGCGGCTGGTGTCAAAGTTTGGTTCAGTGAGAAGGATCTTGGTCTCGGCGTTCCGATGATGCGCGCCATCGACAAGGGCTTGGCAGCCTCAAAGATTGGGCTCGTCCTAGTGACCCCTGCATTGCTCGCTCGGTTGCGCAAAGAGGGCGTTGCCGACAAGGAGCTTTCGACGCTTTTGCAGGGTAACCGCCTGGTGCCTATCGTGCACGGCACGACGTATGCAGCGCTCCGCGAAGTCAGTCCCATGCTTGCTTCGCGAAGCGGCCTGGACACATCGGAAGACTCGATGACGGTAATTGCGTCCAAGATTGCCGAACTGGTCACCATCTGGAGTTGATAGTGTTTGACGTGGAGATGGCGAACCGCCTGAATCTCGCGCTTATGCTCTCCGCCATCGGGACGCGGCGCGTCCCGCCCGGCCCCGCGTTGCCTTTGTTCACCGTCCTAGTTCTCGGCGTCATCTGCAAAATCGATGTCCAGGAATAAGCTATTCCCGATGGCGAATGGCCACATGTTTTCGGACTCTTCAATCATGCCCTTGGTAGAGAACAGGTGTGGCATGACGCCCACGTACATAACTAGTCCATGCTGGTCGAGCTTCAGTCTGAGTTCCTCGCCGTCGCTGGCATAGACGCGATATGGCAGCGGGTCATTGCGGTCGACGAGCTGTCCGCCAGCCTGCAGCGTCCTTAAGCGAATCGATGTGGCGAAATCCGCGACAGCCTCCTTGACAGCGTCCGCGATTTCAGCCGGCAGGCCCCGGCGGAGTCTATACAGAACGTGATCCACTCGCGGCAGCACTGCGCGAAGCAACTCGTCGTTGTCCACCCTCGAGAGTTCCGAGCGCGTCGGCCTCGCGAAGATCACATTCGGGTCGGGCAGATTCAACCGTTTCAGCAGCTCCAGGACGAATCCCGTGGGAAGCCGTGGCTCCATCGGCACTGTCTCGCCTGTCTCCGAGCAATACGCCTCCCAGGTGAGCCCGAGCTTGTTCATTGACAGCAGCAAGCGATGCACGTCGACTCTATAGGAATCCGGTGCCCCGCTGAGATATTCGAGGCGCTTTGTCTGCTCGTGATGGACTAGCCGTCCTTCGTAAACACGCTTCGCGTGCTGGTAGCGGCGGAGCATCCGTGGAGAGTGTCTCGGACCCAGCGTGGCATGCGTCAGACCGGGAATGATCTCGTTGGGACGCAGAGTGGACAGCTCCCAAACGTAGCGTCCATTTCCGATTCGCCACGCGCCATCCTCTTCGTCAATTGAAACGGCCGTGTCCTGATGATCCTTTGCCGCGAGTTGCAATTGATACCAGCAGGTCATCTCGTCGCCGCGTGCAATTTCGTATCCAGGATACGCCTCGTGATCCTCTCGGTTGAGGATGAGTTCCGAGTTGCACACATCGATTGCGTTGGGCTCGGGCCAGCCGACGAATGCGTGATCCTTTCTGGCCTCGCACAGGTGAAGTACTTCCACTCCGTCCAGAATGGCGTGGCGAGATTCTTCGAGGAAGCGCCGCAGCCGTTCCAACGCGGGCCCGGCTCCTTCGAGCCAAGTCTCGGACGACTCAGTGGGATTGACCACCAGGAGAGGCCACGATTCCGGGGGGCCTCAAAACGTCCACCGATCGGGCCGACCATCGCGTTCAGCATCATGTAGTTCGACCCGAAGCGAACTTGAAAGAGACGCGAATCCCGCTGCGCTAGCCACTCGTCCGCAACGCCGCACAGGATCGCGCCTAGCTCATTCCAGCCGGCTACAGGACGCCCATTGCCCGGTTGCCCAAGCTCGAGGAGCTTCAGCTTGGGGCTTGGCGCCGAGACGTCGTGCCAGCTTTCGTGGCCGAGGAGGCGCGCCGCGGCATTGAGGGCCGCGGTGTGCTTGAGGC
>JAEYZR010000175.1 GCA_023427945.1 Pseudomonadota bacterium | reverse complement strand
GGACAGTCCCGAGCACGTCCTGGATCTGCCTTCGGCGGCCCAGGTGACGATGCATTGGGTGTATCGCTCGCAGGCTGTGGGTGAGCCTTTTTCAGGGCTGCTGGATACCTTGGCCCGACTGACGTTTCCCGCCGGGGATTATTTTGCCTGGGTGGCCTGCGAGACGCTGGTGGCGCGTGCCGTGCGTGCCGCGCTCATCGAGCGCGGCGTACATGCCAAACGTGTCAAGGCGGCAGGCTACTGGCGGCGTGGAACAGCCGCGAGCCATGAGCCTATCGAGGGATGAGGCTGCCGTTGACTGCCTTCAACGAGTGACGGGAACGGATGCTGGCAGGCGCAGATAGTGACGGCGGATGTAGTCGCGCGTGTTTTCGTCAGCGTCATCGCAACGGCCGCATTCGATGATGTGGTCGCGTATGAGCGTGTTGTAGTGCATGGCCAGCCCATGATTGAGCCGCTTGCGCCAGATACTGATCTGAATCAAGCCCTGGGCATTAGCGGTGATGGCGCGGGTTTCCTTCAGTGCGAAAGGCAGCACGCAGTCTTCCAGTGTGCTCCATTGTGTGGTGACCGGAAATCGCAGCGAGGCCATGTGGCTGGGGTACGTGAAATCCAGGATGCGTTCGCCTTCGCCGAAATCACACGCAAGATAGACGTGAACGTCTTGCACGTTCAGACGCCGGGCCGCCTTGCTCAACACGGCACAACTGATCGGCAGATTGTCGGCCATTGAATAGCGCGCCATATAGAGCCGTGGCTTGAGCCCTATCTGCGAAAGAAGGTTGTGGATGGCGAAATGCTTGGCGACTGCCGTGGCGCTCCACTCATTGAGGCTGTCGAACGTGGTGTCCCCGCCCAGCGGGGGACGGTAGCGCATGTCTCGCAGGCAGAGCAGCACGGTGCGCAGATCGATGTCCCGGAGGTTTTCGTAGGCGACGTCGTGGATCCATTGCAGTGGGGTGTGCCAGGGTTCGAGCAGGTCCATCAGACGAAGTCGATAGCTCAATCCATTTTTGTCTCGCATGTTTTTCTGTCCTGTTCGCTCGTGCGCGCTTTCTTTTCCGGATGGTTGGTGAGGAGGAATAGGGCGCAAGGACGTGATTCTCCATGTCGCCGCTTACCAGGTGTAAATTGCTGGACTACATCTGGTCGGTGGCTTTCGGAGCGGGCTCGGTGGGGGTAAGCTCGACAGACATCGAATGCAAGGAGCACAGCACATGCAGCACATCGTTGGTACGGGTGCAAATGGGGGAGCGGGCGCGACCGCAGGTGGCGGCGTGGGCAGCGACCCGGTCGCAGAGTCGCGCCGCGAGCCCCGCCTGGGGTTTGTGACGTGCACCAGCCCGGTGGGCATGCATCGCATGGCCTATCACGAGTGGGGCGATCCGACCAACCCCCGCGTACTGGTGTGCGTGCATGGACTGAGCCGTTCAGGCAGGGATTTCGACCGTCTGGCGCGGTGCCTGACCGATCAGTACCGCATCATTTGCCCCGATCTTGTCGGACGGGGGCAGTCGGACTGGCTGGTCAACCCTGCCTTCTACACCGTGCCTCAATATGTTTGCGACATGGTCACGCTACTGGCCAGGATCGATGCCCAGACCTTGCACTGGGTCGGGACGTCGCTGGGCGGGCTGGTCGGCATGGCGCTGGGTGGCAATGCGGCGCTTTCCATGAAGCACCGCAATGTGCCGGTGGGCGAACGCCAACTGGCGGCCACCGATGGCTTGCGTATCGAGCGCATCGTGCTCAACGATGTGGGCCCGCACATCAATCCTGCCTCGCTGATGCGCATCGGCCAGCACGTGAGCGAACCCGGGGGATTCGACAGCTTTGCCCATGCGCGTGACTACGTGCGCCACACGGCGGCAACGTTTGGCCCGCATACTGACGAGCAGTGGGATGAATTGACGCACAACGTCTACGTCAAGCAGGACGGTCGGTGGGTAAAGCATTACGACCTGGGTATCAGTGCTTCGCTGGCCAGCGCCAATCCCATGACGGCGCTGGCGGGTGAGCAGTTGCTGTGGCAGGCCTACGACGCGCTGGATGGGCCTGTCCTGATCGTGCGCGGCGAACAATCCGATCTGTTGACGACGCAGACCACGCGCGAGATGTTGGCGCGCAATGCGCACGCGCGCCTGATCGAGTTCGCCGGGGTGGGGCACGCGCCCACACTGATGCACGACGCCCAGATCGAACCTGTCGTCAGGTTTTTATTGGATTGAGGATGGCCGCCCTACAATAGGGACATGACTTCCATGACTGAACGCAATTTCGACCTGCATTGTCATTCCAATCGTTCCGATGGGGTGCTCGCGCCTGCCGACGTGGTGGCACGTGCGCATGCCAACGGGGTGGATGTGCTTGCGCTGACCGATCACGACGAAATATCGGGTGTGGCGGAGGCGGCGCAGGCGGCATCCACCCTGGGATTGCGCCTTGTGCCGGGCGTGGAGATCTCTGTCACTTTTGCTGGCATCACTGTCCACATCGTCGGCCTGAATTTCGATCCTGCCAACGAAGCGTTGCTGGCGGGTCTGGCTGCTACGCGCCAGGGGCGCACCAGCCGCGCCATTGCGATGGGTGAGCGGCTGGCCGACATGGGTATGCCGGGCGCTTACGAGGGCGCGCTGAAGTTCGTGAGCAATCCTCAGATGATCGGGCGCACGCACTTTGCCCGTTATCTGGTGGAAGCGGGATATTGCCCGAATGTGCAGACGGTGTTCACCAAGTATCTGGGCGACGATCGCGAAGGGCAGGTGGCTGTCCAGTGGGCGACACTGGAGCAGGCGGTGGGGTGGATCAGGCAGGCGGGTGGTCAGGCTGTCATCGCGCACCCGGGGCGTTACAAACTGAGCCCCATGCAGTTTTCGGCCTTGTTCGACACATTCATCGAACTGGGAGGGGTGGGCATCGAAGGCACGACCGGCAGCCACACGTCGGACGAATGTCGCCGATATGCCGATGTGGCCAGGCAGTATGGCTTTCTGGCTTCACGGGGTTCGGATTTTCACAGCCCCACGGAAAGCCGGATCGATTTAGGCTGCCTGCCGCCATTGCCCGCCGATCTCAAGCCGGTCTGGCATGACTGGTACAAGGATTGACCGCGCATGAACAAAGCCTTTGTCAAAGAATCAGATCAGGACGACGATGAGGATGGCGGGCAACCCGCCCAGGTCTTGCCTGCTGGCACCAAGAACTATCTGACGCCAGAGGGTTATGCCCGCCTGCGCGACGAGCTGCAGCACTTGATGACAGTGGAGCGCCCCTCGGTCGTGCAGATCGTTTCCTGGGCTGCGTCCAATGGCGATCGCTCGGAGAATGGCGACTACCTGTATGGGAAAAAGCGGCTGCGCGAGATCGACCGGCGCATGCGTTTTCTGACCAAGCGCCTGGATATTGCCGAAGTGGTCGACCCGGCTGCGCAGCAGAATCGCGACCAGGCGTTTTTTGGTGCCACGGTGGTCTACATGGATCGGGCCGGTACAGAGTTTCGCGTGACGATCGTGGGTGTGGACGAAGCCGAGCCGTTGGCTGGCAAGATCAGTTGGGTTTCCCCTGTGGCGCGTGCGCTCACGCGGGCGCGCGAGGGTGATACCGTGACCTTGCGTACGCCAGCCGGGATCGATGAACTGGATATCATCGAGGTCAGCTATCCCGGCTGAACCAGGCTGGGGCGGCTCGATGCGCCGCCCGGTACTTACTTCTTGCGCTCGGCGATCGACTTTTCGGCCTTGTTGACCAGGTCTTCGCCTATGGTTTTTTTCCATTTGTCGTAGACCGGCTTGGTGGCGGCGACGAAGGCGTCGTGATCGGCCTGGCTGAGTTCGGTGATCTCCACGCCATGTCCCTTGATGTCCGTCAGCATGGACGCATCCTGGGGCGTGACCCCTTTGCGGGCGATCTGTATCTGCTCACGCGCTGCATCCACGGCGGCCTTGCGCACGATGTCGCGATCCTTTTCCGTCCAGCTGGCCCAGACCTCCTTGTTCACGACAAACACCAGCGGATCGGCCACGTAGTTCCACAGCGTCAGATACTTCTGGCCCACGGTGTAGAGTTTGGATCCGGCGTAGATGGACAAGGGATTTTCCTGGCCATCCACGGCGCCACTGGCCAGCGCCGGCTGCGCGTCGGCCCAGCTCATCTGGGTGGGGTTGGCACCCAGGGCGGTGAACGTGTCGATGTACAGCGGCGATCCGACCACGCGCAGCTTCATGCCCTTCATGTCTTCCGGGCGCTTGATGGGGCGTTTGGAGTTGCTGATCTGGCGATAGCCGTTTTCGCCCCAGGCCAGCGGTTCCACGCCTGCCTTGGAAATGCGTGCGAACAGGTCGCGGCCGACTTCGCCTTGCACCAGCGCATCGAGCGCCGCGTAATCGGGCATTAGGAAGGGCAGGGAGAACAGGTTCAGTTCGCGGATCTGGGGTGACCAGTTGATGGTCGAACCGACCGCCATGTCGATCACACCCTGGCGAATCGCCGTGAATTCGCGTGTCTGGTCGCCCTGTACCAGCGAGGTGCCCGGATAGACCTTGATATTGATTCGTCCGTCGGTGCGTTCGCGTACCAGCTTGGACCAGATTTCTGCGCCTTGTCCCCAGGGGAAGGCCTGGCT
>JAEYZR010000116.1 GCA_023427945.1 Pseudomonadota bacterium | reverse complement strand
GCCCGAGGTGGTGGCAACCCTGAACAAGGCGATCAACGAAGCCGCCGCCGACACGCGGGTGGCCGATCGCCTGAAGCATGAAGGCGCGCAAGCCATCAGCGGATCGCCTGAGGATTTCGGCAAGGCGCTGGCTGAAGAACTGGCCATGTGGCAGGACGTGGTGAAGAAGTCCGGCATGTCGCTGGACTGACAAGCGCACGCAAAACAATCAAGAGACAACATCATGCTTCCCTCTCATTCTTTCCAGCGGGGCCGTCGGCGCATCATGCAGGGCGCCGTGGGCAGCCTGGCGCTGGCACTGTCCAGCGTGTCACGCGCCGCCGATCCCTATCCGTCCCGGCCCGTCACGATGCTGGTGCCTTATGCGCCGGGTGGACAGGGCGACGTCTTCGCCCGCATTCTGGCCGAACGGCTGGGCACGACGCTCAAGCAGAGCGTCATCGTCGAAAACCGGCCGGGTGCTTCGGGCACGGTGGGCGCGCGCCTGGTGCTGCGCGCACCGGCCGACGGCTATACGCTGCTGCTGGGGCAGACGGGTGAAATCGCGGTCAATCCGTTCGTGATGAAGGGATTGGGCTACGACCCGCTGAAGCAGTTCGTGCCGGTGATCCTGGTGGGCGATTCGCCTCTGGTGCTGGCCGTACCCGAAAAATCGCCGCACAAGGATCTGGCGGCATTGATCGCTGCGGCGCGGGCCAAGCCGGAATCGCTGGTGTATGCGTCCTCGGGCACCGCCACGCCGGGCCACCTGGCCGGTGCTGCGCTGGCCCTGGGGACCGACACCAAAATGATTCACGTCCCCTACAAGGGCGCGGGTCAGGCCATGACCGATCTGCTCGGCGGCCATGTCGATTTCTTCTTCTCCAGCGCCTCGGCCGTGATGCCGCACGTGCAGAGCGGGCGGCTGCGCGCGCTCGCGGTATCCTCGCGGGAACGCCAGAAGATTCTGCCTGACGTGCCGACGGTTGCCGAAGCCACGGTGCCGGACTTCCAGTTCAGCCTGTGGGGCGGCGTGTTCGCACCCGCCGGCACGCCGGCGGAAATCGTGACGCTGCTGAACAGCACGATCAACGCCATTCTGGCCGACCCGGCGATCAAGGCGCGGCTGGAAGGTGACGGCGCTGCGGTACGTCAGAACACCACCCGGGAGTTCGCCGGATTCGTACGCGAAGAGGCTGCGCGCTATGAACGCCTGGTGCAGGTGACCGGCGTACAGATCGACTAGGCCCACACACTCTCATTGAACAGGAATACGACTCATGAAAATCGTTGTACTTGCCGGCGACGGCATCGGCCCCGAAACGATGGCCGTGGCTGTGGACGTGCTGCAGGCTGCATCCACGCGCTTCAACCTGAACCTGCAGTTCGATCACGATATTTCCGGCCATGAAAGCCTGAAAAAGTACGGCGCCACGGTCACGACCGAGCTGCTTGAAAAAGTGCGCGCTGCCGACGGCCTGATGCTGGGTCCGATGGCCACCTACGACTTCAAGGACGAATCGCGCGGCGAAATCAATCCTTCGATGTACTTTCGCAAGCAGCTCGACCTGCACGCCAACATTCGTCCCGCACGCACCTATCCCGGCATGCCGGCACGCCTGGGTGAGTTCGATCTGGTGATCGTGCGCGAGAATACGGAAGGCTTCTATGCCGACCGCAATATCGCCTCTGGCGGCAGCGAAATGCTGATCACGCCCGATGTGGTGGTGTCGTTGCGCCGGATCACGCGGCAATGCTGCGAACGCATCGCACGTTCGGCCTTTGAACTTGCCATGACGCGCAACCGCCACGTCACGATGGTGCACAAGGCCAACGTGCTGAAGATGGGGGATGGCATGTTCCTGGAAATGTGCCGCGAAGTGGCCAAGGAATTCCCGGAAGTGACGACGGACGATTTCATCGTCGATGCCATGATGGCGCACGTGGTGCGTGCCCCGCAACGTTTCGACGTGATCGTGACGACCAACATGTTCGGCGACATCATGTCCGACCTGACCGCCGAAATGTCGGGCAGCCTGGGCCTGGGCGGTTCGCTCAATGCCGGTCGCGACTATGCGATGGGCCAGGCCGCGCACGGCTCGGCACCGGACATCGCGGGGCAGAACATCGCCAACCCGATTTCGCTGATTCTGTCGGGCGCGATGCTGCTGAACTGGCATGGCCAGAAGACCGGGCAGCAGGCTTTCCTGGATGCCGCCTCGGCCATCGAGGAAACCATCGCCGAGACCATCCTGGCACGCGAATGCACTCGCGACGTGGGCGGTACCCTGGGTACGCGCGAGGCCGGCGCAGCCTTCGTCAAACGCATGCAGGCTGCCTGAGCATGGACCGGGTGCCTTTCCTGGACCCGGCCTGGGATTGCCATGTCCACGTGGTGGGCACCCAGGCGGCCCATCCGATGCTGCCCGACCGTGCCTATACGCCCGGGCCGGCATCGGCCGACGACCTGCGCCATCACATGGCGGCGCTGGGCCTGGCGCGCGCCGTGATCGTGCAGCCCAGCATCTACGGCACCGATAACCGCCTGCTGGTGGATGCGCTGACTGCACTGGACGGTGCCGGGCGCGGTGTTGCCGTGCTGGACGAGGCGGTCACCGACGCCGAGCTGAATCGCCTGCATGTGGCAGGCGTGCGTGGCTTGCGGATCAACCTGGAAAGCACGGGCGCCAGCCATGCGGCGGCGGCTACCCAGGCGCTGGCGGCCTGGGCGGGCCGACTGGCAGGGCAAGGCTGGCATATGCAGGTGTATGCCTCGCTGGACGCGATCGCGTCGGTGGCGCCTGCGCTTGCACGCCTGCCGATGCCGGTCGTGCTGGATCACTTCGCCATGATTCCCGCCGATGTGCCGCTGGACGACAGTCGCGTTCGACAGGTGCTGGATCTTGTGGGCAGCGGAAG
>JAEYZR010000101.1 GCA_023427945.1 Pseudomonadota bacterium | reverse complement strand
CCGAACGATTTTGGATTGTTACGCAGCCTGGATGCCGTCGCCTATGCCGTTTTGGGGGGGCTTGGCAACGTGGTGGGTGCCGTGTTGGGCGCGCTCGTCTTTACCGCCTTGCCCGAAGCGCTGCGTTTTTCAGCGCAGGCACGTGAGATTCTGATGTCGCTGATACTGCTTCTGGCCGTGCTCTTTTTGCCGAAAGGATTGTTGTCGTTGCGTGATGTACGCTGGCCGCGAAGAGCCTCGCGCGCGAGGGCTGAATCTGCGCTGGCGGTGGGGGCGCCCAGATGAGCACTCTGTTATCGGTTGATCGTATAGAAAAACACTTTGCGGGCGTCACGGCCCTGGCCGGTGTCAGCCTGGAAGTGGATCGACGGTCTATTACGTCGGTCATCGGCCCCAATGGTTCTGGAAAAACAAGCCTTATGAACGTCATCACCGGGTTCTATCCGGCCGACGCGGGTGCGGTAGCTTTATCCGGAAAGCGTTTGACAGGTTTGCCGCCGCATCGCGTGGCGCGCTGCGGAGTGGCGCGCACATTCCAGCATATCCGCCTGTTCAAAGAGCTAAGTGTCTTTGACAACGTGCTCGTCGGCGCAGAGCAATCGAGTCGTTCGAGCGCCCGAGTGCGAACGCAGGATATTCTGCGCCAGGCAGAGCTTGCTGAGCTCAACGATCTGCGTGCTGACCAACTCTCCTATGGTCACCAACGTCGACTGGAGATAGCCAGAGCCGTTGCAGCCCAACCCAAGTTGCTGATTCTGGATGAGCCTGCTGCCGGCATGAACCCCACTGAAAAGGCGGGTCTCGAGAGATATCTTCGAGCGTTGCGCGACGATGGATTGACACTATTGCTCGTCGAGCACGACATGGGGTTGGTGATGGGAATAAGCGACGCGATTGTCGCCCTCAACTTCGGCCGGGTGATCGCGGCTGGCTCGCCCAGTGCGGTACGACATGCGCCAGCAGTGATCGAGGCCTACCTTGGAACAAGCCAATGACATACGCTACGAATATCAACCAGGCATCAACGCCCTCGTTTCCGCTGCTGTCGGTTCAAAACTTGACGGTCGGCTACAGTGGCTTGACCGTCATTCGCGATCTGAGCATCGACGTCCACGAGGGTGAAGTGGTGGCCCTGATCGGGGCCAATGGTGCGGGAAAAACGACAACGTTATCGGTGATCATGGGCCTGCTGCGGCATCAGGCGGGTTCGATCTCCCTGAACGGAAAGTCGGTCGGCGCATTGCCCGTCGAACAGCGCGTCGCCAGAGGTTTGAGCCTGGTGCAAGAAGGGCGTCAGGTCGTACCTCAGCTGAGCGTTCTCGAAAATCTACAGATCGGGGCCTTCTTGCGACGAGACAGTCGAATTGATTCGGACCTCGACCAGATTTATCACCGATTCCCTCGCCTGGCCGAGCGTGCCGCGCAACCCGCGGGACTGTTGTCAGGGGGCGAACAGCAGATGCTGGCAATGGGAAGGGCGCTCATGGCAAGACCGCGCGTGCTGCTGCTCGATGAGCCCTCGATGGGCCTTGCCCCACTGATCATCGCGCAGATTTTTGAGATCATTGCCGACCTCAACCGTGGGGGAACGACAATTCTGCTGGTCGAACAGAATGCGAACCAGGCGTTGCGGCTTGCTCATCGGGCATATGTCATTGAGCAAGGGCGTATTGGTTTGGCGGGAACCGGGGCAGACGTCGCAGCCGATCCCGCTGTGGTGCAGGCTTATCTGGGGGGAGTACCGACCAGAGAGCAGTTGGCCGCCTGACGGTACGAGTCCTTCAGAAAAAACCGGGCTTGATGGCGATCGTTTCTATTTTCATTCTTTCTCGCACGGGCAGGCTGGATACCGCCACACATGTACGTGCGGGACGATGAGCAGCGAAAACCCTCTCATATACTGCATTGACGCGAGGGTAGTCGGCCATGTCAGTCAGATATACGACCGACTTCACGACATCGTCCAGCGTGCAACCCGACGCTTCAAGTATGGCCTGCACATTCTTGAGGGATTGTTCGGTTTGAGCAATGACATCATCAGATATGACTTGGCCGGTACCGGGGTCCAGTCCGCCCATTCCTGACGTGAATACAAAAGGCCCTATGGCACTGGCGTGCGAAAACGGGCCTGGAGCAGGGGGGGCGAGCGGTGTATTGATGAGTTCCAACACTATTCCTTTCTAGTCCATTTCACCAGTTCATGGCTCGTCGAGAACCCGTGCCGTCGTTGTATCGGGACGCCGCCTTTGAGGTGCAGCAATGTCGGCAGGCCGCGGACATCATGCTCGGCTGCGATATCCACATACTCACTCACGTCTACCGTCAGAATGGGAATGCCGCTGGCGTGACGTTCAAATGCCGCGAGCATCGGGTCCAGTCGACGACACACGATGCAATCGGGACCTTCAAACACCACCAGCGATTCCGGATGCGTCGCAACAAACTCAGAAAACTCAGCGGCCTTTGACAGAGCAATCATGCCGTGGCTTCGAAGCTGTCGGTGAACGTTGCCGCGTCCAGCGAATATGTCAGGAAGTCGTCTGCACCCACATTGAGCGCTCCGGCGAAAAGGTTGAAACTGTTGCCAGTGTTCACTGTTTCCAGTACTTCCACCAGATCTGCGTCATCGGCACCCAGTGCCTTGACTGCCTGGATATCGGCCAATACGATGGCGTGAGGATCACCATTGGCTTTCAGGGCAAACTCGAACAGTGCTGCTTCTTTGGCAGACAGGCCCAGCCCTTGCGCATCGAAACTTCGCGCCGCAGATATCTGATCTGTATTCGCGCCTTGTGCCCGCATTGCTGTGGCATGAAACGCGACGCAATAGGTGCAGTGATTGATCTCGGCCAAGGCCACCATCACGGCTTCTTTCAGTTTGATCGTCAACTTACCTTTTTTCAGAAGTGTGTTCAGACGGGTGAAGTTCGCTTGTCCCAGTGCTGGAAATGTTCCATATGCCTTGAACAGGTTGGACACTCGGCCTTCTCCGCGTACACGTTCAAGATCGTTGTACAAGGCTTTGAGCTCGCCTGTCGCCTGATCAACAGGGGTGAGGTTGATGTATGGAGCGCCTTTATCAGGCATGGTGTTACTCGCGCAGGGTTGAAAAAAACTATGTTAGATCGCGGTCTTCACGCTGCGAAATACATCCTGGGCGATAGCTTATTCATTATGGGTCGTGCGAGAAGCGAGGCGCGCAAACTGCGCCTCGGCGTCACTCGAAAAGATGAGTGTCGAGTTCGTCCGAGGCAGCCTCCGCACACCGTTGAATGTTCAATGATTGTGGCGAGGCAATTTCTCGGCAATCTTGCGAAACTTCACCGCTTCC
This sequence comes from Pseudomonadota bacterium, assembly GCA_023427945.1. Lineage (GTDB taxonomy): Bacteria > Pseudomonadota > Gammaproteobacteria > Burkholderiales > Burkholderiaceae_B > Schauerella. Next base: position 479 of record JAEYZR010000101.1, on the reverse strand, counting down.
TCCATCACGGCGCCGGTGGACAGTTGGCCCACCGTCTGGCGATAGATCATTTGCCAGGGTGTGGCTTCGGGCACCAGCGGGGGCACGCCGACTTCGGTTTTGCGCCGCATGATTTCGGCTTCATCGACCAGGGCGTCGCATCGGCCCGTATTGAGATCGACGCGTACGATATCGCCGGTGCACAGCCATGACAGGCCGCCGCCTGCAGCGCTTTCTGGCGAAGCGTGCAGGATCGATGGGCTGTCGGCCGTGCCGGACTGGCGACCGTCGCCCAGGGTCGGCAGGCTTCTGACGCCCCGCTGGATGAGCGCGTCGGGCGGTTGCATGTTCACGACCTCCGCCGAACCCGGCCATCCGATGGGACCCGATCCGCGAATGACGAGCATCGAATTTTCGTCGATGCCCAGCGAGGGGTCGTTGATGCGCTGGTGGTAGTCCTCAGAACCCTCGAACACGGCCACGCGACATTCGAATATGCC
>JAEYZR010000064.1 GCA_023427945.1 Pseudomonadota bacterium | reverse complement strand
GTTCAAGGTAGGGGATCGCGTGACGTGGAATTCGGAAGCGGGTCACATCGCTGGAAAAATCACGAAGGTCCACAAACAGGACTTCGAATTCATGGGGCGTACGCGCCGGGCGTCCGCTGAAAACCCGCAGTTCGAGGTCCAAAGCGACAACACCGGCAACAAGGCCGCGCACAAGGCCGATGCATTGAAGAAGAATTGATGGCAACACCGTCAGCAGCGGCAGCATCACCACCGTCAATGGCGTCACGGGCAGCAGCAGCACTCTGGCACCAGCTCCTGCCGGCAGCACCGCCCCGGGCACTCAGGCCTTGCGCAGCATGTCCCTGACCTTGCTGCCCAGTTCTTCGAACCGGAACGGCTTGGTGATCATGGACATGTTGGTGCCCAGGTAACCCGCCCGGATGGCGGCGTTCGCGGCGTAGCCCGTCACAAAAAGGACGGGTAGTTGCGGGCGGTGCTGGCGGGCAACCTCAGCCAGTTGCCGCCCATTCATGCCCGGCAGCCCGACATCGGAGATCATCAACGCCAGTGGCTGTTCGGACTTGAGCACCACGATGGCGGCATTGGCATCCTCGACCTTGATGACCTCGTAGAAGAGTTCTTCGAGGCATTCCGACATCAGCGAACGCACGGCAGGATCGTCTTCCACGATCAGTACATGCTCGCCCTGCCCAACCGGCACAGGCCTGGGGGCGGACACCTCGGACGCACGATAGACGGTATCGGCAACCGGAAGGTAGATGGAAGCGGTGGTACCCAGGCCGATCTGGCTCTGCACGAGCACCTGGCCACCCGACTGGCGGGCAAAGCCGTACACCATCGACAAACCCAGCCCCGTGCCCTGGCCGATGGGTTTGGTCGTGAAAAAGGGATCGAAGATCTTGGAGAGCACGTCGTCTTCCATGCCCACGCCGGTATCGCTCACCGAGACCACCACATAGTGTCCCGGTTTGAGTTCGGCATGCTTGGCCGCGGAGTCCTCTGCGACATCCGCCGTCCGGGTCTCGACTGTCAGCACACCACCGTTGGGCATGGCATCTCGTGCATTGACCACCAGATTGATGATCGCATTCTCAAGCTGGTTGGCATCCACTTTTGCGTAGGGCAGATCGGGCGCGCTGACCACCGTGAGCACGATGTTCTCGCGGATCGAACGATGCAGCAATTCCTGCAGCGAGTTCAGCAGAAGATCGATGTCCACAGCCTTGGCATCCAGAGACTGACGTCGCGAGAATGCCAGCAGTCGTGCCGTCAGACTTGCTGCACGCTCGGCCGATGAGAATGCCGTATCCAGGTAGCGCGGCAAGCGCTCATAGTTTCCCTGCGCGGACTGGCGCTTCATCAATTCCAGCGATCCCAGCACGCCGGTCAGCATGTTGTTGAAATCATGCGCGATGCCACCGGTAAGCTGGCCGACGGCCTCCATCTTCTGACTCTGGCGCAGGGCTTCCTCAGCACGCTCGCGTCGATTCATTTCCGCCGTCAGCGCTGCGGTTCGTTGCGCCACGTGCGCCTCCAGGCGTTCCTCGGTTTCGCGGTGGTCGGTCACATCCTGCACAAAGACATGGATCCCGTCGACCCGTCCATCGGCATCGCGGCGCGGCAGCAAACGAATCTCGGCATCCCGGCGGCGGCCATCCAGATGAGGCCAACTCTGCTGCAGCCGAACTTCCTTGCCCGTCAATGCCTGCTCCAGGCTGGCAATGCTCAGCGCAAGCGGGTTGTCTGCTCCCAACTCAGCCACATGCTTGCCCACGACTTTGGCCGAGTCGATGGCGACCCAGTCCTCGAATGCCCGATTGGCAAAACGAAAGCAAAGATCACCGTCCACGAAACTGATCATCACGGGCAACGCATCGGACACCCGGCGCAACTCGGCTTCGCTGGCCGCGGTGGCAAGCTGGCTGGCTTCCAGTTCGCGCAGACGATCGCGCATGTCGAACTGTTTCTGGCGCGAGCGCATCGCCGAGGTCAGGCCACTGATCAACGAAGCCAGGCTCAGGGGCCTCTCGACGACCACCGCATTGCCGATGAACGGCTGCACTCTCATGTACAGGCTGTCGCGGTTGCGCTCAGGCCCGGTACGACGCGCGCCCAGCACGATGAAAGGAATGTCGGACCAGCCAGGTTGCCTGTCCAGATGCTCCTTCAGAAGCTTCAGGTCGGAGGTATGCAGCGCTTCCTCGGTGACCAGCACGACGCCCACGTGATCGTCCAGTGCATCTGCGACGTCGGCGATGGACGATTTGCTGCGTGCGTCATAGCCGTGCTGCGCCAGTATCTGGACGATACTGGAGGCATCCGCGCCAAATGGCGCAGAAACGAGGACACGATGGCCTTCCGAGGCTGTCCTATGTGTCATTCTGACGATCTTCCAGCAAAGGCTGTGAGCGCCCGACGTACTGCGGGGTACCCGTCAACACACGTTGGAAATCGGCCAGTTTCGTGCCCACCCGCGGCCCTTTTGAATCCACCCGGAACTCGCGGATCGTGTCCTCGTGCCCGCCAGAGCGATTCTTCACCACAGAGATGGCCTTGCGTATGCGGCCTTCGGTTTCAAAGAAACGCAAGAGCACCACCGAATCCGCAATATAGGAAACATTGAGGTCGTCATCGGTAGTGGGCAACATGCCTCGTTGGGGGTTGATCAGCAGGGTCAGCACCCCTTGATGGCTCAGATAGGACAGCACCTCATGCATCTGGAGGATCAGTTGCTGTTCCTGAGCCATCGCGGCCAGATAGCCGTTCAGACTGTCCAGCGCGATCAGGCGCGCACCGCGCTGTGCCACCTGCTGGCGCACCCGATGGGCAAACTCGCCTGGAGAAACCTCCGCCGGATTGATCTGCTCGATCAGCAGGCACCCGTTTTCCAGAAATTGCCTGAGATTCATGCCGAACGCCTCGGCACGCGAGAGCAGCGTTCCGATGCGCTCGTCGAACTCATACAGCGTGCAGGGCTCACCCCGCTTGCACGCCTCGAAAATGTATTGCAAGGCAATCGTCGTCTTGCCGGTACCGGCAGGACCGGCAATCAACATGCAGGTTCCCCGCAGAGGGCCTCCCGACAGCATGGCGTCCAACTCTGGCAGGCCGCTGGAGACGTTCTCGGCCACGAATTCCATTTCATGGTTGGAGGCGATCAGCCGGGGAAAGATTTCCAGGCCCCCTTTGCGGATCACGAAGTCGTGATACCCCGCCACGAAATCCACGCCACGCAGTTTCTGCACTTGCAAGCGTCGTCGGGCCGCGCCGAAATCCAGGGTCAGCCTGTGCAAGGTGATGACCCCGTGGCACAGACTGTGCAAGTGGTCGTCGTGGCCGTGGGCCGAGGCAGACATATCGTCCACCATCAGGACCGTGGTCGCGCGCCCCGAAAAATACTGTTTGAGCGCCAGCACCTGACGGCGATAACGAAGCGGATCCTGAGCCAGGAGCCGCATCTCCGACAGACTGTCGAGCACCACCCGCGTAGGCTGTACCCGTTCGACTTCAGCCTTGATCAAGGCAACCGTCTGGCTGAGCTCCATCTCCCAGGGATGCAGGATCGACTGTTCGCGCTGTTCGCCCAACAGATTTTCAACGGTGCTCAGTTCCAGCACGGCGAACTCGTCCAGGTTCCAGCCATGCGAATGAGCGACCGCCGAAAGCTCCTCGGCCGTCTCCGACAGCGTCACATACAAGGCTTTCTCACCGATGCGCACCGCTTCGCGAAGAAACTCAAGCGCAAGCGTGGTCTTGCCGGCGCCGGGCGTACCTTCGACGAGATAGAGGCGGTTTGCGGGCAGGCCACCCTTCAGGACATCATCCAGCCCCTCATTGCCGGAAGAGATCGTTTGGAAAACAGGGGTCATCACTCTTCCTGAAAAATGCCGCGCTCCTGGCAGCTTATAAAGGTGCACTGTTCGACGGTGTGCGAATCTTATAGGGGAACGGCCAGCGCGAGAAGCGCCAGGCGCCGCCGTCCTGTTTGCCCATTACAAATTGAAACCAGGCGGCGGTATCCCGCTTATTTTGCAGCGGCCAGCGGATTCTGGATCGCTGCCAGCCTGGACAATTTGAGGTCAGTCGCCTTTTCTTCTTTCAGCGTTTTGATGGTCATAGATTTCTCCAGGGGCAAGACAGGGGGGCGATCAGTCAGTGCCTCTCAACAAGAATCGTGCCGCACGCTATGATTCGGCATGCCCACTTCCCGACTCTTGCGACGACTCTTTCCGTTTTTGTCGTGGTCCCGCCCGACACCTGGTCTGTTGCGAGGCGAGTTCTCTGCCGGTTTGACCATTGGTCTGATGGTCATCCCGCAAGGTGTGGCCTACGCTGCGCTGGCAGGCATGCCCCTGATCACCGGAATCTATGCGTCCTTGCTGCCCGCGCTGGTGGCGGTGCTGTGGGGATCTTCCACCCGCCTCTCAGTAGGCCCCACGGCCCTGACCTGTCTGCTGGTCGCATCTTCGCTTACAGGCATGGCCGAACCGGGCAGTCCGGAGTGGATCAATCTGGCCATGTGGCTGGCCCTGCTGTCGGGCCTGCTTCAGATCGCGCTGGGATGGCTGAGCTTCGGGTGGCTGGTCAGCGTCGTCAGTTCACCGGTACTCATGGCGTTCACTCAGGCGGCCGCCATCCTGATTCTGCTTTCACAGGTACCTGCCCTGCTGGGCTACAGCGGTGGTCTGGCCACGCTATGGGAAGCCCCGGGAAGCATGAATGTCCTGACGGCCGGCTTCGGCCTGGTCTCGCTGGCACTGATGCTGGCGGCCAAGCGCTGGGTGCCGCGCCTGCCCACTGTCGTGATCATCGTGATTGGCGCTTCGCTGGCCAGCACATTGCTGAACGTGGAAGGGCACGGCGGCGAGGTCGTCGGGGTTCTGCAATCAGGCATGCCGACCTTGCAGTTGCCCACGCTCCTGCCCTGGAGCACCTTGTCCAGCCTGGTGCTGCCCGTGCTGGTGATCACGCTGGTCAGCTTCCTGGAAACGGCCGCCAGCGCCAAGATCGATAGCCAGGATGCCGGCAGGCGATGGAATCAGAACCAGGATCTGCTCGGCCAGGGGCTGGCCAAAGTGAGCTCGGCATTGTGCGGGGCATTTCCCACGAGCTCGTCATTTTCACGCTCGGCGCTGAACCTGTATGCCGGCGCCCGAACAGGTTGGGCCACGATCTTCTCGGTGGTGGTGGTGCTGGCGGTTCTGCTGTTCGGCATGGGGCTCTTGCGCCCCGTACCGAAATCGGTGCTGGCCGCGGTCGTCGTCGCGGCCACTTATGGACTGCTCAAGCCCGCCGGTTTTCGCAATCTGTGGCGACTCACCCGGGTCGAGGCCGTCATTGCGGGGATTACCTTCATGGTCACCCTGGTCAGCGCTCCGCGGCTGTACTGGGGCGTTCTGGTCGGGCTGACGCTCAGCCTGCTGCACTTTCTTTATCATCGCCTGCATCCCCGGATCATCGAGGTCGGTCTGCATGCCGACGGCAGCCTGCGCGATAGATGGTTATGGCAATTGCCTGCTCTGGCGCCGGGCCTGCTGGCCCTGCGCATGGATGCTGGCCTTGAATTCTCATCCAGCGGAGCGTTCGAACGTTTTGTCACCGACCATCTGGCAGACCGGCCCGACATCAAACACGTGGCGCTGTTTGCCCAGTCCATCAACCGGATCGATGCGACCGGAATCGAATGCCTCATCAGGCTGTTGTCCAGCCTGGCATCTCAAGGCCGAGAACTGCATCTGGTGGGCATGAAGCGGCCCGTGGAAAACATGCTGGAGAAGGCTCAAGGGGTTTCAAGCCATCCCGCCCTGCATGTTTACCGGACCGATGCATTCGCGCTGCAGGCGCTGGGCGTGGGCACGGGCCCAAGCCCGGCCCACGAATCGGAAAAGCAGGAAAAGCCTTAACCCACCACGCGGAAGCGTTCCTCGTCGGACATGAACGCCTTCTCACCAAAGGGTGCGCCATTGGAGCCAAAGGGCATCTGCGCACGCAGCTTCCATGAAGCCGGGATGTTCCATTCACTGGCCACCACGGCGTCGATCAGGGGGTTGTAGTGCTGCAGGCTGGCGCCCACATCGGCATTGGCCAGCGCAGCCCAGACAGCCAGTTGCGCCATACCACTGGATTGTTCGGACCAGACCGGAAAGTTGTCGGCATACAGGGCAAACTGCTCCTGCAGACTGCGAACTGTGTCCTGATCTTCGAAGAACAGCACGGTGCCAACACCGGCGGCAAAGCTCATCAGCTTGGCTTCGGTCTTCTCGAATCCTTCCGCGGGCGCAACCTTGCGCACTTCCTCGACGGCCAGGGTCCACAGTTTCTGGCTTTGCTCACCGAACAGCACCAGGGCACGCGAACTCTGCGAGTTGAAAGAAGACGGGCTGTGCTTGATCGCTTCCTGAATGATCGATGTGAGCGCTTCCTTGGAAAGCGCCACGTCACGGCCCAGCGCATATTGGGTGCGGCGAACCTTGAGTTTTTCGAGGAATGCGTTGTTCATGAGGTGTCCTTCGAATCGTGAGAAATGGAATTTCAACATCAGGGATTCTAGGTGGACACGGGCGCTGCGCCAAGCAATTGCAGCGCTCAAACACAGGACAGACTGTTCCACTCATGAAACTTTTGGCTGATGATGCGCTGAATCACTGATCTTTGCTCATCGCCGCCTATTCCTGATTCATCCAGGTCAGGGCATCTTTCAAGGACTGCGGCCTGGCCTGCTTCCAGGGCCGATTGCCGATGTCCAGGCGATCCGAGATGTTCGCGATGTTCCACTGGGCACCTGACTGGATATCGTCGAGTTCTTCCCACTGAACCGGCACCGATACACCCATGCCGGGACGTGCCCGCGCCGACCACGCCGCCACTGTCGTGGCGCCAAAACCATTGCGCAGATAATCCACGAACACTTTGCCAATCCGATTCTTCGGGCCGCTTTTGCTGACGAAGATCTTTGGAATCGTCTGGGCGAGGTGCACGACGATGGCTTGTGACAGGGATTTCACCGTATCCCAGTCGTGCTGCCGGCGCAGCGGCACCACGACATGCAGTCCTTTGCCGCCACTGGTCTTGAGCAAGGGTTCCAGAGACAGCTCCTGCAACATGACACGCAGAAGTCTGGCGGCATCCTGGACACGCTTCCAGGCCACCCCTTCGCCAGGGTCCAGGTCGAAAGTCATGCGGTCCGGTTTGGAAATATTCGTCTTCACCGCGTTCCAGGTGTGGAACTCCACCACGTTCATCTGCGCTGCCGACAGGATGGCCTGCATGGTGGGCACCTCGACCAGGGCAGGATGGCCAGGATCCAGCGATCGCGGCAGGTCCTTTACGCCGGGCATGTCGTGCTCCAGATGCTTCTGGAAGAACATCGGCCCCTGCACGCCTTGCGGCGCCCGCAGAAACGAGACGGGTCGACCGGCAAGATGCGGCAAGAGCAACGACCCCGCATCGGCGTAGTACTGCGCGATATCCAGCTTGGTCAGGCCGGTACTGGGGTCGATGACACGGTCGGGATTGGTCAATCGCCCAGAGGATGCTTTAGATGCTTTGGTGGCTTTGGTGGTATTTGTGGCTTCCGTTGTTTCTGCTGGCTTCTTTGCTTTAGTCGTCTTCGCTGCGCGAGTCGTGTGGGTTTGCGTGGGCGGCTGGGGTGTGATGGCA
>JAEYZR010000002.1 GCA_023427945.1 Pseudomonadota bacterium | reverse complement strand
CGCTCATGGTGGCCAGTTTTCTGGCGGCAGGGTTGGCCATCTACCTGTATCAAGGCGACCTGGCGCGAGCCGATCAGGCGTTCCTGCTGAAATATCTGTTTTCGTCGCAATCGGCCATCCTGTGGATGTGCGTACTCTTCCTGCTTGCGATGGTGCTCTATTGGGTGGGCTTTGTGTCGGCCACCTCGGCCTGGCTGGGAACGGCGCTGACCTGGGGCGCCGTCTTTGCGGGCCTGACGGGCCTGCTGGTGCGCTGGCATGAGGGCCACCTGATGGGCCCTGATCTGGGCCACATCCCGGTGAGCAACCTGTACGAAGTGTTCGTGGTGTTCTCTCTGATCACCGCGATGTTCTACCTGTATTACGAACGCCGCTACGCCACGCGCGCGCTGGGCGGCTTCGTGATGCTGGTGATTTCCTCTGCCGTGGTCTTCCTGCTCTGGTATTCGTTCACACGCGATGCCGCCCAGATCCAGCCTCTGGTGCCTGCATTGAAAAGCTGGTGGATGAAGCTGCATGTTCCGGCGAATTTCATAGGCTACGGCACGTTCTCGCTGGCGGCGATGGTGGGCTTTGCGTATCTGGTGAAAGTGCACGGGCAGACGCGGTCCTGGGCCAGGCTGATTCCCTTGTTCCTGCTGGGTGTGCTGCTGTGCATGGAGCCCCTGGTGTTTCGTACGGAAGGCATATCGGCGACCTGGGCCCTCTACGGGGGCGTGGGGGCGGTGATCGTGGGCAGCATTCTGCTGGCCCGTGGGCCTATCTCGCGTGCCCTGCCAAGTCTGGAAGTGCTGGACGACATCATGTATCGCGCGATTGCCATTGGCTTCGCGTTCTTCACGGTGGCGACCATCCTGGGGGCGTTGTGGGCAGCCGATGCCTGGGGCGCCTATTGGCAGTGGGATCCCAAGGAAACCTGGGCGCTGATCGTCTGGCTGAACTATGCCGCCTGGCTGCACATGCGCCTGATCAAAGGCTTGCGCGGGACGCTGGCCGCATACTGGACGCTGGTGGGACTGTTGATCACCGGTTTTGCATTCCTGGGCGTGAACATGTTCCTGTCGGGCCTGCATTCCTACGGAGAACTGTAGCCCTGTGACGTCTTCCACGTCTTCGCAGTCGCCCGACAAGGTTTCACCGCCGCCCGCCCAGCCATCGAACTGGCTCGTCCTGGTTGCCACGTTGACCGTCCAGTCGCTGGTGGCGATGGCTTTGCTGACCCTGCCCGTGGTGGCGCCCCTGGTGGCGCAGACGATGGGTGTGTCGCCTTCGTATGTGGGGCTTTACGTGGCGCTGGTCTACGTGGGCGCCATGACGGCCAGTCTGGTCAGTGGCGCAGGGGTACGGCGTTTCGGGGCCATCCGCCTGTCTCAGATGGGTCTGGCATCGTGTGCGATCGGTGTATTGCTGTGCACCGTGACCTGGGTGCCGAGCATGGCCCTGGGGGCGCTTCTGATCGGCATCGGGTATGGGCCGATCACACCGGCGAGCTCGCACCTGCTGGTGCGCACCACGCCCGCGCATCGGCTCTCGTTGGTGTTTTCACTCAAGCAGACCGGCGTGCCGCTGGGCGGCGCCCTGGCGGGCCTGATCGTGCCCGGTCTGTCGACCGTGATTGGCTGGCAGGGAGCCTTCTGGGTGGTAGCCGTTGGTGCGTTGCTGTGCATAGCGCTGGTTCAGCCGCTGTGCCGAGTGCTCGATGCAGACCGTGATCGTGCGCAGCGCATGTCCTTTGGCGCGGGCCTGTCCGCACCGCTGCGACTGGTGCTCAAGCAGCGCTCACTGCGCCTTCTGGCGCTGTGTTCGTTCATGTTTTCGATCTGCCAGTTGTCGCTCACCACCTATCTGGTGACCTGGCTGAATCAGGATATGGCCATGTCGCTGATCGTCGCCGGTGTGGTGCTGGGCGTATCGCAGGCGGCCGGGGTATGCGGGCGCATGTTGTGGGGCTATGTGTCGGACCGGTTTCTGGGCGCGCCCAGGATGCTTGCGCTGCTGGGGGCCATGATCATTCTGTCCAGTCTGGGCATTGCATTGCTTGGACGCGATGCCCCCATGTGGCTGATTCTGGTGCCGGTCGTGATAATGGGTGCCAGCGCGATCGGCTGGAATGGCGTGTATCTGGCCGAGGTGGCGCGTCAGGCTCCGCCGGGTCAGGCCGGTCTGGCCACGGGTGGCACGCTGGCGTTCACTTTTCTCGGGGTGGTCGTGGGGCCACCGCTGTTCGGTCTGATTGCGGGGCTGGCAGGCAATTATGGGGTGGCGTATGCCACGCTGGTAGTGCCCGGATTGATCTGCATGCTGGTGATGTGGCGGCGACGCGATGTGTTCACACCGCGTACGCTGCCGGCACGCGGCGCATGAGGCCTGTGCCGGGCAGCATCGATCCCCTCCATCAGGGCAGGGTGGATTCTCCGCGGATCAAGTCTTCGAAGGTATCGCGCTGACGTACGACGTGGTGCTCGGTGCCGTCGACCATGACTTCGGCGGCACGCGTGCGGGAGTTGTACGTGCTGGCCATGACCATGCTGTAGGCGCCCGCTGATTCCAACGCCAGCACATCGCCTTGCGCAAGCGCCAGTTCGCGCTTGCGAGCCAGCCAGTCTGCGCTCTCGCACACCGGCCCCACGATGTCGTAGGTCTGCAGGGCAGCCCCGGTTTGCGACGAATGGGGCGTCACCGGCAGGACACCATGCCAGGCCTGGTAGAGGGCCGGGCGCAGCAGGTCGTTCATGGCCGCGTCCACGATGGCGAAATTGCGGCTTTCTGCGTGTTTCAGGTACTGGACGGTGGTGAGCAGCACCCCGGCGTTGCCGACCAGCGAACGTCCCGGCTCCATCAGCAGTTCCAGCCCGCCCATGCCCGCCGCCTCCAGGCGCTCGAACACCTGGTCGATGAGGTCCTTGGGCTGCATGGGGGTTTCGTCGGTATAGCGTATGCCCAGTCCACCGCCGATATCCAGGTGACGGATGTCGATGCCGTCGGCCTGCAGGCGCTCGATCAGGCCGATGAGTTTGTCCAGGGCGTCGAGATAGGGGTCGATCTCGGTGAGTTGCGAACCGATGTGGCAATCCACGCCCATCACGTCCAGGCCCGGCAGCGTGGTCGCCAGGCGATACACCGCCTGCACCGTCTCGATGGCGATACCGAATTTGTTGTCTTTCAGGCCGGTCGAAATATAGGGATGGGTACGCGCGTCAACGTCGGGATTCACACGAATGGAGATGGGCGCGACCTTGCCCATCGCGTGTGCGATCTGCGAAATGTGGCGCAGTTCGGCCTCGGATTCCACGTTGAAGCTTTTGACACCCGATTCCAGGGCCAGGCGGATCTCCCAGGCCTGCTTGCCCACGCCGGAAAAAACGATGCGTGCGGGGTCGCCGCCCACTGCCAGTACGCGCTTGAGTTCGCCGCCAGAAACGATGTCAAAGCCAGCCCCCAGGCGGGCGAATTCCTTGAGTACGGCAAGGTTGGAATTGGCTTTCATGCCATAGCAGACCAGCACGCGGCGCTGGCCGATGGCGTCGCGGTAGCTGCCCCAGGCCGCCTGAAGCGCGGCGCGGGAATAGACGTACAGCGGGGTTCCCAGTTCGGTGGCCAATGCCTGCAGACTCACGCCTTCGGCGTGCAGGGCGTTGTCGACATAGGCGAAATGTGGAGCGCCTACGGGCGTCGGTTGAGCGGTCACGGCAGATGTCCTGGGGCGGGCGTGGAATTCGTGTGCGTGGCGTTGGGGAGAGTGGCGG
>JAEYZR010000363.1 GCA_023427945.1 Pseudomonadota bacterium | reverse complement strand
CTACGGGACAACGGAGCATCGTGGTGGGCGGAGACGATCTCGTGAACGGGTTTCTGCCTTACATCAATGTCCCTGCCACCGGGGAGGTGCTTGCTCATGTCATCATCGAGGCCATCCGCGTCGCCCGGAAAGCGCTGCCCATAGACCGTATCGAAGACTACATCCAGGACAGCGTATCCAGCCTGGGCAAGCGCCAGCCCGGTGTCATGTCGATGCGCCTGCCCACCCGCTTTCACCTGAAGCGGTATTCCTACGTCGATGTATTGAATGGCGCGATACCTGCCTCGCAGTGGCGTGGAAAAATCGTCTTCATCGGCAGCAGTGTCACCGACACGGGCAGACTCTATCACCTGTCTGCCGGATCTCACCCGGACTCCGGCGTACACGGCACCGAGGCCAGCGCCATGATGGCCGAAGCCCTGCTGGAGGGTCACGTGCTGGGCAAACCGCCTTTCCTGGTCAGTCTGGGCATCAACGCGATGACGCTGACCGGAACACTGCTGATCTGTCTTCTGTTCAGCGGTTGGCGCATGTACACGGCGATGGCGCTCTGGTTCGCTGTGTATGTTGCCGTCAACCTTCTGGCGCTGCTGCACTGGTCCTACTGGCTGCCGCCGGGGGCCGTGATGGCAGCAGGCGTTGGCGTGTTTGCCTTGTGTGGCTGGCGCCGTGCAGGCACAGTGAGCGCCTCCCTGGTCCGGGCATACAGGCAACTGCAGCAGGATGCACCCGATCCGCTGACTGCGGTGTCGCCGGGTGCGCGAGACGCACGCTCAGCCTCGTTGAAGAACGCCTGGTACTTCCGTGGCGACAAGGTCGCACGCATCATGAAGGATATCCGGGGCTGGCAGTCGGGCTACGTCGAAATGATGGATACCTTGCCCTACGCAGTCTTTGTCGAGGAACATGGCCAGCTGGTCACGTACAACGCGCGGGGCAGAGCGCTGCTGGGTGCGTTCGACATTCATGCCCCGTCGCCCAGGCTGCCCGACCATCCCATCCTGAACCAGGTGCGTGAGGCCATCACCGAAGCCAGGGCGAGCGGCCACATGCGCTCATTCGAGATGACCTTGCAGGCGCGCACGCACACCATCATGGTGGCGCCGTTCTCCGATGGCGCACGTTACGACTCCACGGCCAGCCTGATTTGCGTGCTCGACATCCATGACCTGCGCGCCGAGATCGAAAGTGACCAGGTGACGCTGCGCCATATGGCCCACGACATGCGCAGCCCGCTGGCGACCGTGCGATCCATGCTCGAAGAGCGCCTGCAGGCCAATTCGAAGGCCGACGCCGGTTTCATCGCCAACATACACAAGCTCGTGGACTACAGCCTGCGCGTGACGCAGGGCTATACAGACCTGTCGCGCGCGGGCCATCTGGATCGCCGGGCTTTTATCGAGATCGACGTCGACGACCTCATCGCGGAGGCGGTCGACCGCCTCTGGCACACCGCACTGGCCAAGGATATTCTGTTGACAACCCGTGAGGGCGCGGCGCCAGCCTGTGTCCACGGCAACAGAAATATGCTGTTGCGGGCGATGGTCAATCTGCTGGATAACGCGATCAAGTATTCACCGCCCCACACGCAGGTGAACATCCATGCCGTCATGGCCTCGCAGTGGGTGGAAATATCTGTCGAAGACCAGGGCATTGGTGTGTCGCAGGAGGCGCAACGACGTCTGTTCGAACCGTTCTTCCAGGTCTCGGCCACCCCTTGGGACGCCGGCCTGGGCGTGGGTCTGGGCCTGCCGTTCGTCATGACGGTCGCGCAGCAGCACATGGGGACGGTCAACGTGACATCCTCGCCCGGTTCGGGAAGCTGCTTTACGCTCAGGTTGCCGGTCACCCAGCCCAGTGCGCCCGTGGAAATGTCACTGGCGCTGCAATAAGTCGCCGGGCTCATATCGCTGCCGTGAGGGACGGTCCGGGCGTCAGGGATTGTCCTTGCCGGTGTGCAACGCCTCGTATTGCGCCTGACGGCTTTTCTCCACGTCCATCAGCCATCGCAATACATTGCCGATCTCCTCCAGGCAGTCTTCGGAAACAAAGGAATAACGGCGATTCTGTTCGAAGATCCGACGGGCCAGGGGAATATCCCTGATCACTGGAATGCCGATTTCACGCGCCCGGGCAATCACGGCCAGCGCATGTTCGTCGATCTCCATCACGGAAATGAAAGGCAGTATGGAAATTTCCGGATTGATGTAGATTCCTATCGCAATGTGCGTGGGGTTGGCCAGCACGAAGTTCGACTGCTCCACATTCGCCATGACTTCACCAGACAATAATTCATGGCCGAGGCGGCGACGCTCCTGTTTGATCTCGGGCGTGCCGAACTGATCCTTGAACTCACGCCTGACTTCTTCGCGCGTCATTTTCAGCTCGCGGATGTAGAGCACGTATTCAAGCAGCATGTCGATGAGCGCGACGACCAGGGCGGCTCCCAGCAGGGTGGCCGCCAGCCCGAAGGCCAGGTCTCGCAGGGCGGTCGCACTGCCCTGCGGCGTCAGCCGGTACAGCCCGAGAATCTGTATGCGATGGGTGGTCCAGAACACCTTGGCCGCACAGATAAAAACGACAAGATAGAGGCACGCCTTGACCGAGTCCTTGACGGTTCTGAGGTTGAATATCTTCTTGAAACCGGCAACGGGGTTGAGTGCGGCAAAATCAATCTTGACGGCCTGCGAGGCCAGGCGAAAGCGCGACATCAGAAGATTGGGCAGGACGGACAACAACATGGTCCCGCCGATCATCATGGCCGTAATCTTGAAGAACACGGTCAGCATTTTTTTCACGTACTCCGGCACGGACATCTGAAAGCCATCTCCGCCTGTCTGCAGCAGATGCCGGATGATGTCGGCCAGCGAAAAACCATAACGCAGCAGACATATCCCGCCAAACAGCATGATGAGCGTAATCAGATCCTGGCTGCGCCAGATTTGCCCTTTCTTGCTCGCATCCCGTTTTTTCTTTTCGGTGGGCTGTTCGGTCTTGGCGCTGGCGCTCATGGTGAGGCAGGCAGCAGCCGTTCAAGCGGCCAGGCGTGAAGAAGCTGGTTCATGGTATTGAACGTGCCACTGGACACATAGAGCAGCAGCACCATGACCGCCGCCAGGCTCTTGACCGTGAGGGCCAGTGAGAACGGATTGAGTTGGGCGGCAAACCTGGAAAGTATGCCCAGGCCAATGTCCATGAGCAGCAGGACCGCGACAGCAGGTGCCGCAGCCACGATACCTGCCTGCACAGCTTGCCCGAGCATTTTTGCAAGCGCAAGCACGGTCGGCATGTCCAGGGCCAGCACGCCGTCCAGAGGAATATGCCGATAGCTCTGCGAGAGCGTCGTCAGTATCCACGGCAGTCCGCCACCCGAAAAGAACAGCACGGCCCACAGAAAACCCATGAAAGAACCCAGCAGCGAGGTCTCGATACCAGCGGTAGGGTCGATCGACTGGGCAATCGTGGCACCGCGCTGGTTGTCCAGCAGGTCCCCCATTGTGGTTGCCGCGTAATAAGGCGCCGCCAGCGCCAGGCCAATGATCAACCCGATCAATGCTTCCTTGAACAGGGCGGCCGGCAGATACAGCGCTTGAAGATCGAGGTCCGGCCGCGTGAAGACAGGCAGCAGACCTAGACACAGCAGCGCCATGAACGCGGCCCGCAACATGCCTCGCCCCAGGGTCTTCTCCCCCAGCATGGGTAGAAACATCAATACCGGGGTGATGCGAGCCAGGCCCAGGGGCAGCATCAGCATGGCTTTGTCGAAGCTGATCGTCGAGACGGCGGGCATTACGAAAACGCAGCGGTGAGAATGATATTGCCGAAGTTCAGCAACCTCGCACCCAGCCAGCCCGACATGACATAAATGCATATACAGACCGACAGAAGCTTCAGTCCGAACGGCAGCGTCTGCTCTTGCAGGTGGGTGACAGCCTGCAGGAGGGCAACGAGCAAACCCACGATCGTGGCTACCGCGATAGGGACAGCCGAGAGCACCACGATCAGATAGAGGGCCTGGTCAGCAGCGTAAAGTAGGTTGTGCATGAGACGAGCGCTATTGGCCGGCCAGCTGGACGTATTGCAGGATCATGCCTTTCACGATCTTTTCCCAGCCATCCATCATGACGAACAGAATGAGTTTGATGGGAAGTGCGATCGTGACGGGACTCATCATCATCATCCCCAATGCCAGCAACACGTTGGACACCAGCATATCCACGACGACAAAGGGCAGATAGATGTAGAAGCCGATCTCGAACGCGCTCTTGAGTTCACTCAGGGCGTAGGCGGGAAGTAGTGTGAGCAGCGAAGCCTGTTCGGGGTCGATGCGGTCATCCGGGGTACGCGCCGGGGCCTGACTGTCCGCCTGCGTGTCGTCGCGCAACTGAGCTTCGTGCAATTCGCCAAAGAACTGCACCATTTCTGGGCTGGCGTAGCGGGCGAGGTACTTTCGGTAGGGTGAAAGCCCTTCGTCCAGGAACAGCTGCAACGAAGCGGGATTGCTCAGATCGATCTGCTGATCACGGTAGTAATTTTGAGCCTGATTGAAGATCGGCATCATCACGAAAGCCGTCATGATCACTGCGATGCCATTGAGCACCATGTTCGATGGCACTTGCTGCAGCCCAATGCCATTGCGCAGCAACGCAAAGACCACCGAGAACTTCAGGAAGCAACTACCCACGGCCAGCACGAAAGGCGCCAGCGTGGCCAGCGCCAACGTGCCGATCAAAAGGACAGGATTGTCCATCATCATGGTGTCGTCTCAGTCTGCCGGGCGGTCTTTTCCGAAAAGACATCGATGAGTTCCACGCCCAGATCCTGGCCCACACGCACCAGCTCCCCACGGGCCAGACGGATGGAACCCGCCATCACATCCACATAAGGCGTGGGATGCTCCAGTGGCAGCGTCATGCCCGGTTGAAAGGTGCCGAGTTGTGCCACACGCATGGTGCAGCGGCTCAACACGAAGGAAATCGCGACAGGCAAATCCTCCACGCTGAGCGCGCCTGGCGCATGGTCGAAATGCGGTGCCTGGCCGTCTGCGTCGAGGGGGGCCGTCGAGGCAGCGTGGGCGGGTGCTTCCGGACAGCCAATCTCCCCGGCATTGGAGAGGTCCTTGTTCGAGGCGGGCTCGCCGGTCTGGAAGTCGACCGGATAATCGCCTTCATCGTCCCGGTCGTCAAGCGCAACGGTGTGCTGTTCATCGTTGAGAGTCGTTTCGATCATCAGATAATCTCCGTCAATCTGAAAAGAAAAAATGGGCACACCCGCTACACGGGCCAGACCCATTTGCCGAGGTACGCGCATCACATCGCCTGCCGATATGCCGACAAGGGCCGAAGCAGGCAAGTGCAGCACACCTATCGTCATTTGAAGGCGGACCGGGATGTCAGGGTGCACCGCCCCGCCGTCATGGCTGAAGTCTGCGGGTAGCTCGGGCAGGAAAATGTCGAACGGGCCGCCCTTCAAAAGCAGCAACGGATTGTCGTAGGCTTGCGTCTGCGCCAGACCGACCAGCCCTTCCCAGGCCAGATATCGCGATGGCGTGGGCAGGCTCTGCTGCAGGTATGCGTCCTTGATGAAACGCTGCGTGATCTCCTCGTCCATTTGCGCGGCTGGCAGCGTGGCCTCACCGAGCCAGTGATCGATCAACTGCTGGAGTGCAACGAAGGCGATGCAGCGCTGTCCGTTTATCCGGGTGTCCAGTGCGACATAAGGTTCGGCGCGGTCAAGGCGCGCGATGGACAAATCTTTCACGCCTGAAGCCAGCAGGCGATTCTTCTGCGCAACGGTTGCTGGATCGATTGCGCGCAATGCCAGTTCGGACCTCTTTGCATTCTTCATGATGAGCGTTGACGGCTCCGTTCATCAGCACGTTCGGAGACATCCTCGAAGGCATCGGAGGTCAGGCGCATGGAAGGCTGGCCCTTCGCACCGCGCCTGGATTGATCCAGTGCGTCGGCAAGAACCTTGTGCACCTGTACGCTGGATGCCGCCGCAAGCATTTGCGCGCCCGGGTGGACGCGGTCGAGTTTCAAGGACACTGATTCGGTGGGCCCCCATGATTTAAAGCGGTAAGTCATTTCGACGCTGTCCGATGAGGCGTGCTCGATCGTGCCGGTTGCCCTCGTGCCGTCCGCCATGGTTCGATCAAGCGGCTTGTCGCTTGCGATGTCGGCAGGGGAGGATGGTGCAGGCGCCTGGTTCGGTGTGGATGGGTGCGACGGCTGTCTTTCGGAGCTAACCGGTTCGACATTCGCGGTCATCACCGGTGTCGTGTTGGTCACGCCGTGTGCCGTCTGCTGCTGCCTGGCAGGTTCGTCGGGCTTTTTGAATCCGGTAAAACCTGCATCGGCAGGTACGGACGCTGGCGTATCGAGGGCCATCGTGGTCGCGGCTATGCCCTGATGGTCGGAGGACACCGGCGGCTGGCTTTGCGCAGCAGTGCCCGGCGCTGGGCGTGCGGCAAGGTCGTTCTTGCTCAGGATTGTGTCTGGCGCTGGGCCTGCGAAAAGGTCGTTCTTGCTCAGGGCCGTGTCTGGCGTTGGGCGTGCGGAAACGTCATTCTTGCCCAGCGCAGTGTCCGGCACGACTGCCGTATTAGGGAAATCCACATACACCAGAACCTGCATGGGCAAAGCCGAGGGCATGGCCAGCTCGCCATCGTCGTCATCTTTCTCGATTTCCGGGGCGGTCATGGTGAATTTGACGGGCAAGCTGACTGTTTCGTTTGCCGTGTCGTCCTGCCCGCCCGTTCCAGCATTACGGTGAACGTGTTGTTCCGACGGGGTGCGTCGCGTTCTTGTCATCGCGTGCCGCATCAGCCCGTCCAGGCCCTGCCTGTCATCAGGACCGGGGGAGAGGTCCTTATTCTGATGGCCGCTGATCAATGCAGTCGTATCAATGTTCATAACGATGATCCTCGATTTCCTCGTCTTCTTTCATCAGAGCGTGTGTCCGTCCATCCAGTCGAAAAAGCGTCACGACGTGGGTCA